>CALVPR010000029.1 GCA_944351765.1 uncultured Bacilli bacterium
TACCATTTAATTAAAAAAAAGTCTTAATATTTTACATAATTTTGTAAAATTCAAAACTTTTTCATGCTTTTATCCTGTGGTGAAAATGAACTTTTATTCAATTTGCGTGGTTTCGTAATTCTATTGCTAATACCTTTTTTGTTGGTTTAAATAAAAATCTACGTCTAAAGGTGTAGATTTTATCATTGGTATATAAGGGTATATTAAAAAACACCAGTTGTTACTGGTGGATATTTATTCGCTCATCAATTCTTTCAAAACAAATAAAAAGTACAACTTTTGTTGCAATTACTCTTTTGGAAATAAGTACTTTATTATTTTTTTATTTCATCTCTTATAAATTAATGTTTTGGTTTAAAAACTAATGCTAATATAAAGGCCATTACTACAGCAATACTAATTCCTGCACTAGTTAAGTTAAATATACCATAAGCTAGTCCTAAAAATCCAAGTTCTGAAGCACTATCCATCGCACCATGAACTAATTGATGTCCAAAAGAAGTAATAGGTATAATTGCACCTGCTCCACAATATAAAACAAATTTATCATATATTCCAGACATATCTAATGCTGCTCCAATTACTACAAATAAGGATGTAACATGTCCAGGAGTTAATTTAGTGTTATCAAGAATTATTTGGGCAATTAAACAAACGATACCACAGAATAAAAAGGAATATACATATATCATTCTACTACCTCCAATCCAATTGCATGACTAATTGCCGGAACTGTTTCTTTTTGAAATACCATTGTCGGAGAAAAGATAGCTCCAGTTGGTACTATTAATACTCTTTTTAATTCTTTTTCTTTTAATTTCTTATATATATAACCAAAATTAACTAAAGCACTACATACTGGTCCACTACCTCCTGCAAAAACTGGTTGTTTATCTAAATCATATAACATATAACCACAATCATTATAGTTATTACTTATATCCATTTTATATTTTTCTTTCATATATCTAATTAATATTTCTTTACCGTATTTCCCTAAATCCCCTGTTAAAATCAAATCATAATAGTCACTATTTCTTCCTAAACTAGTTAAATGTCTATAAATAGTATCTGCTGCTGCCGGTGCCATTATTGCTCCCATATTATTTACGTCTTTTACTCCCATATCAACTACTTTACCTATGGTAGAAGATTCTATTCTAACTTCACTTTTTGTATTTGTAACAAGTATTGAAGCAGATCCTGTAGAAGTAAATGTGGCAGTATCTGGTTTAGGTGCTCCATATTCCGTTGGATTTCTAAATTGCTTTTCACTTGCTAAATTATGAGAAGAAGTAGATACTATACATTTCTTTGCCTTTTTTCCTTCAATAAAATTAGATGCAATAATAAGTCCTTCACTACTAGTAGCACAAGCATTAAATATCCCTAAAAAAGGAATATCAAAACTTCTTAAAGCATAATCAGAACATGCTATTTGATTTTGTAAATCTCCACTTATTAAAACATCGATATCTTTATCATTAAGCTTCGCTTTTTTGAGTAACATCGAAATAGATTCAGTAAGTAATTTAATTTCAGCTTTTTCAAATGAAGGTTCTCCAAAATACAAGTCTTTCTTATATATTTTATCAATATACTTAGATAGGGGTCCATTTCCTTCATAAGGTCCTCCAATGGTAAAAACATCTTTTATATATACATTTTTATATGTGTTTGTCATATCTAGCCTCCTATAAGTAGTATCCTTATTAATCCAAAGATATATACTGCAACTATTCCATATAATAAAACACTTCCTGCTAACTTAAATATATTAGCACCTATTCCAAGAATTAATCCTTCGTTTTTATAATCTATTGTCGCCGAAGTCATCGAATGAGCAAATCCCGTTATTGGTATTATTAATCCTGCTTTTGCCTTAGATACTAATGTATCAAACACTCCTAACGCTGTTAAAATTGATGCAACTATAATTAACGTAATAATAACAGCAACTCCTGATTCCTTTCTAGGTAAGTCAAATATGGCCATATATAATTCCAACAATAATTCACTTCCTAATCCCATTAATCCTCCAACAACAAAAGCTATTATTTCGTTTTTTAATCTTTTTGGTTTAGGACTTACTTCATTAACTAATTTAAGATACTCTTCTTTATTCATATAATCACCATTATTATTATTAAAAAATACTTCCAAAATATACAAAAAAAAGAATAGACTTTACAATCTACTCTTTGTAATGTTTATCAAACAATTGTTTTAATTCTATCCCTAAAGCATCTGCTATATTACTAACAGTATCTATTGAAAAATACTTCTTTGTATTGGGAGCTTCTATTCTCCTTATAAATTCATGAGAATATCCCGTCTTTTCTGCTAGCTTAGCTTGTGTTAGGTTTTGCTTTTTTCTTTCCGCGCGGATATTCTTAGCAATGATTTCATAAACATCACTTCTTTTTCTCTCACCTTTTCTCACACTGTATCACCAAATTAATTGTCTCACAAATTCAATTTTTTTTATGTAACCCATTCTATTACATTTAGTATAAATCCTTATTTTATGCGGTTTTATAAAGATTATTTTTTAATTTTTTTAGGATTTTTTGTTCATTTCTTGACACTTGAACCTGATTTATACCCAATATTTTGGCTGTTTCACTTTGTGTCCTATCTAAGAAGTAACGTTCTTTTAACAATAATTTTTCATCATTTGGTAGTTTATTTATTTCTTCATATAATAACATACTATCAATATTAGTTTCTGCTTTATCGTCTTTAATTGTATCTAAAAGTAATAAATTTTTTCCATCTTCATTTATTATTCGATCTAGTCTATCTATTTCTCTTGTAACCATTTCGATATGATCAATTACTTTTTCATCTATTTCTAAAAATATTGATAATTCAAAGTTAGTAGGAACTTTCATTAATCTTTGCGTAAGAACTGTTTTAGCTTCATTTATCTTTCTATACATAGCTAAATATTCTTTGCTTAATTTAAAACTCTTATTGTCATTTACATATTTAAGAACTTCTCCTAGTATATAAGTATATGCATACGTCGTAAATTTAGTGGTGCTTTGTGGATCATATTTCTTATATGCTTTTATCATTCCTATAACTCCTATTTGATACAAGTCTTCTTTGTCATAATAATTTTGATATCTAGATATAATTGAATAAATTAAATTACTATTATCTACAATTAAATCTTCTAGTTCTTTATTCATCGTATCCTTTCTATATAACATTAAAGATATCTATTTCACTGCTTATAATAGGTATTTGATGCTCAAACTTCTCTTTAAAACAATTGTTACTACAGATAAACATTTTATCGTGTTCTTCTCTTAACTTATTATTTAAGATAAGAATACTATTTATACCATAAGCATCTATTGCTTTAATGTTATCAAGATTTAATACTACTAATTTAATTCCTATTTGTTTTATAATATTAATTATATTTTCCAGTACTTTTTTTGAATTATATATAGTAAGATTACCTAATAATCTTATAAACATAATTCCTTTTCGAAATTCATAATTAATATTTATCACTTATATCACCTTCCATATAAAATTTATCATATAAATACTCTTGTTTATATAGTTTCGACAAAAGATATCATATTATTCTAACGACATTTTTTTACGATACTTTTTATTTTGATAAAAGATAAATATTAATGTTAATATAATTACTAATAAAATAATATATTTTATTAGAGGTACTTTTTTATTTATACTCATAGTATTAACTAAAGGAGTTTTTTTATTCTCTTTTTCAATATTATCTGAAACATTAATCGTACTTAAATCATTATTATCAATATTTTCTTTATTTATATTTTCGTCTTCTACTTCCTGTCCATTGTTAGAAGAATTATTATTTATATTAGTATTTGTAACTTTGTTATTATTTAAAGTACTATTTAAATCTTCTATTATTTCTTCATTATCATCTTTAATTAAATATCGATAATATACTTTATAATCATTAGTATCTTTAATATAACCTTCTATATTGGTATAATAATTATTATCATAATAAACTTTATTAATATTATAAAAATAAGTCATCTTTTCTTGATACCTACACATGTTTTTACTAGGATATATAATTGTATTTTCGTCTTCTAAAACAGGCGTTTCTGAATACATAATATCGCTTTCCATTGCTAGATAAAACCATCGATCATTTGGTATAAAATCTTTTAAATTAGTATTAGCTATTTTAACTAATGCTAATTTAGTCCCATCTTTATCATAAGTAGTCTTTAATTTGTATGTTACATTAGGATACTCACTATTAGCATCTATATAAAATGTTAATGATTTACTAGGATAATTTTTATCTAGTTTTAATATTATTTTTTCTCCTTTTTTTATATAATTATAATTATTTACACAATTTTCACAAACTTCAAAAGTATAAGGAACTTCTATTCCGTTTGAATATATTTTTATATTATTAAAACTTATATCATTATATAATTCATCAATATAAATGTAATTTGTATCTACAATTAATTTTTTATATGGATATAATAATTTATTTTCAATATTTATATTTTCCCCATTACATGTTTCTTGCCAATTAGAAAATTCACTATAAATAAATTTTTCTATATCTTGATACTGATACTTATTTAATGTATCACTTGTTAAATATTCCCCTTCTATTTCTTCTTTATAGAAACGATATCTAGTTTCTGTCTCAACATCATCATATTTGATACTATTATCCAACCATTCAACCCAATCACTATATTCTTCTGCTTTTACACTATTTATAAATAATATTAGTGTTGATAAAATTAACATTATTTTTTTCATATAAAATCCTTTCCTGCATTTTTGCCCCCCTATATATATTATTGATAAAAAAAATGCCGTTTTACTTCTTTTTTGGAAAATTTATAGAAAAAAGTTATAAATTTTGATATAATTAGAAAGATATGAGGTGACCTAAATGGAAGACAAAATAAAAAAGTATATAAAAAATGAAAAGATATATTATGTTTTAAAGTTAACTAGTTTATTTATTTTATTTATTATTTGGGATAGTATATTTTTTGAAATATTTGGTAAATTTATTATAAATTTATCTATGAGTTATAAAGTGTTTTTTAGTTTTATCGTTAATTTATTATTTTTAATATTAATTGTATCTGTATATTTTAAAACGTTAAAAAAAGACTTTAAATTGTTTTTTAAAGATTTCTTTAATAATTTAGAAATATCTATAAAGTATTGGTTAATTGGTTTTATAGTTATGGTTATAAGTAATTTAATAATAATTATTATTACAAACGGTGCAATTGCTGGGAATGAAGAAGAAGTAAGAAAACTTATTGATATTTCGCCCTTATATATGTTGTTTAGCGTATCAATATATGCACCACTAACTGAAGAATTGTTATTTAGAAAAGGGTTTAGAGATATTATAAAAAACAAATGGTTATATATTATTATAAGTGGTGGCATTTTTGGAGGACTTCATGTTTTACCTACGATTATAGGGTCTTGGTTAGTGACAGAATCTATTATTATTTCTGAATTATTATTTTTAGTCCCATACTGTAGTTTAGGTATTGCCTTTGCTTATACTTATTACAAAACTAATAATATTTTTTCTACTATTTGTATGCATTCAATACATAATACTATGGCTATTATTTTATATTTAATAGGAAGTGGTTTATAATGAAAATATTTATTAAAATATTTATTATATTACTGGTCGGAATTATTGGCATTATTTTATATAGTAGATATATTGGAACTAATGGACTTGTTACTAATGAAATTGTTATTAACACTGATAATATTCCTACTAGTTTTGATGGGCTAAAAATTGTCCATTTTTCCGATTTACATTACACAAGAGTAATAACCAAAGAAAGAGTTAAAAATATTGTTGATGAAATAAACTTAATAAATCCAGATATTGTCATTTTTACTGGTGATTTAGTAGACACTGATAAAACATTAACTGAAGACGATAAAGATTTTTTAATAGAAACTCTATCTAATATTAATTCTACTTATGGAAAATATGCTATTTATGGAAACCATGATATTGCAAATAATTCTGAAAATATTATAAATATATATAATGAAAGTAACTTTAAAATATTAAATAATAGTTATGATATTATATATAGTAAAAATAACGAAAAAATTTTTATTGGTGGTCTTAATTCTGTTAGTCATGAATTAGAAGATATTGATAAAGTTATGAGTTATTACGATGATAATGATAATACTAATACATATAATATAATTTTATTACATGAACCCGATTATGCCGATAACATTGTAAACAAATATAATAATATTGATTTAATATTAGCGGGACACTCACATGGAGGTCAAGTAAGACTACCATTTATTGGTCCTTTGTATACACCTAAAAATGGACATAAATATGTTAAAGGATATTATGATTTAAATGGAACTTCACTTTATGTTACTTCAGGAATCGGAGTATCAAGATATAACTTTAGATTATTTAATAAACCAGAAATAAACTTTTATAGATTAAATAAATTTTTACCAGAATAACTTTTTCATTTATTTTTATCGTATAATTATATCAATATCTACTTTATAAGCAAAAAAAATTATCAAACTGATAATTTTTTTATTATTTACAAAAGCTTTCTTGATATTCTAAATTAGTATCTCCAATATAAATATCTTTGTTTCCATCTATTGTATTGCACTTTATAAGAGCAATAGAATCATTCTTATAAAGTTTGGTTCCTCCATCTTTATATGTATCAACTAATTCCATATCATTTATTAAACTATTGATAGAATCATTAAAAGTTTGATAAGTTTTAGAAAAATAATCTTTAAATGTAGCTCCATCGATAGTTATTTCATCTAAACACACTAAATATACTTTTTGTTCTTCATATTGATAATATTCTATTACTTGATTATCACAATCTTTTGTCTTGGTGATTTTTATTTGATGATTATCTTGTTGACTTCCTTGAACAAATTTAATATATTCTGAATCAATAACTTCTTTTCTAAATTTTTCTTGTTCTTCTTTGCTATTATTAATAAGTTCTACTACTACAACTTTATTTTCCTCATCTACATAATGTGATCCTAAATTCCCTGCTTTATCATTATTATTAATATAAAATTCTGTTATTTTATCATTAATTTTGTTTAATTCTTTAATCCCCACTTCTTCGTTATTACAACCTGTAATTACTACTAGCATAAACGTACATAATACAATGGTTAATATCTTTTTCATAAATTCTCCTTTATTATTTTAATAATAATTTTAGCGCTTCTTTTATTTGGTTTTCAATATCATTATTTAAATTAACATGTGGAAATACTTTTTTAATGTCTGCTTGTTTGTATCCTAATGCAAGAAGAGCATCTACTAGTTCGTTATTACTTAATATTGTGCTAGAACTAGCAGTAAGTTTTCCTTTTAAATCTAATATTATTTGTCTTGCTACTTTATCTCCAATTTTAGGAAATTTCTTTAAATATAATATATTTTCTCTATCAATTGCATCCATTATTCCATTAATAGATCCTGTTGCAAGCATAGGAAGAGCCATTTTAGGTCCTAAACCTTTAACAGAAATAAGTTTCATAAATAAGTCTTTTTCTTCTTTTTCTTTAAATCCATATAAAGAATATTCATCTTCTCTTACTTGAGTATAAGTATATACAATATATTCATTATTTAGTTGATAAGCATAAGGATTAGGTACAAAAATAATATATCCAATACCATTATTATCAACAATTATATAATTACTTTCTATTTCTGTAACTGTTCCTCTAATATATCCGTACATTATTTCATTTCCTCGATATCTTTTGTTAACATATCTTTAAGTATTCCTGTTTCAAGTGTTAATGTCATATCTTCTTGTTTATGAATTTCTTTTACGGTATCATTTAAGATATAATTAAGTATTTCTCTATATGAAACATTTTGTCCTTCCCATAGATGATGTGAAAAGAAATTTGGTATAGTGTTTATTTCATCAACATATATCTTTTTACTTTTAGTATCATATAAGAAATCAATTGTTGCAACACCTCTATGATTTAATAATCTAAATACTTGTTTTGATAAATCTTCTATTTCTTTAGTTAATTTTTGTGAAATTTCTGCTGGTAATTCTCTATATAAATTAGTATTATCTTCAATATCTTTTGGTTTTATTACTTTATCAGCATACTTCTTAATACCATCTGTTTTAATTATTTTTTCAATATCAGAAGTTTGTACTTTACTAGTATTACCTAAAACACTACAAGTAAATTCTTCAATGTTTTCTATATACTCTTCAATAATTATTTTATTATCATATTTAATTGCTTTTTCAATGGCTGATTCTAATTCTTCTTTTCTTCTAATTACTTCAATACCAACACTACTTCCAAGTGTAGCAGGCTTAATTATTAAAGGATATGATAAAGCACTAATTTTCTTAAATAATGCTTCTTCATCATTATAATAATCTGTATCAAAAAACCATACATATTTTGTTTGAGGAACATCTTCGCTTGCAAGTATTTGTTTCATAAATACTTTATCTTGACCCACTACTGAAGCATAGATATTAGATCCTGCACAAGGAACTCCTAATAATTCTAAAAATCCTTGAACTGTACCATCTTCTGTTTTAGCGCCATGTACCATTGGAATAGCCATATGTATTTCATTATATTCTCTTTTAAATATACCAGTAGTTTGTAAAACAAATCTTCCTTTTAGATTAACTAAATTGACTCTTTTTGCATATCTATGTATTAATCTAAAGTCTTTGTAACTATCAATAAATCTAAGCATACCTCCTGTATACATTTGTAAATCTTTTGTTATATATATAGGAACTATCTCATATTTCTCATTATCAATATGGTTCATTGCTTGTAATGCTGTTATAACGGATATTTCGTGTTCAACACTTTTACCACCAAATATAACTCCTAATTTTATTTTCATTCTTACACCTCTATTTCATTATATAATATTTTAACGTATTTTTAAAGTAAAACAATATACTTTACAAGAGAAAAAAACAATACCAGACTGATATTGTTATTTCTTTTCACTTATCCAAAATGGGCCAAATTGAATTTGAATATCAATAGAACTTCTATTATATGTATAAACCTTATAACCAAGTCCTAAACATTCAGTGGTAACTCCGTCATCATATTTATGTTCTTCTGTTTTTATACAAAATTTAGGTTGTTCCCCTTTAGAAACTGTATAGCTTTCATATATAATTAAAAGAAGCCAACAAATAAATACAACCGTAAAAATCACAGAAATTATCTTTTTTACTACTTTCATACTACACCTCATTAATTATTTATCTTTTTTTAAAATAATTGTTGATATATTCTTAAAATCAATCTTCTTAACTATTTCATTTAGTTCTTCTATATTAAGTGAATTAATAATATTTACAATATCACCTTCAATAGTATTATCAAATATAATACTATCTATAATCATTTCATTTATTATTTCTATATTTTCAAAACTAAATATTTCATTACTTACTAATACTTTTTTCTTTCTTTCTAAATCAAGAGAAGAAATATTTATATTTTCTAATTCTTCTTTAATCATATCTAAAAGTTCTTTATATTTGAATGTTTCATTAATTAAAGATATTAATATATGTGAATCACAACTTAATATATTGGTATAAATAGCATTAGTAATAATATTATCCTTTTTTGCTTTTTCATTAAATAAAGATGAATCATCAAATAATATACTAAATATTATATATAAATATAAATTAAGTTTTCTTTTTTCCATTTTAAATTTATTATATGGAATTTTTATATTATATGCAAGTTTTGGAATGTTTGTATTCATCTTAATGACTTCTTCTTTTAATACTACTTCATCAGGTTCTTTATATTCTTTTATTTTAATTTTATTTTCTTTTTTAAACTTTTTAGCATTTTGATTTTCTTTGATAGCATTTAACATTTCATCTATATCAAAGTTTCCCGTTACTACTAAAAACATATTTGATGGATGGTAAAAAGTCTCATAACAAGTATCTAATACTTTTTTATCAATACTATTTATATCATTTACTGTACCAATAATACTATCTTTAAATGGATTGTTATGTAAGTTATTTTTTCTAATATGTTCATATAATACATCAATTGGTCTATCATCACACATATGTATTTCTTGTGTAATAATACCTTTTTCACTTTCGACATTTTCATCAGTAAAATATGGTTCCTGAACAAAATCTAATAAATATTTAACGTTATCTATTAAGTTATCAGGTCCTGTAAATAAATAAGTAGTGTTTTTAAATGTTGTATATGCGTTAGTTAAAGCACCACTTTCTGCAAAAAAGTCTGATGGTTGAGGATCATCTTTTTGAATAAATACCTTATGTTCTAAAAAATGTGCCACACCTTTTGGTACTTTAATCATCTTATCTTTACCTATTGGAACAAATTCATTATAAATAGATCCAAATTTAGTTGTAAAAGTTACATAATTATTATAAAAAATATCTTTACTAAATAAATACACATCCATACCATTATCTAATTTTTCATAGCATACTTCTTCACCAATTGTATTAAATTTAATTTTCTTCATCTTGCTTAACCCCTTCCAAAGTATATGTTGAATATATATTTATTTTTTTACTTACATTAATAATATCATCTTTTGTAACCTTTTTAAAATTCTCTATTCTTTCATCGAAATCATCTGTACCTACTAATATTTTAGCAAAATAATTATTTATAATTCCACTTGGACTATCTAAACTAGCTTTAATGCCCCCAATTAATGTTTCTTTAGCGTTACTTAACATATCATCAGTAAAATTACCTTTTTCTATATCACTTAAACATTTTTTTATTAATTTAAAGACTTCATTTTTATTTCCTGGTTCAATACCTGAATATATAAGTAAGATATTATCATAACTTTTTACATCGGCATTAACATAATAAGCGTAAGAATTTTTTTCTCTCACTGTATCAAACAAAATAGAATTAGAAGAACCTCCTAAAAGCTCACTATAAACTTTAATCACATATTTCCTTTCAAATTCAGTTAAATTATTAATACCACATAATATAGTAAATTGTGTTTGATTAACATTATCTTCTTCAGCTTGTTCAATAATCTTTTTTGTTATAGGTAATTCCTCTACTATTATATTAGACTTAGTTTTATGAAAAGTACGTGCCTTAAAATACTTTTTAATCAACTCTTTTATTTGTACTCCATCAAAGTCCCCTACTACAAATATATCGATAAAATCATTATCAATAATTTTTTTATAATAATCATATAAAACTTTTCCATCTATTTTTTCTAAATCTTCTAAATATCCATATGAATTATAGGAATATGGTTTGTCTTTAACATTTTCAAGTAATTTAAATAAAGTATATTTTAATTTACTATCTTTAAGTGACTTAATGCTCTTTTCTATTCTATTTTTACATTTATTAACTACTTCTTCGTTAAAACTATTATTATCTACATTGGGATTAAAAATAATATCCATAAGAAAAGCGATGCTTTCTTCGTTCATATTCTTTTCTGTATATTTTTCATCCAAAAATCTTGTTTTAAAAGAAATGTTAGTATAATTTCCCATTCTAGCTGAAGATGCAACCAACTTTAAATCATATAAATTTTCTGATTCAAGAATTAATTCTCTTTCTGTCTTAAAACTTTTATTTGAATTTAATAATACTTCTTTTAATATAGCTCTTTTGGTTATATCTTCTCTTTGAATTTCTCTTCGAAAATCAACTTCTACTGTAATAGTTTTAAATCTACTTGTTTTAATTAAATGTAAATTGTATGCTCCCATGTTTATTAGTTCGTAGTTCATAAAACACTCCCTTTCATGTTTATTATTGTCTGTTTTTAAATTTTTAAACTACTTTCTAGGGCAATTATAATCATATTATCTAAATGTTGTTCTCTTTCTTTTGCACTTAATTCTTGATTATCATAAAATGTATTTGAAACAGTAAGTAAGCAACTTGCTTTTTTATTTAAGACTCTTGCATTATTAAATAAAGCAAATGATTCCATCTCAATACCTAATGTTTTAAATTGTTCTTGTCTCCACTTACTATTATCTGTTTTTTCATAAAATACATCTGATGAGAATATATTTCCTTTTATTAATTTTATTCCCAGCCCATTAGCAGTACTTTCAATAACATTATTTAGTTCTTGATTTGCCATAATATAGTTATATTCATATCCGTCCATTACTTTGGCATAGTTTGAATCACTACATGAATAAGTAACTAATACAGTGTCATTAAGACCACATTCAGGTGTATATGATCCACATGACCCTATTCTTATAATATTATCTACATCATAAAAATTAAATAACTCATAAGAATATATCCCCATACTAGGATTTCCCATTCCTGATGGAAATATAGTTACCATTTTATCTTTATAATAACCTGTATATGCAGTCATTCCCCTTACTACATTTATTAGTTCTACCTTATCTAAAAACTTCTTTGCAATATATTCAGCCCTTTTAGGGTCCCCCGGCATCAAAACTGTTTTAGCAACATTTTCTTTATTTGCTTCAATATGTACTGTACTCATTTTCTCTCTCCTTTTTATTCATTTATAAAATTAATACTTAAATATTTAATATTTTCATAACTAATAGAATCATCCAATACCATATTAACTGATAAGTCAAATTTATTTTTATCACTTAAAGTACTATTATCAAAACTACTAGTTAAAAGCAAATTATTATTACTATCATATAAACTCAACTCAACTTTAGTATTTTTTGAATCTCCTAGTAAATTTTTTACACTTGCACTATAAGTTAATGTACTATCAGAACTACTATAATTTAAAACTATATTAGATAATTCAAATTCATTATTAGTTACAATATAATTAGTGTTATTTATATCAATAAGATCCCCGGCGTTATAAGATATTCCTCCTACAAACAATTCAAGTTTCTTTGCAGTATTAACCTTTAAATAAATTTCTTCATCAGACATTTTTTCATATGTTAAACCATCAACAGAATAGTTCCCTTTCAAAAATTCATCAACAGTTAAATCACATTCTCTATCAGCATATTTTTGATTTTTACAAGATATGTTTACTAACTCTTTAAATACATCATTTGCTATTTGTGTATTATCTTTATTAAACTTTATCGATATTGTATATGCCACATATGTTCCTTCAATTGTACCATTTTCTTCTTCATTACTATATACAATATTAAACCCTGTTGGTCCTTTTTCCATTGCAAGGGTAGTACCCAACGCAAAATAATCACTAGCAACCTTTGAACTGTTAAAATCTTTAATTATATTATCTAAAGACAGCATAACAGGTGTATCAATAGTTGTATTATTGTTATTATTATTTTCTTCCTTGTAAGTTACTTTAACATAAGTAGCATACCCCAAAAATCCAATTAAAATAAATAAAAATATAAATGCTAAAATTACACTTTTCTTATCACTTTTTTCCATATTATCTTCTCCTTTTATTCTTCTTCTTTATTTTCTAATTTTACCAATACTTCTCTTGGTTTAGACCCATTAGGAGGCCCAATAATGCCTCTTTCTTCTAACAAATCAATAATTCTAGCTGCTCGATTATACCCTAAACGATATTTTCTTTGAATAAGTGAAGCACTAATTTTTCCAGTTTTTACAGCAAAATCTACAATTTCATTATAAAGCGGATCATCATATTCATCTTCTGATTGATAATCATCATTAACTGTAGAACTAGAACCATTTCTATCAACAGTCAAACTTTCATCATATTGAGCCTTCTGTTGACTTATTACATAATCTACTATTTTTTCTAATTCTTCATCACTTACATAGGCTCCTTGAATTCTAATTGGAGCATTTTCTCCCATTGGTAAGAATAACATATCACCTTTACCAATAAGTTTTTCAGCACCTGTTGCATCTAATATTGTTCTAGAGTCAATAGATGAAGACACTGCAAATGATATTCGTGATGGAATATTAGCTTTTACAACACCAGTAATTACATCAGTTGATGGTCTTTGTGTTGCTACAATTAAATGTATTCCTGCCGCTCTTGCCATTTGCGTAATTCTCATAATAGAATCTTCCACATCTTTAGCAGCCACTAACATTAAATCAGCAAGTTCATCGATTATTACAACAATATATGACATTTTTTGATATTCCGGATGTGTCTTACAAAATTCATTATATGACTTTATATTTTTATTTTTAGTTTGTTCAAAAATATCATATCTATGTTCCATTTCTGCAACTATATTTTTAAGAGCTATAGATGCTTTTTTTGGATCCGTTACAACTGGAGCTAATAAATGTGGTATTCCATTATACATTGTAAGTTCTACTTTTTTAGGATCAACCATAACTAGCTTTACTTCGTCAGGTTTCGCACGCATTAAAATTGATGCTATGATACAGTTTATACATACTGATTTACCACTTCCAGTAGCACCTGCAACCAACATATGTGGTGTTGAATTAATTTCAGCCCATTTTACTTTACCCATAATGTCTTTGCCAAGACCAACAGCTAATAAAGATTTTTCATTAACTTCGGGCAAATGTGCTAATACTTCTTTAAAAGATACTGATGATACTACCTTGTTAGGAATTTCAATTCCAATAGTATTTTTTCCAGGAATGGGAGCTTGTATTCTAATGTCCTTTGCAGCAAGTGCAAGTTCCATTTCCCTTTGAATACTTAATAATTTATTAACTTTTGTTCCTGCTTTAAGTTCAAGTTCATATTGTGTTACTGTTGGTCCAATATGACATTCAACAATTTTACCTGGGACTTCAAAATCGGCAAGAACACGCTCTAATTTTTCAATGTTAGCTTTTACACCATTAACATTTTCTTTATCATTATTATTTTTTACAGTTTTAAGTAGACTAAGGGGTGGTAATTTATAATTAGTATTTACTTTTGGTGTTTCCACTACTTTGGAAGAATTATCTTCTATAATATTATTGATATTTTTCATAATAGGTATATCATCACTGGTTTCTTCTTCTACATCTTTAATATGATTCAATTCTTCCATTGAAGATATTATTATTTTTTTCTCATCTTCCGGTTCTTCATCTTCTGTGTCAACTCTTTCTTTCTTTTTCTTTTTTATAGATAAAAGTTTATCATTAAATTTCTTTATTTGTTCAAATATACTTACATTAAAGAATAAAATAATTCCCAATAGTGCCATTGTAGCTACAACAATGTATGTTCCATCTCGAAAAGCACTTACAAAAGAAAAAGAAAAAATAGCACCAATTATACCACCGCCAGAATTACCAATTGCAGACTCTGACTTAAACGCTAACATTAAATTATCAAACGTTTCAGTAATTATTTTAAATCCTTCTGTTTCGTTAGCAAAAACATATTGTGTGTGCAAAAGTACTAAAATTGATAAAACAATTACATACAAACCAATTAATTTTAATGAAAAGAAATTAGGAACTTCCCGTTTTACTATCAAATAACAACCTGATATTACTAGTCCAATTAAAAATAGAATATATAAAGAACCTACTAAAAATACAGCAAAACTGCTAATAAAATGTCCTACAGGGCCATAACTTCCTATACCTACTATACCTGCTAAAACAATAAGTATTCCTATTACTTCATTACTATATTCAAATTTCTTTTTATCTTTATCTTTCTTTTCTTTTTTCTTCGACATTTTATTCACCCTCTATACATTAAAATTATAACATTTTAAGATTTAAAAGTAAATAAAAAGAATATACTATTTTGTATATTCAATGTTGTGTTACAATTGATGTGATACATTTCTATATGAAAAAAGTGACTCAAGTTGTATAATATTGAATTGAAACA
>CALVPR010000030.1 GCA_944351765.1 uncultured Bacilli bacterium
ATATTCATTGTGACTCAAGTCCTTTCGTTTAATATTTTTCTTTCAACACAATATTATACAACTTGAGTCACTTTTTTATATAAAAATGTATCACATCAATTGTAACACAACACAGGTTTAAAAGAGTATTTAGTTAAAGATTATGAAAACTTAATAACAATAGATTTTATATGTACTGGGATTCCAAGTTCAAAAGTGTTTAAAGAATATATAAGGTATTGGGAAAATAAATACAATGATACTTTTAAAACAATAGACTATAGAAATAAACAAGACAGTTGGTATAATTATAAACTAAAAATAGAATTTGAACACAAAACACGATATGAAAATCGTTTTTTTAGCCCTTTGATTTTACTTCAATATAATCATTTTTCTTTAAGAAGATCCTGTTATAACTGTAATTTTAGAAAAGGAAATTCTCCTAGTGATATTGAACTTGGTGACTTTTGGAATGTAGACCTAGTAAATAAAGAAATTTATAATAAAAATGGTGTTTCTTGTGTAATAATAAAATCAGATAAAGGTGCACAATTGTTTAATAAAATACTAAATAATATAAAATTAACACAAGTTTCAGAAAAAGATTTATTAAAAGTAAATAAATCATATGATAATTTTTGTATGGATAAAGAAAAAAGAGATAATTTTTTTAATGAATTTATAAATAGTACTGATAGAATAAATATAATAAAAAAATATACTAATTATAGTTTTAAACAAAAATTTATTATTAAGAAAAATCTATTAGTATTAAAATTAAAAAATAAGTAATATTTTATATAAATTTATACTATATTATGATATACTATTAATAGTAGGAGTGAGATGTAATGAAAAATAAAGTTTTAATTATTTTACTAGTAGTATTTAGTTTATTACTAGCAGGGGCAATTGGTTTTGGTGTTTATTTAAATATGAATTTTTCCACGATGATATTTGAAAAAGGACTAGATAAGCTATATACATTAAGTAATGATTATTTAACTAAAGCTAATATATATGATTATGAAAATGAAATTGTTCAAATTAATAATAATATTAGTTATAATTCATCAGATGAAGTAAAAGAATTATTAGGATTAGATAGTGTATCTTTAAATTATAATATAACACTAGATAATGAAAATAGAAAAATGTTAAATAATATTAGTTATTTAGAAGGAGATAAAGAGTATTTAAATGTAGATTTATTATATAATAGTAGTGATTATAGTTATATTAATTTAAATAATTTATTTACTAAAATATTAAAAGTAAGTTTAGATGAAGAAACTACTAAATCTATGGAAGAAATGTTTGATACTATATTAGATAATAGTAAAACTATAAAAGATACTGATAGACTTATTTATTTAACAATAGATATAATAAAAAATAACATTAGTAAAGATGATATAATAAAAAAAGATGTAACTATTACGATTGATGGAAAAGAAAATAAATTAACAGAATATTGTTATAGTTTAGAAGGAGAAAAACTAAATAATTTTGTTATCAATATATTAACAGAAATGGAAAAAAATCAAGAAATAGTTAATATATTAAAAAATACATATAAAATGGAAGATGTAAAATTAGTAGAGTATTACACAAATAATTATGAATACAGTGAAACTGATAAATTGTTATCTTCAATATATGTAAGCGGTAAATATGATATAGTAGGTTTTTCTATAACTGAAGATACTGAAGAAAGTAATACTACTATAAAATATATTGGAGTAAATGATTCATATTTATTTGAAGTAAATGACAATCCTGATTTAGTTGGAATTATTGAGGGAAGCAAAGATACAAGTGGTAATATAAATTTATCAGTAAAAGAAAATGGAGAAGAAATTGGTACTGTTAAAATAATGGAAGAAAATGATGAATATACATTTATTATAGACAGTATTGATAATACAAAATCTATAACTTTAAAATATAGAAATGGAAAAGTTAATGAAAAAGAAAATAATATTAACCTAGAAGTAGGGATTGTATCTGATGGTGTATCAATGGGAATAATTAAATTTAATCAAAATACTAAAGTAGTGGATAAATTAGAAGAATTTGATTATAGTAATGCTATAGATGTCAATGAATTAACTGAAGAAGATACAAATGAATTATTAACGAATTTACAAGAACAATTGGGAGATAGTGTTTTGTATACTTTAATTATAGGTTATAGTAGTCAATTTGATGCTTCAAATTACAGTAGCATGTATTAGCCAAGAAAACTTGGCTTTTTCTATTGTAATTAAAATGATTTTTATAGTATAATATATATGTAAAAAAGGTGATAAATTATGAAAAATAAATATAATATGACAAAGGAAGATAATATTTTTTTTGCTAAAAGAAAACTTGTTGACAATATATATAAAAGCGCTAATTTGGAAGGAATAGCAGTTACTTTTGCAGATACATATTCATTTATGAATAATGTCAATAATGGTAAAATTAGTATTGATGATATGTTAAAATTAAAAGGATTAAAAGATGCTTGGGAATATACTTTAAATAATATTGATTGTGAACTAACAATAGATTATATAAAGAAAATCCATTTTGAAATATGTAAAGGACAAAATATAGAACCACTTGGAGAGTTTAGAAATAAAGGAGTAGGGATCACAGGTACTTCATGGAGACCTAAATTGCCTAGTGAATGTAATTATGAAGAAGATTTGAATAAAATATTATCTATTCAAAATGAATTAGAAAGATGTATAACTTTGTTTTGTTATATTCAAAGGGCGCAAATGTTTTTGGATGGTAATAAAAGAGTGGCTAATTTAGTGGCAAATAAAGAAATGATTAGAACAGGACAAGGAATTATTTCTGTACCAATAGAAAAAATAGGAGAATATTTTACTAAACTAATTAAATATTATGAAACTAATGATATAAGTGATATAAAATTATGGATATATGATAATTGTATTGATGGAATAGAATAATGTAAAATAAGAACATAGTAAGTGTTCTTTTTATATTAAATATGTATTATTCGTGGTATACTAAATATATGGAGGTAATTATATGTGTGGATTTGTTGGATTTGTAGATAAAACAAAAGATAAAGATAAAACAATAAAGAAAATGGCTGATTTAATAAAACATAGAGGACCTGATTCAGATGGATATTATACTGATGATGATATAGCTTTAGGTTTTAGAAGACTTTCTATTATTGATTTAGAAGGCGGCACACAACCAATATATAATGAAGAAAAAGATAAATTAATATTTTTTAATGGAGAAATATATAATTATAAATATTTAAAAGCTGATTTAATAGAAAAAGGGCATAAGTTTAGTACTAATACTGATACTGAAGTAATACTTCATGGATATGAAGAGTATAAGGAAGATTTTCTTTTAATGTTAAGGGGAATGTTTGCTTTTGTTATATATGATTTAAAAACAAAAGAGTTGTTTGGAGCAAGAGACTTTTATGGTATTAAACCATTATATTATGCTACTATGAAAGATAGCTTTATGTTTGGTAGTGAGATAAAGAGTTTTTTAGCACATCCAAAATTTAAGAAAGAATTAAATAGAGATATGTTAGAACAATATTTAACTTTTCAATATAGTGTTGGTACAGATACATTTTTTAAGAATGTATTTAAATTAATTCCTGGTCATTATTTTAAGTATAAAAATGGTAAATTAAATATTAATAGATACTATGAAATTAAATTTGAACAAAATAATAAGAGGACACTTGAAGAATGGGAAAAGGGAATAAGAGAAGTAATAGATGATAGTATCGAAGCGCATAAAGTAAGTGATGTAGAAGTTGGAAGTTTCTTATCTAGTGGAGTAGATTCTTCTTTGATTGCTACTTTATCTAATGTTGATAAAACATTTACGGTAGGATATTCTAATAAAAAATATAGTGAAATAGATTATGCTAAAGATTTATCTAAAAAAATTAATGTTACTAATGTAAGTAAGGAAATTACAAAAGAAGAGTACTTTGAAAAATTTCCAATGATAGAATATTACTTTGATGAACCACTTGCTGATCCTTCAGCAGTAGCATTGTATTTTGTTGCTAATATTGCTTCACAGCATGTTAAAGTAGCTTTATCAGGAGAAGGTTCTGATGAAATATTCGGAGGATATAATATTTATCATGAACCATATTCAGTATCTTGGTATTATAAAATACCATACTTTATAAGAAGATTTATAGGTATATGTGTGTATCCTTTAAGACATCATCGTGGTTTTAATTTCTTATATAGAAGAAGTAGAAAATTAGAAGATAGATATATTGGTAATGCATTTATGTTTGAACCAGTAGAAGTAAAGAAAATACTTAGTTATAAAACAGGTAAAAAAACATATAAAGATTTTACGAAACCATTCTATGATAAATGTAAAAATTATGATGATGTAACTAAAATGCAATATATTGATTTTAATTTTTGGTTAATTGGAGATATCCTTTTAAAGGCAGACAAAATGAGTATGGCTAATTCATTAGAAGTAAGAGTTCCTTATCTAGATAGAATACTTATTGATTATGCTAGAGGACTACCTACTAAATATAAAATAAAAGATGGACAAACCAAATATGCATTTAGACGTGTTGCAAATGAAGTGTTGGAAAGTAAATTTGCAGATAAAAAGAAATTAGGATTTCCAGTTCCTATTAGAGAATGGATAAAAGAAGATGATGTCTATGATAAAATAAAAGATGCTTTTTCTAGAAGTTCTTCTTTCTTTAAAGTAGATAAAATAACTAAATTATTAGATGAACACAAAGAAGGAAAGAAAGATAATAGTCGTAAAATATGGACAATATATTCATTTTTAGTATGGTACGATGAATATTTTATTGCGAGGTAATTATGGAAATAATAAGTACAGTAGGAATAATGTTTTTTAAGGATAAAAAATTGCTTGTAAACAAACCTAGGTTAAGACCAACTTATCAAATAGTAGGAGGCCATATTGAGAAAGGTGAAAGCCCAATTCAAGCAATTATAAGAGAATGTAAAGAAGAACTTGGTGATAAAGCAATATTTGATATTGATAAAATAAAATATGTAATGGATTTTATCGAAATAAATACTGCTTTTCCTGATAAAGAAATACACATGCATCTATTTATATATGAAGGAATACTTGAAGGAGAATTATCTTTATCAGATGAAATTGAAGACTTTAAATGGATAAGTAAAGATGATGATAGGAGCATTTTATCTGATGCTTTAAAAAATGAAATAATTCCATATGGAATAAGAAATTATTATATGTAAAAAATAGAGCCTATTAATAAACTCTATTTTTTATAATTTAAAATCATTATAATCTTCATCATTCATATCTTTGCGATCAAAGAATAACTTTTCTTCATATTTATTGGTTAAAGCAATAATATTAGTAGGAAATGCTTTTACTAATCGGTTATATTTAGTTATATTTTCATTATAATATTCTCTAAATGTTGTTAATTTATTATCAATATCTTCAATATCTTTTTCGATTTTATTAAGTTCTTCACTTTTATTTAATTCTTTATTTTGTGATTTAACACTATTAAATTCATTAAATGCTAATATTAGTTTTCTATCTAAATCAAAATTACTTATTTTTCTTGATCTTAATTTAACTATTTCATCAAATATATCATCTTCAATTTTTACATTTCCTTTAATAATGGAAATAGATTTATTAAGTAAATCATATTTATTTCTTAAGTTAGTATCAATAGTAGCTTCTACTTCGTTTATTCTAATTATCACATCTTGAAATTTATTATATAAATAAGCATATGTTGCTACGATTAAACAAATAATAATAATTAACAATAATAAAAATAATATTAGTAAATCCATGTTTATCACTTCCTATAATAATTATAACAAATAATATTATTAATTTCAATTAATTTATTTTGTAAAACCATTTTTATTATAACTGTATATTTCTTCGTTTGGAATAGCCTCTAAAGAAACTATGGAAATCTCCTCTATTTTATCAGATGTATTTGATAGGGAAGGTAAATTATTCCCTTTTGAAACTGTTAATAATTTAAAAGAAAATAAATTAGGATCAATTAAAATTTCTTTTTGTTCATCTGCAAAAGGATTGGTTTCATTCGTTCTTCCAGTAAATATTTCATTTGTAAAACAAATAACAGGAGAACCTTTTGGTAAAAAAATCTTATATATAATTTTATCTTTTTGATTAGTAGGACGATTCTCTATAAATTGTAATGTTTGGGAAGGATATATAGAAGTTGATAAAAGTCCATTGTTTAAAGAAGTATCATTAGAAGCATTAACACCACGATATACAACTAAATCTTCTGGTAGTTGAACTTTTTGTAATGCTGTTGTTAAGTGTGGTAAATAATTTGCAACTATTTCTTTATATTGTTCAATTGAAACTAAATAATCAGGAGGTAATATATCATCAGTGATAAATCGTGTTTGACTATGTTCGTGAGTTTTGTTTTCTTCAAATTGTTTTTTCATTTCATTATAAGATTTTTCTACTATCACATTAAATTCTGGCATAGCGTATACATTTTTTTTCATTTCATAAGATAACTCTTGATCATTGTTTGCTTTTTTATTTATTAAAGTTATTAAAGGATTAAATGCTCTATAAAGTTGAGTTTTATAAAGTAATACTGCTATTTTTTCATCTTTAGTTAATATTTTAGATTGCTCAGTTTCAATTTTAGTAAACAAGTCTTTGTCATAATAATCATCAGTATTATGTTTTTTTATTTCTTCTCTTTGATAAGGAATTTCTTCATAGTTATTTAAAATTTTTTCACATGATGGAATGTTTGGGAAAAATTTTTCTTTATTTTGTAAAGATTCAGTTAAATCATTGTTTGCTTTTAATGAATCAATAATTTGATCAATTTCATTTAGACTGTTAATTAGATTTTCAATTTTTTTATCAATTAACATGTTTAATCTATCTAATTGTTTAAATATGTTGATTATATCGATTGAATTATTTATAGAATTATTATTTATTGTTAAATATGGTATTAAATCTCTGCCTTTTTCTTTAGCAAAAGATACTAATTGTGAAAAAATGTTTTCTGCGTTGAATAATCTATTATATTCTAATTGAATAGAATCTGTTTTATATAAAGTATTTAATATTGTGTCAGTATTTAATTTTTGTAATAATATTTTATCTAATGTCTCTTTATTTCCAAATATTGAAAATAAATTCTTTTTTTCATTTAAAGCATTTTTATCTTGATATTCATTTATAGTAGTAATTATTTCTTGATATTTTTCGTATTTATTTAAATAATTTTGTATTAACTTGAAAAAGTTGGTAATTTTAGAATTTAATTGATTAATTTTAGTATTTATTGAATCTTTTTTTTCTTGAATTAAATAATCATAAATTTTTTTTATTGAGTCAATATTAAATTTGTCTATATATTTATCATTATAATATACTTCCCATCTTATATTATAATGATCATCTTTATTAAATTTAATGGATATACTATCTTTTTCTAAGTAATTTATTTCTTTTAAATAATTAAAAAATTCTAAAAAATGATTAATATTATTAGAATCAATACCACTATGAAAAAGAACAGGAATATCATTAGGTTTTTCATATTTAAAATCTACTGAATAAGAGTCTTTATTAAAATTTATAATATTACAAAAAATGTTAAATTGAGAGGTAAGCATATTTTTTAATTCTTCTATTTGTTTTTCTTTCATTTACTATCACCAATTATATTATATATGACTTTTTAATTAGTTACAAGAAAAAAATAAAATTGTAATTAATAAAAACTCCATTTTACAAAAAGGAGTTTAATTTTTATCGAAAATCTTTAATAAAATTAATAGGCTCTTCAAAAGTAACGAAATCTAAATATATCATAAGTATTAAATACCATTCTCCAGTTTCAGGATTAGATACTATAATATGATCTCTTCCTGCTTGTTCTATAATTCCTGAAAAGACTCTATCTTGCCATTCAACAGAACCAGGTACTGTAATATGAAATTTGGCTTTTTTACCTCTGTTTAAACGTAAAACATTTTCAATATATGATTGTTCTGACGTGCTAATTGGTATAGTTTGTGTTTGTTCATAACTAGGAACACTTTGTTGATTAGGTACAGTATTCCCGTTTAATCCTTGACCTGGAAACATGGGGGTTTGATAGTAACTTCCGTTCATATAATCATCCTTTCTTTTTAACAGTAAAATATATGAAAGATTTATTGATAATATGTCTAATATTTGATAATATAATTATGGAGATGATATATATGGAAATTACTGTAGGGGTGTCAAATAGACATGTTCATTTAACAGAAAAAGATGTTGAAGAATTATTTGAAAAAGGTTATAATTTAACTAAAAAAAGAGATTTGTCACAAAAAGGGCAATTTGCTTGTGAAGAAGTAGTAACACTTAAAACAAATAAAAATATTATTGAAAGAGTAAGAGTTTTAGGACCAACTAGAAAATATACCCAAGTAGAATTATCAAAAACGGATAGTGAATTTTTAGGTTTAAATCCTCCAGTTAGAGATTCTGGAGATTTGGAAAATTCGGAAAATATAACTATAATAAATGGTGAAAAATCAATATATCGTGAAAATTCATGTATAATTGCAGCTATACATATCCATGCTAATTATGAAGAGTTAAAAAATTACAATACTAATGATATAGTATCTGTAAAAACTAAAGATGGATATATAATAGATAATGTTCACATAAAAAAAGATGATACCTATTCATTAGAATTACACATAGATAAAGATGAATCTAAAAAATATAATTTAGAAAATGGTGATATTGTAATTTTAGAATAGAGGTGATAATTCTTGAATACCAAAACCATAATAAAAAATGCCAAGAGTGAGTTTATATATAAAATAATCACTTCTATTTTTATTCGTGGTTTATTATTAATTATCCCTATATTTTGGACAAATGCTATTAATCATTTGACTGAAGGTACTTATAATAAAGCATACTTTTTAGTAATAATTGCTTTAATATTATCACTTCTTCATTATTTTTGGGAATACTTAAATCAAAAAACATGGTATATGTTTTATAATAAAATATATACAGGATATATAACTTTAATAGGGGAAGGTAATAAAGAGAGTATAAAAAAATTATCTCTTGGAGAATTTAATAATATATCTAATGAAGATATTGATATTATATGTACTTTTTTAGGAAATTTAGTTACAAGAATAATCCAAGTATTAGAGTTTGTGGTAATATATTTTTATTTTTTATCAATAGATATTTATATATTTTTAATTACAATAATAGTATCTATAGTATTAGTTGCTATATTTTTAATGACTGGTGGACAGGTTCAAAAATTGAATCAAGATAGAAAAAGTTCTTTAGATAAAAAAATAATTGTAGTTAATGATATGTATAACAGTATTAAGGAAAATAAAAATGATTATGAACCATTAAAGAAAAGATTTTATTCTAAAAGTAATGAGTATATAAAAAATAATGCAGAATTTAATATAGTTGCACAACTTATAATATATGTAGTTTTAAGTATCATTGAAATAAGTAGATATTTTCTTATATTATATGCAATATATTTAGTTCATATAGGTAAAATGGAAATTGGAACGATATTACTTATATATACTTATTATTCTCAAATACTTTCTAATTTTGAAGTAATGGGTACTATTAATGTTAGCTATCGTAGCTTTTTAGTAAGTGTTAGTAGATTAAATAGAATTGAAATGCAAAAGACTATTAAAGAATCTATCAAAAGTTTCTAAAATACCATTGATTTTTTCTTTATTTTGTTCTATTATATTCATTGCAAACCTCCTTGAGTAGTTATGCATATTGTAAACATGGAACAAAAGTTTATCTCGAGGTTCCGATATTGGTAGCATAGACTACATTACGGCATAGACCGTTTGATTAGATTGTGACTTAGATCACGTAACAGTTATTATACTGATTTGGCAAACTATTTCAAGTGGAGGTTTGCTTTTTTTGCTTTTTTTCTTGTTAGGTTGCGGACATAGTCTGCCTTATGATATAATACTATATAGGGAATATAGATTGTGAGGTGCAATATGGATAATCAAAAAAAAATTAATTCAGTTGTAAAAATAGCTCAATCATACATTCTATTGTTTTTAAAAGAATACATAAATCCAGATGAAATAACTAACATTGAACATTTATTTAAAAGTTGTCCTGTTGTAGTTGAACAATTAAGTATAGAAAATAATGAATTTGGTAAATCAACACAAGTTGGCGGTATAACAGAAAAAGAAAAGATAGTAATTGGATTATCTGATGTAGATAAAGTTAATATAAACAATGAATATGAATTAAATAAACTTTTAGGGACAATAATACATGAGTATGCTCATAAAATTCGTTCTTTAAAAAATAAATATGGTGAAATGCTAGAAGAATCATTTGCTTCTATATTTGCTGAAATTTGTATTAATAATGCTAGATTAAAATTAAGTAATAACGAAGAAAATAAAGAACCATTTGAAATGTTAACTTCAGTTAATTATCAAAAATATGAATCTCAAGTAAGAGCCATACTATATGTTTTAAAACAAAATGGTTTAGATTATAAATTGATAGCAGAATATATTGCTGGAAACCAAGAAAAGTTTAAACAATCTTGTGTACAAATCTTTGGTGAAGATTTTAATAATTACTTTAATTCCATAAATAGTAGAGATAACGATAGAACTGAACAAATGATTATTGAATTGATTGCTAATTATATAAAACAAAATGGATTGAACATTAGCAATTATTGGAAGAATAACAGTAATCAATTGACACAAGATAATTTATATTTTAAAGGTAGCCCTACTTTGTCACGAGTAGTTGTAAATTGTGGAATTGAAAGTTTTAAACCTGAAGAACAAGAATTTTATAAATACTTCGAATCATCAGTTAAAGTTTCTAATGATAATGATAGTTTTATTAGTCAAGAAAAAGTAGATAGAATAAGGCAGTTTATTGAAACTAAATATTCTTTAAAAGATAAATCGGTTGATGAAATATATGATACGATTATAGATTTGTGTTCTGCATATATTCAATATCAAAATAGAGATGATGAAGAATCAAAAATATTTATAACCGAAATAAAGAGAATAATACCAGACATTGAAAGCTTTAAAACAAAATTTATTAGTTTGAGAGTATCAGGTCAAGATAAAAATATTTTTGATAATTTAGATTTGGCTAACATTACTTATAGTGATGTTATGATAAATATGAATAAATTATTACAAACAAAAAATACAGATAATGATGAATTAGGAGGTATCAAAAGATGAGTTTAGAAGGATTTAGTAAAAGAGGTATGGAATTAGGAAATGATCCAGAGAGAATAAATGAAACAAAGAACGATTTAAGACAACAATATATAAATGCTATCAAAAGATTAGCATTAGAAAAAATGAGAAATGATGTATTATTTGAAAGTAAATTAGGAGCAGCAATGAGAAATCTGTCTTCACTAGGTTTAGATATTTCTAGGGAAAGTATGCTTAAAGACATTGAAACAGAAGTAAATAAACAAAGGATGATCTACGATATAGACTTTGATATAGAAACACCGAATTTAGTTGCTGAATCTCAATCAGAAATTCATCAACCAACACAAAATAATAATGAAATTGAACAATTAAAAAATAATTTAGGAAGTATTTTTGCATCTGCTCCATCACAAGAACAAAAACCTATAAATACAACTGGAGCAATTCCAAGAGAACCTGCTATACAAAGCACAAGATATTATGAAGCACCAATAAATAATCTTTCACAAGAAAGTGAGCAAGTAGTTCAACAAGCACAAGTTCATACCGAACCAGAAAAGCAAGAAATTAGAGAGCAATTACAACAGGCACAAGAAGACATGAAACAACAATTAGAATTGGCAAAGCAACAATCTAACGAGCCAACAATGACTTTTACTGGTAATTTAGAGAATTTATCTGATGCTGTAAAAAAAAGAATCATTGAACAAATGGAAGCACGTTGTGAAGTCATTATTTCAAATATTGATAATATTTATCAAGAAGGCAATTATATAGTTGTTGATGCTAAAGATAATCAAGGTCGTTTTACTGGTGCAGAATTTACATTAGATGATTTTTCAAAACTAGTTAATCAACCATCAACTAATATTAGTCATGTAGAAAATTTACAACAACCTACTGAAAATAATATAAATCAACAATCAGTTTTAGAACAGCAAAGTTTAGAAGCCAATCCACAAGTTCAACAAGTTGTAGAGCAACCACAACAACAAACGGAACAAATTCTACAAGAACAACAAAAGCAAATGAAAGATAAAATAGTAAGTCAAATAATGGGAGCTATGAATAATGCTGGAGAATTCTCATTTGGCGATATAAGTATGGGTGAAAGAATGAGTATTATGCAAAATGTTCAAAACAAATTAAATGCTAAATCTATGGATGAATTACAAATGTTATTATTAACCTATCAAGAACAAAATGTTCAAGAAGAAACAATGCATAGTGGAATGCGTAGATAAGGAGTTAAATGATGAATAAAGAATTAATAGAAAAAATTGAGAATAAAGTAAATAATATAGCCATATTAGATAAAGATCCTTTCATTTTAGAAAGTTGCAAAAATTTATATAGAGCATTATTAGTAGTTGCAGAAAATGAAAATCCACCTATTAATGATATTTCTAATATATTAAATGATACAAATAAAACTATTTAGTTATTAAAAAAATTTGATAGTATCAATAAAGAAAAATATAATGGAAATTTAAGTTATATAATCGTTGATACTAATAATAATCAAACATTATCATATTTAATTGAATTATTAAGACAACCAATAGGTTGCAATGATGATGCTAATGATATAGAAACAACTACTAATGATAAAGATGATAAAAATATTAATATTAATAAAATTAACAAAATACTTAGTTCAGTATTTATGACATCACAAATAGTAAAAATAGAAAAAATAGATAGTATTAAATTCTTACCTAGTGAAGTTGGATATATAATTGAAATTAAAGATAATCATGATAAATTCTGTTATATGATTGTAGATGATGAGATTGGTTATGTAGCACAAGTAAGAGAAAATTCAATTGATGGTAAAATTATATTTGTACCAATGGATGATTAATAAATAATATTATACTAAAAAGCGATAGTTTTTGATGACTATCGTTTTTTTACATTGGTAATTCTTGCTTATTATTAACTTTATTTTCAATATATTCAAGATTATTAAAGGATTTATTATTCTTTAATAATTCCATTTGTTTTCTTGCAATATTATTTAATCTAACAAGTCTTTCATTTTGTGGTATTTTCATTTCAATTAATTCAGCATTAATATTTTCTAAATTGTTTAATATAACTAAATGAAGCAAGTCAGTATAATCTCTAATATTTCCTTTATCTGCTAATTCTGGATTACTTTCTCGCCATTCTTTAGCAGTTATACCAAATAATGCTACATTTAAAACATCAGCTTCTTCTGCATATACAAATTTCTTTTGTTTTTCAGTTATAGTAGGAACAATTATACTTTTAATAGCATCAGTATGAACTACATAACTAACTTTTGCTAAAACTCTATTAGCATGCCAATCAATTTTATTTTGGTATGCTTCATTTTTCTTTAATCTTTGAAATTCTTGAATAACATATAATTTAAATTCAGGACTTAACCAACTTGCAAATTCAAATGCAATATCTGGATCTGCAAATGTTCCACCATCGTATCTACCTGATTTTGATATAATTCCAATAGCATTTGTTTCTCTTATCCATTTTTGAGGTGACATTTTAAAAGTGTTGCTTCCAGCTTCATTTTTAAACGTGTCGAATTCGCCCCCTTTAAAATTTTCATTATGTATGCTTTCCCATAATCCTAAATAAGATATAACTTCTTTGCTTCTCATCCAATCTCTAATTGGAAGTCTAGGTTCTTCATTATCTGCATATCTTGCCAAATCAGTAAGTGAAATATATTCTTTATTGCCAATTCTTAAAACACCAATTTTACGATCTTTTACTATAATTTCTGTTTTAATGTTTTCTTTATTCATAACTCACATCCTTTCTATCTTTTGAATAAAGTTTCTTAATTAATTATTTTACCATAAATTTTATATTATAGTGATAAGCCATCATCTTTTTCTTTATCTTTTTTATCAGTATAAAATTCTTCAGCTGATTCTTCCATTTCTTGATTTATATGTTTAGTTGCTTTTTCTATTTCTTTTTTATTAAATAGGTTAAATCCTTTAAATCTTCTTTCTTCTTTTCTTTTATAATTTCTAGAGTTCTTTTTCTTTTGAACTTGGCATTCTTCCCATAATTCTTTTGATACTATTGGCTCAACAACATTTTCATAATAAGTAGGGACTCTATTTCTTTTACCATGAACAAAGTCACCTTTATAGATTTCATTTTCAAGTATTTTTAAAATAGTTCCATCACACCAATTTGTTTTACCAAATACTTTTTCTTTATTATATAAATTGCTAATTGTTTGATATGAATTACCTTGATGATATAAATTAAATATTCTAATAATTTGATCCTTTGTTGCTTCATCTGGAACTAGTTTTTTATTTTCATGTTTATAACCAAAGGGTGCTTTATGTGGAATATGACCTTGTTTAATTGCTCCAGCCATACCGAATTTAGTTATTTCACTAGTTCTTTCAATTTCATTTTGACTAACACTCATCATAATTCTTGATACCATTTTTCCATTAGCATTAGTTGTATTAATATCATCATTAGCACAATCTAGATATGCGTCATTTTCTTCTAAAAATCTTATTATCTTTTCCCAATCAAATACACTTCTTGTAAGTCTATCAAGTTTTAATACAACAATAGTATTACATTTCTTTTTTCTTATATCTTGTAGTAGTTCTTCAAAAGCAGGCCTTGTATTACCAGTTTTAGCCGATATACCAGCTTCTTGATATACTTTGTATATATCATAACCTTTATACTCACACATGGCTCTTAATCGTTTCTCTTGTTCTGGTAAACTAAAACCCTCACGAGCTTGATCTTCAGTTGATACACGAATATAAATACCTGCAACTTTCTTTTCGTTATTCATTAACCAATCACTCCTTTTTACTAAAAAAGAGGAGACAATAGTATCTAGTAAAGTCTAAATACTACTGACTCCTCATTAAATTCAATATTATAAATTTTCGATATTTTGTGTTTATATATCATAGATGTACCTCCATTTCTAGAGCATACCTCTTTCATTGGTTATTTATAATATCACTTTTTTAAGATTTGTCAATTCCCTGATTAGGGAATAAGTAGTATTAGTTGAAGTCGATATTTAAATAACTATTTAATCTTTTTTATTTATAAGGAAAGTTCGACTTTTGTATTATTTGTTTACCAAAGTCATTGACAAACGAATGTTTATGTTTT
>CALVPR010000031.1 GCA_944351765.1 uncultured Bacilli bacterium
TGGTTTTCACATAGATAAGGTTCCGTGCTCAAAAAGGCAACACTCATTTGTACACCGAGAATAATCGACACATATATTTATACGGGTTTAAAGATATACTTTAACACCACTCACCTCGCCGTGCTCTGTAGTATGCCCAATAACAGTTTACTATTATACAATGGATTTGAAGTGTTGAAAATTTAATTATTTATTTTTCAATTCAATTTGTGCCTTTCAGAGGACTGAAAGGACGAAAGAAAGGAATGTTAGTTATTTATGCAAAAAAAAATAAAAGTAGGAATACCTAGAGCATTTTTGTATTATCGACATAATGTATTATGGAAAACATTTTTTGAAAATTTAAATTGTAATATTATACTTAGTCCAGAAACAAATAAAGAAATAATAGACTTAGGAAAAAAATATTCAATAGATGAATCATGCTTATCTTCAAAAATATATATGGGACATGTTGCATATTTAGTGGATAAATGTGATTATATTTTAGTTCCAAGAATATGCAATTATGGAAAAAATAATAATGTTTGTGTAAGATTTAATGCATTGTATGACATTGTAAAAAATTTATTTCCAATGGTAAATGTTTTAAATTATAACATTGAGAAAACTAAATTAAAAGGTGAATTTATTGGATTTATTAAAATAGGACTTAAAATAAATAAAAATATATTTAAAGTTATATATAGTTATATAATTGCTAAAATTAAAGAAAAAAAACATAATGATATGCTTATAAACAAACAAAGAAATATTCTAAAAAATAATAAATTAAAAATATTAATTGTAGCTCATCCATATAACATTTATGATAAATATATAGGGGAACCAATAATAAAGTTCTTAAAAAGTATGAATATAGAATTATTGTATGCTGATTTACTAGATAGGAAGACTGCAATTGAATATTCTTATGAGTTATCAAATACTTTATATTGGACATATTCTAAAGAATTAGTGGGAGCTGTTAATTATTATAAAAATGCTGTTGATGGCATTATTTTTATAACATCTTTTCCATGTGGTCCTGATTCATTAGTAAATGAACTTATAATTAGAAAATTAAAAAATGTACCAATAACAAATATTTTAATAGATGAATCTACTGCTGAAGCTGGATTAATAACTAGATTAGAAAGTTTTGTTGATATAATAAAAGGAAAGAAGGAAAAGAATGACTAAAAAAATTACATTTCCCCATATAGGTTCTTATTATATTCCGATAAAATATTTAATAAAAAAAACTACATTATGCGAAGTAATAGTGCCTCCTAAAATAACTAAAAAAACAATAGAATTAGGTAGTAAATATAGCCCTGATTATGTATGTGTACCATTTAAATATAATCTAGGTAACTTTATAGAAAGTATAGAATTAGGTGCCAATGTAATCCTTCAAGCAGGAGGAGGTTGTCGTTATGGTTATTATGCTGAATTACAAGAACAAATATTAAAAGATTTAGGATATGACATAGAATTTGTAAATTTTATAAAAGATAATCATGTTTCAATATTTAATATTTATAAATATGTAAAAAAAATTAATCCTAAACTTAATATTTTTAAGTACTTTTATTATTTAATAAATACAATATTAATGATAATAATAATGGATAAATTAGAAAAAAACATGCGTGAAAATATGGGGTTTGAAAAAGTAGAAAATAGTTTTAATCAAATAGAAAAAAGATTATTTGAAGAACTTCAAGGTAAAATAAATCCTTTAAAATTGTGCAAAATATATTATAAATATAAAAAAGAATATAAAAATTGTCCAATAAATAAACCTAGTGATTGCTTAAAAGTAGGAATTGTTGGAGAATTATATTCAATAATGGAGCCATATTGTTCTTGCTTTATAGAAAAAAAATTAGCTTTAAAAGGTGTAGAAGTAAAAAGATTTACAACTGTAACATATTTACTTTTATTAAAAAAGTTTAATATAAAAAAATTATTAAAAAAAGGTAAAAAATATTTAAAGTATCATTTAGGAGCAGATGCAACAGAAAGTGTAGTTTTAACAGAAGAATTAGCAAAACAAGGATTTGATGGAATAATCCATATTAAGAGTTTTGGTTGTACTCCTGAATTAAATGCAATGTCTATATTATCCAAAGTATCAGAAGACTATGGCATTCCAATAATATATTTTAGTTTCGATACTCAAGATAATGAAGTGGGAGTAGAAACTCGTTTGGAAGCGTTTTATGATATGATTATTGCTAAAAAGAAAAAATAATTATATCTTTTTTTTCTATATTATGTTACAATATAGTAAAAATAGAGGTGATAAAATGACTGGAAAATCAAGAATTGCATTTTGGACTATAACCTTAATTATACTATTTGGATTATTAATGGCTATAGGGTATATGATGATAAATGAATATAATGAAGAGATTGTTTATCATAATTTAACGCCAGAAGGATATGATTTAATAGAGCAAAAAGTTGATTTAGATACGAATTTATTACTAACTAAAAAAGATGGAAAATATGGAATTATTGATATAAATGGTAGAGTAATAGAAAATAATAAATATGATTTCGAAGATATAATATTTGGATATGATGGATATTACATCGTTAATGAAGAAAATAAAACATTAATAAAAAGAAATGGTAAATTAGTGGATGATGTAACTAATATTAATGAAAAATATAAGTTGATAAAAGATGATAGTGATGGTCCATATATAATATATGTAACAGAAAATAATGAATTTGCCAATAATAAAATAGATGAAGATATATATGTAGCAAATATTATAGAAGGAGAAGACTATACGTCGTTAATTTTAGATACTAAAGAAGGAATATTAAAAGAAATAAAAGGATTTGTATCAAAAATTAAAAGAGGAAATGAAGATTTAAATAAATATTTAATAAATGTAATTGGAGACAAAGTACAACTTCTTAGTATATACAATTATGAAGTTATATTAGATGGTTATACGAGAATAGGAGACGAAGAAAATATTCCTGGATATTATTATGGAGGATCTATAAATAATGATAATTATATAACAGTTTGTGATTATGATAAATGTGGTATAACAAATACTAATAACGAACTTTTAATTCCAATTCAATATGAAGAAATAAGAAAAGTAGAACAAATAGATCCATTATATATTTCAGTTAAAGAGAATAACAAATATGGAATTATTAATTTAAAAAATGAATATGTTGTATCACCAATATATGATGAAGTATTTTCATATAATAATACTTTTATATTAATAAAAGATAATAAGTTAATTATAACTGATAATAAATTAAATAAACAATATGAAACAGATGTCAATTTAGATAATGAAGATATTAATTGTACAATGTATAATGATTCATATATAAAAATAAGTATTAATGAATCTTCTAATGCTGGAGTTCCAAGAAAAATTATAATAGTAGATAAAGATAATACGATTAAAGAATATAAATATGATGAATTTGTAGATGTAATAGATTTAGATAATAAAATGAGTGAAGATTTATATGCAATATATAGTAAAAAAAATAATGAAGTTTATATAGATGTATATGATGGATTATCAATAAAAGAATCATTTATGTTAATTCAAATTAATGAAATAAGTGATATTTATATGGATGCTATTTCTAACAATGAAATTATGCTAAAAATGAAGACTAATAATGGTGACTATTATTCAATTTTAAATATAGGTACAGGTAATATTGTAATAAATGATGCTTTGAAAAAATATAATATCAAGAATGCTAACAGTCAAGGATTTGTGGTTGATATAGAAGATAGTAACTTAGTATATTATAAAAGTAATTTAATTTCTGAAACGTTAGAAGAAAATGTAATAAATGCTATTAAATTAAATGAAAATGTGTATATTATAAAAAAAATAGACAATACAGTATATTTATATAGAATAAATAAAAGATAATTATGCTTTTTAAAAGAAACTGCATAATTTTCTTTTGTATCTTAAAAAAATGTGTTATAATAGAAATGTAAAGAGGTGTTGTATGAATATTCTAATGCTAGTAGTGTTGTTGTTAATATGTGTTTTCAGTATACCTTTAATATATAATCTATTTGATTTATTAGGACTCAAAATATTGTTTATAATTAACATAATAATGATGTTTATCACGTCTTTTAAAAATATAGAATTAATAAATTTGAATATATCATTATCATCAATGTTTATATTGCCTTTAACTGCTTTATTGATAATTTTTTCTTATAAAATAAAACCTAAAGATCTGAAAAGTAATATTAAACAGATGTTATTTATAATAACTTTTATTATAATAGAAATTATACTTTTGTCTATGTATCAATATTCTGTAAATGATACTACTACATCAAATGTCATAAACATTTTATTATATAATTATAAGACAATAATTATATTTCCGATAGTCTTATTAATAACAATGTATGGTACAATAAAGAGCTATCAATATATAAAAAAAATAGAAAACAATATTTTCATAGATTTTGTTATTACTTCTATTTGTATAGGAATATTAGATACAGTATTATACACAATTATAGTAAACTTTAATGTTTTAAGTATTAATGATATTTTAAAAATAGCATTATCTAATTATTTAATAAAAATAGTTTTATCTATTATATACGTTCCTGTTATAAATTATATATTAAAAAGAAAGAAGGAACAAATATGAACATGTTTTTGCTAATTATTGAAGTTATTATATCGTATGCTTTATTATTATATACATATAAAAAATATAAAGAAAATGGTATATATATGTGGATAGTAATATCTTTAATATTATCTTGTATAATGAGTAGTAAAACAATTGAAATATTAAATGTAGATATAAGCTTAGGTATAGGATTATCCACTATAATATATATAGCTAATAATATCTTAATTCAAAAAAAAGGAACAGAGCATACTAAAAAAATAATAGATTTAATTGTTACTTTTGGTTTTATGTTTATACTTATGATATTTGTTTCTTATAATGCTAAAATAAGTTTATTAAATTCATATACTAGTAATATGTTTGATATAATATTACAAACAAATTTTAAGTATATGATTGCTACAGTGATATCATTAATATGTGGTTTATACATTAACAATCATTTTTATTATTTATTAAGAAAGGTTAAAAACAAAATTATAATAAGTAATGTAACATCAGCGTTATTATCAAATTTAGTAGATGTTATTATATATGTCATATTATGTTCATTAGTAAATATTTCTTTATATACTGTAATAATGACTTTTATAATAAGATATATAATAAAAGTTTTAATATGTATAATTGGTACAGATGTTATATATATAGCAAATAATTTTAAGGAAGGGTAGGTTTTTATGAGAACAAGAAAAAATGATTTAGTAAGTGATAATTTAAAACTTGTAGTAGGAAATATGATAAAAGAGGCTAGATTAAAATATAATTATTCATTAGAGGATTTATCTCGAGCATTAGGGCATAAAAAAAATAGACAAACACTTCATAAATACGAAAATGGAACTTTAAACATCCCATATGATGTTTTATTTGAAATTTGTAGAATATTTAATATAGATGATAGTATGTTTGAAACTATTCCTATGAGTGAAGAAGAGAAAAAGAAAATTGAAAATAAAATAATTAAAGGATATGTAAAAAGTATAAGAGAAGATAATAATTTGACACCTAAAGCTGAAAAAATAATAAATACATATAAAAATGCTTCTTTTGAAAGTATATCAAAACCTCAAGAATTATCAATTAAATTATTAGATGATTCAATGGCGCCTTTATATCTAAAAAATGATAAAATATATTTTTCTAAAGAAGAAGATTATAAAAATGGAGATGACATAGTTATTGCAATTAAGAATGACGTATTAGTAGTACGAAGATTATACAGATACCCAAAAGGAATAATTTTACAAGCATTGAATCCTAAATATCAAACAATTAATGTAAATATTATATCAACGGATATGATATTAGGTAAAGTAAATGCTATTGTAAGGGAAGTAAAATAAAAATAACCAATATTGGTTATTTTTTTAGTTTAATGCATCTTTTAATTTGTTTCCAGCTTTAAATCCTGGAGCAATACGAGCAGCAATTTTAACTGCTTCACCAGTTTGAGGATTACGTCCTTCACGTGCTTCTCTTTTTTTAGCAGTAAAAGTTCCGAATCCTACTAATGTAACTTTTCCTTCTTTTTTTAATCCTTCAGTGATACCTTTTACTACGGCATCTAATGCTCTAGCAGCATCTGCTTTTGTTAATTCTGCTTCTTCAGCGATAAAATCTACTAATTCAGCTTTTGTCATTTTAATTACCTCCATCTAACAAGCATATATTATGCTTACTACATAAAGATACCATGAATACCTTATAAAATCAATACTTTTTACAAAATTTTACTTAATTTAATTATAAAACTATTGCTATCATATTAGAAGACCCTTTATTTATAACTTTTGTAAGTGTTTGCCCTAGTTTATATCTAATAGATTCTGGCATCATAGAGAGTTTAGCTTGAATTCCTTCTTGTACTATTGCATCTAAACTTCTGCCAAATATTTCTGATTTCCAAATATTAGAAGACTCACTATCTTTAGTTAAATAATTAATTAACTCTTTACTTTGAAGTTCAGATCCAATAATTGGCTCAAATGTACTTTCTACTTCAACTTTAATCATATGAATAGATGGAGCTTTTGCTTTTAATTTAACTCCATATCGTCCGCCTTGTTTAATAATCTCTGGTGTTTCTAATTTCATATCATCTATAGTTGGAGAAGCAATTCCGTATCCTGTTTGTTTAACCATTTTAAGTGCACCTTTAATTTGATCATATTCTTTTTTAGCAACATTGAATTCCTGAAATAGTGATAATAAATTAGCTTTAGAAGTAATGTCAGTACCAATTATATCATTTAATACTTGATTATATAAACCGTTTGGAGCTTCTAAATTTATTGTTACTTCTCCAGTTGAAGTATTTACTTCTGACAAATATGCTTTTGATATATAATCACAGTTATTAAAATGTTTAGTAATATTATCAATATCTTTTAGTTTATTGACTTCAACAACACTTTCTTTTATTTTTTCAATATATGTTTTTTTAAGTTCGTGTTCATGGTTTAATATGGCAATCCATTCAGGCATATTAACTTTTACTTCTTCAATAGGAAATTCATATAGTGCATTTTTTAATATATTATACATATCTCTTTCTTGCATATTTTCAACGTTTATTGGCATAACAGGTACACCATAACTTTCTTTTAAAGATTCTGCAAGACTTTCAGTTTCCGGAAGCATTGGATGAGCTGAATTTAATATTACAATAAATGGTTTACCAATACTTTTTAATTCAGATACTACATTTTCTTCTACTTCTATGTATTCATTTCTTGGTATTTCTCCAATAGAACCATCTGTAGTCATAACTATACCAATAGTTGAATGATCTTTTATAACTTTTTCAGTTCCTATTTCAGCGGCTTCTACAAAAGGAATAGGATCAGAGTACCAGTATGACCTGTTTTTGTGATACCTAATTTTATTTTTAAAAATTGCTTGGAAGCAACTCGTATTTTTACCTATATTAATACTTCACTTTTTTTAATTCTATAATGAATTTCTAGTTTTTTATCTTTCGTTACATATATTTTATCTATTAATCTATTCATGATTTCTCTTGTTGGATTTTTCATATCTAGAAAACTTTTAATAATATCTAAATATTCTACATAACAAGAAGAATCATCATTAATACTAGATATTTCATTTTGTAATTGTTCTAGTTTATCTTTTGCAGTTTTAATATCTTCTTCAGTAGCATTAAATAATCTTTGATAAGTTTCTACACTTATAACATTATTAAATTTATCATCATATAAAGAGTCTTGTTTTCTTTTTAAATCATTTATTGTATGATTTAATTCTTCTATCTTTTTTAGTTTATCTGCTTTTGGATCAACATATTGGCTTTTAATAATATTTTCAAATTCTTCTTTATCATTAATATATTGATTAGCCATAGTACTTAACTTGTCATAGACTGTGTTTTCTAGTTTTGTATAGTTAATATAGTGAGAAAAGCATATATCATACTTACTAAACTTACGATAGTTATTACAATTCATTGTGACTCTATCTCTTTTCTTATCATAACTAATACTCATTCTAGCACCACAATCTTTACAAAATACTAAATCAGATAAAACATAATCAACATTTCTTCGTTCAGGATTATAATTATTTGATGAATCTTTAATAGATTGTGCGATTTCAAATGTTTTCCTATCTACAAGTGGTTCGTGTGCATTTTCTTTAATACACCATTCACTTTCAGGAACACTTTTTCTTTTCTTAATCTTATAATTCACTTTTTGAAATCTGTGTTGAATTAAATCTCCAATATAAACTCTATTTTTGATGATATTACTGACAGATGTGTGTTTCCATATTTCAGGATGGTCAAATCTATTTAATTTTGAATCAGAGTATTTATACATAACTGGTGTAGGTAATTCTTCTCTTGTTAGTATTTCAGCAATTTGTGAGCTACCATAACCTGCAACATATAAATCAAAAATTCTTTTTACTACAGGAGCAGTTTCTGGATCAGGTACTAGTTTGTGTTTGTCTAAAGGATCTCTCATATAACCATAAGGTGCAGAACTTCCACAAAACTTTCCATCTTTTTTCATTTGAAGTAAGTTTGAACGAACTTTTTTAGAAATATCTTTTGCATACATATCATTCATACTTAATCTAAATGGCATCATATCAGAGCCACTTGTTTCAAAAAAAGTATCTATATCATCGTTTACGGCAACATATCTAACATCGTTTTCTGGGAAAAATGTTTCAACATAATAACCAGTCATTATATGGTCACGACCTAATCTTGATAAATCTTTAGTAATAACCATGTTTATTTTTCCATTTTCAATGTCATTTAACATTCTCTTAAACTCTGGGCGTTCAAAATTTGTTCCTGTATAACCATCATCTACATAAATATCAACTGCAACTAATCCTTGTGCTTTTAAATAACCAATTAATAAACTTCTTTGATTAGTGACACTTTCTGATTCCATATCATCACCATCTTCACGAGATAGTCTTATATAAATGGCTATTTTAAAAATCGTATTGTCTATTGCATACCTACTATACATTTTTTATCTCCTTTCAGTAGACAACACATTCACTTTATTAGTTGAATTAATTATACTATTTTTTGCGTTCGATTTAAATACTTTTGATGAATTTTTATAAGCCATATAATATTTATATATACAACTTTTTAAGACTTCTTTTAAATCACAACCATTACTATCATAAAATTCTAGTGTTTCATACATGATTATTCCTCCACAATGAATTTTATGTGTAATAGTTTATAAAAATTACTATTCTTCATAAATTATCACACCTTTCTATTGATATTCTTTTAGCATATCTTCCATTTCTTTAAGTTCTTCTTCAGTGGGTGGAATTGCTTCACATCTTTTTCCATCCCAAACTTCAACACCGTCTGAATCAAGTCTTATATGAGGACCTTTTCTTCCGTTCATCATTTCATCTTTATTGTCTGATATATCAGTCACAGTAATAAAACTTTGTATTCTTTCATTTGTAATATAAGAATTAAGATAACCTTTAACAAAAACTCTTGTTCCTTTAACAAAAAAATCTTTATATATTTCATAAAGATTTCGGTTAATATTAAAACTAGCATAAACTTTCCTTTTATCATATTTAAGAGTGGTTAAACCAAACTTAATATAATCTTTATTATTATCTGTCACATTATTAATAGTTCCAGATATTATAATTTCGTTTAAATCAATTTCCATTTTTATAACTTCCTTTCTTTTTAATCTTTTTAAAGATTTAAATTATTAAAATAATTTTAAATTTATATTATCTATTAATATTATTTATTATATTATTTATTCTGTTAGAAGATACTTGCTATACTCACTAGCAGTATCTTGCTATTACATCTAGCAGAAATCTGCTAAATAGATTCTTCTTATATTAGGTTCATTTTCAACTCTAATATATTTTTTTGTTCTTAATGATGTTATGCAACTAGTAATCGTTCTTTTAGATACTTTTAAAAGATTACTTAAATACTTATTACTTGCATAACAAAATCCCTCTTGCATAGATAGGGTATTAATTAAACCCATTAATAGTTTAGTAGTAGAAGATAGTTCTTCATCTAATAAAACTATTGTAGGCACCTCTATATGCTTTAATTTAGTAATATCGCTATTATTCATATTATCAATCTCCTTTCCTTTAAATTTAGGCAATAAAAAAACTTGTAAACACTACTTACAAGTCATACTAATAATGACAATAAAATCCCTGTGTGAGATAAATCTCACTAAATAGGTTGCTTGAAGTAAAACATACATAACATATTTCAATCCCTTTTATTCTTTTATTTCGTTCTTTGAAATATGTTTTACTTCAAACTAGTTCATCTTATATTTCTATAAGATAGGTTCTAATATAAATCTACGAACATTTACTGAACCTTTATTTGTTAGTGATTTAATCTTTTCTAACAAATCTCGTATGTGTATAATCCTCGGTCGTATTCATTGAACCTTATATATTTGTTATCTTCTAATATTTTTAGGTTCTTCTTGAATCCAACATTTGTTATACTCAATTTCTTTTGAACTCTCCCGATACTTATACTTGTGAATTCACATCTTTGGGATTGTTCCGCACAGAGTATTTTGTATATCAGCTTCGTTTCAAACTTGATATTTTTATCTCTCCATACTCTTGGATCAATTAATTCTAGTTGTTTTTTTAATCTCATACATTTGATTTCCTCCTTTCTTTTTCTATGTTACCCATTTAATTTAAAAGTGGGTTCATTTGGAAACATATTTAATATATCATGCTAATTACTATATTGTCAACACTTTTTTACCCATTTATTGAAATTATGTTGACTTTTTTACCCACTGGGTGTATTATTATGGTGTGAGGTGAATTTCTATGCTAGAAAAAAATATCGGCGAAGTTATTGCTGAAGCTAGAGAAAAGAAAGGTTTATCGCAAAGACAACTTGCGAAACTTGCAAAGATTAATAACTCTGAACTTTCTAAAATAGAATCAGGTATAAGAAAAGATCCTAGTCCTAAAATATTAAGAAAGATAAGTAATATAATAGATGTTAATTATAGTGACTTAATGTATATGATAGGTTTAGGATTAGAAGTGACACAACTTAATTATTTTGTTAAGAGTCATTATGCTAGTTTAAATCTAGAACAATTAGATACTGCTGAAATAAATGTTTTAGGAAGTATAGAAAATTCTGAAAGTATAGTTTCTACATGTAAAAAAGAATTAGAAAAAGATGATTTACCAGAAGAACAAAAAGAGTTATTAATACATACTATCGAAGATCATACATATCAAATTAATTCATCAAAAGAAATAATCAAACTTATTCAAAGTTTAAAAGTAAAGGGGAGAAATAAAAATGCTAAAAAGTAATATAATTAAAAAATTATTAGTAGTAGTGAATTTTATTGTAGGATTATTTTTAATACTAACTATCATATTTAATAATAAACTTACTTATTCTTTATATTGGATTTTAATTCCTATTTTAATATTTTTAATTGTAATGTTTATATATGAGGTAGATAAAGGGTTAATTGAAATAAATCAAAACGAGGGCAAGTCAATTAGAAGATCATATAATGATATAACAGTTGTATCTACTGTATTCTATGGATTAATATATTTAGGAATAGAGTTTATTGATATGATAAATAGTGATGTTAGAAATAATATTTATTTAGTATGTGGTTTCTTTGCAATTACACTTTTATATGAATTATTTGTATTCATGGCAATTAAGAGTGCTAAAAAAGAAACATCGGAATTACTAAATAAGAAAAAATAAATTTATGAAGTAAATTTATAATCCTTACTTTTGCATAGCAAAAGAAAAAAATAACCTTTTACCCTTTCGTTAGATTAGGTATTAGGTTATTTTTATTTAAAGAATACGTGGCACGTTTTGTTGCTTTAGCAATGAAAGTGGCGATAGTATTCTTTCTTTTTTATGTAGTCGCAAGACAAAATAAAAAAGAGCAACATTCACTTACGATAGTTTGTGAAATGTTGCTTATTGGGTTTCAAAAGGGTGTCCCTTTGCACACTATTCCTAGTTGGCAAAATGCCGACTTGGTAGTGTGTTACTATCTTGTCTTAAAGATAGTCTTTCACGAAAATCCATTAGTTATGTAATTTCTTTTGGATTTTCGTTTTCAATAGGTTTTGATTTTTATATTTAATTTATTCAGAATATCTTAATATTACGATTTAATCGATAAATTGTAATTTGTACTAATAATTTTCTTTGTTTATTATACTTAATAAAGAATAAAAAGTCATTAATAAACCACTTGATATAAGTATGCCACCTATAATATCAGTAAACCAATGAACACCTGATATTAATCTTCCAACAACAGTTATTGTAATTATAATAATTGATAAATAATTAATAACTTTTGTTATTTTATTATTAAATAACTTTTTATTGATTAAAATAGAACTTCCACAAATGCAAATTGTCATCAATGTATGAGATGATGGGTAAGATGCTTCTAAAAAGCCATTCATTAATATTGGTCTATAATTAATAATTACTTTTTCAAAGAATACATATAAAGCTATTACAATAATATAATATAGTCCTAATAGTATAATCTCTTTATCGACTTTAAATATACTTCTTCTTTTTATGAATTGGATAAGCCCTATAAAAGCATACACTATAGCCATAAAAACAGGAATTAATCCTAACCAATCAGTAATGTGATACCAAATCATATTTACTCCTGTAGTTTCAAAAATAAATTGATTTAAAGTCGCAAACCCTATACTAGAATTGTTTACTCCAATTTGTTTTACATCTACTACTTTGACTAATATTGTAAAAGTTATTGCTATTAAAAGCAAAATTCCACTAATGAGAAAATTTCTTTTTTTGTTGTTCATAATAAATACTCCTCGTATAATATGTTTGTAAGTTAAACTTGACTTACAAACTAATATTCTTTCTAGTTAGTTTTATACTAACAAATTTATTTATTGGTTGTAATACTCTAGTGTTAAAATATTATTGAAATATTTTTGACTAAGATTTATTCTAAATTCTCCTGTAACCCTTTATGGTGTTTACTCAGAAAGACTGTTTCTCTTCTTATTAGTCATATTTCTTCTAACTCAGATGCTGTTTCTATTTTCTTATTAGTTCGCAGTATCCAAATCCCTAATGGAAAATATGTATTCTAATAACGAGGTTGTCGTAAGCTAATAAGCTAGAGTATCGTTGCCAATTATATTTCACAAAAATCCAATCTGAAAGGTGGTGATATTTATGACTAATTCTTTGTTTATCGGTGTTGATGTTTCACTCCAATCTAATCAAATTTGTGTTGTAAATTTTGATCAACATAAGTTCTTTAATTTGAAATTTTCTAATACTCCAGATGGTTGTGAAGAGGCAATTAATAGAATTAAGGATATCTATGATAAATTTTATTTTGATAAAATTATTGTTGTTTGTGAAGCTACTGGAATGTATTCTTTTCATTTAGCTTGTTATTTTTCATCGCATGAATATCTTAATAACTTTAATACTGAAGTTTATCAAATTAACGCTCATGACTTTGCTAAATATAAGGATAGTTTTCCTGATGTAGAAAAAACTGATCCGTCAGATGCTTATATCCTTGCCGATTTTGCTAGAGTTGGTAGAACTAAGCAATTACATCCTTTTCGTGGTTCGCAACACATTGCTCTTCAGCGTTTAACTAGACAAAGATATCATATCTCTAAAAATCTTGTTAAAGAAAAACTTTATGTTATGAATAACATTTATTTATCTTTTTCAGGACTAATTATTGCTAACAAGAAGAATAAACCTTTTTCTAATATGTTTGGTGCTACTTCTTGTGCTATTTTTGATAACTTTGACTCTCCAGATCAAATTGCTGAAACTCCCGTTGATGATTTGTTAGATTTAATTTCAAAAGTGGGGAAAAACCGAACTAAAAACCCAAATGAGAAGATTGATTTACTAAATAAAGCTATTCGCTCTTCTTATCGATTAGATCAAACTGCTTATAACGGTATTAACATCGCTGTTGCTTCTTCTTTAAATACTATTCGCTTCTTAGAAAATGAACTTAAACAAGTTGATAAAGCTATTTTGGATACCGTTAGTGGTTTGAATTCTAACGCTTATAATTCTTTACTTTCTATTCGGGGTATTGGTAAAGTTTATGCGGCTGGTATTTTGGCTGAAATCGGTGATATTAATTATTTTAAACACAATTCCAATTTAGCTAAATATGCAGGACTTTACTGGAATAGAACACAATCAGGTAAATTTGAAAAAGAAGATAAAAAATTCTCACAACACGCTAATAAATATCTTCGTTATTACCTAATCGAAGCCACTGCTTCTTGTGTTAGAATGAATTTCCCTTTTATTAAGAATTTTTATGATTCAAAATTTAAGGAAGTTACTAAACATCAGCATAAACGTGCACTCGTTTTATCTGCTCGTAAACTTGTTCGTTTGATTTTTGGATTACTGCGAAAAAATCAATATTACAGTCCTATAGACTCGAATACTCAATCTTTAATAAACTGAGTTCGTTAGTAATAGCGAACTAATGTTTAGTTTTATACTAAGCACTTTTTAGCATGGAATAATTTGTTTGGTAAGGGAGAAACTATTTAAAAACTTCCATAATTTTTATCTTGACATATTACCAGATGTCTT
>CALVPR010000032.1 GCA_944351765.1 uncultured Bacilli bacterium
AATTCTACACTTTCGGTTTGTAGACTTAAATTCCATTTTTTTTAAATCGGTGGTGGAATTTACTTTTGCAATTGAAGTAAAAATGTAAAATGCTAAAAATTATAAATTTCTAGTATTTTTTTATAAAAAAATTTGATATAATGTTAAATAGAGAGGGTGTTACAATGACTTTAAATAGTGTGTTAGTGACGATACAAAAGTTAATAGATATATCATTAGTATGGATGATAATATATTTTATTTTAAAAAGTTTAAAAAATAACGTAAAAATGATTTTACTCTTTAAAGGGGTATTATTTATAATAATATTAAAGGTAGTAAGTGATTACTTTAATTTAGTAAATATAGGATTAATACTGGAATATGTAATTATGTGGGGGCCACTTGCTCTTATAATAATATTTCAACCAGAAATTAGAAATATATTAGAACATATAGGAAGAAATCAGTTACTAGGAAGGCATAAAATATTAACACTTGATGAAAGAGAAAAATTAGTATATGAAATAATGAATGCTGTTGAGTATTTAAGAAAATCAAGAATTGGTGCATTAATAGTAATTGAAAGAGATGTAAGTTTAAATGACTATATTGAAAGAAGTAAGAAAATATATGCCGATATTTCTTCAGAATTATTAATATCAATCTTTTTCCCAAGAAATCCTTTACATGATGGTGGTGTAATAATTCAAGGAAATAAAATAACTAGTGCGGGAGCAGTATTTCCAATTAGTATAAATAGTAAAATAAATAAAAGATTAGGCACTCGTCATAGAGCAGCAATAGGAATTAGTGAAGAGTCTGATTGTATTTCTTTAGTAGTATCTGAAGAGACTGGTAAAATATCAATAGCAGTAGGGGGAGCACTTAATTATAATTTATCACTTGATGATGCTAGAATGTTATTAATTGAAGAATTGAAACCTAAAAAAGAAATATTATTAGATGATGAATTTGAAGAAGAGGATGAGGAGGTAAGTAGTGATGAAAATTCTTAAGAATATTGGAAGAACACTTGCCGCGGTTATAAGATCAATATTTAAATGGATAGATAGACATATAATAACACCTCTTACTAAATTTGTCCTTTTCATAAGTGAAAAGACAGGAGCAAAAACAGGTAAATTTGAAAGATGGTTAACTAAAAAGAATACATTAGTAATATTATCTCTTGTACTAGCATTAGGATTTTTCTTTGTAGTAGATAGTAAGAGTATAATTTTAGTAGATTCATCTGCTGAAGTATTATATGATCAAAAAGTAGAGGCAACATATAATAGAGAAGCATATGTAGTAGAAGGACTACCAGAAACAGTTGATGTTACAATGATTGGGGGAACTGCTGAACTATATTTAGCAAAACAATTAGCGTCCGGTACTGTTAAAGTAGATTTAACTAATTATAAAGAAGGAACTCATAAAGTAAATTTAAAATATGATAGTACAATTAATTCTGTTAATTATAAATTAGATCCATCTAGTGTAACTGTTATTATATATCCAAAAGTATCTAAAACAGTAAATGTTGATGTTGATATATTAAATAAGAGTGTATTAGATTCAAAATTAGCAATTCAAAATGTTACTATTGATCAAGAAGAAGTAATAATAAAAGGAGCAGAACATACTTTAGAAAAAGTATCAACAGTAAAAGCATTAGTGGATATTAAAAATATAATAGATCCTAAAGCGGGTGTTACAACATTAAATGATGTTAAGTTAGTAGCATACGATAATGAAGGTAATGTTGTAGATGTTGAAATAGTACCAAGTAAAGTAACTGCTACTGTTAGTATTGTTTCACCAAGTAAAGAAGTACCAATTAAAGTAATTCCTAAAGGAACAGTGGCATTTGGTAAAGCAATTAGTTCTATGACTTCTAATGTAAGTAAAGTAACTGTTTATGGTGAAGAAAGTGTATTAGAAGATTTACAATATATTCCAATAGAAATAGATGTAAATGGTTTATCAGAAAATAAAACTTATGATGTTAAGATAAATAAACCACAAGGTGTAAGGGATATATCAGAAACAGATGCTCAAGTTAGTATTTCATTAGGAACTGAAGTAAGTAAAGAAATAGAAGATGTATATATTGAAACAATTAATTTGAACCCTAATTATAAAGCAGTAGCATTAGGAGAAAATTCAAGTAAAATATCAGTAGTGGTAAAAGGAACTAAAGAAGTAATTGATTCTATTGATGCTTCTAATATTAGAGCAATTGTCGATTTATCAGAATATGGTGAAGGAGATCATGAAGTAGAAATAGAAGTTACTGGTGATGAATTAAAAGCAACATATACACCAAAAACAACAAAGATTAAAATAAGAATAACTGTTAAGTAGTTGTTCTTTTTTATTCTAATAGAATAAAATTATTGATAAATGTAGTAATATATGATAAGATTTAATCATAGGATGGTGAAGATATTATGGAGAAACATAAGTTGTTGGGAACGGTAATAGGGGTACTAGCATTTATAGCTTTAGTAGCAGGCCTTACTTATGCATGGTTTACATGGACTAGTGGTAATACTATATTAAATGGAACAACTGAATGTTTTAGAATTAATTATGTAAATGGTCAAAATATAAGTGGAGAAATTACACCTTCATCAGATTATACAGGAGGAAAAACAACAACAGTAGAAATAGGAATAGATCCTAGTTGCGCGGTTGGGGGAACAGGAACAATAAAATTAACAACAGAAGAAAGTACTACAATGAATTTAGATGATGGAGCAGTAAAGTATGCTGTATATAATGGAGACTCTGAAGTATCTAGTGGAAATGTAACATCAGGAACAATAGATTTAGCAACAGTAAATTTAACAACATCACAAGTTACTTATACAGTATATATATGGGTAGATGGAGAAATAACAGATAACTCTTATGTTGGAACATCATATTCCGGATATATCCATGCAACTGCAGAACAAACACATGAATAAAAGAGGTGAATATTGTGATAGAGAATAAAAAAAGATATTTTATGATAGTAGGAGTATTCTGTATAATATCAGCATTAATCGGTGGAACCCTAGCATGGTATACATGGCAAAGTGAAAATAATACTAATGTATCATTTACAGTAGGGGGAGTAAATGTAACATTTGATGCAGGAAGTGATATTACTAGCTCTAAATTAAGACCAGTATCTACTAAAGAATATGGAGTAGCAAATGATTATGCAATAGATAAAACTATTACTGCAAGTAGTCCAGTAACAGCCTATTTAAATTTGTATTTAACGTTAGAAACACTACCTACTGGACTTAAACATGAAAGCTTTATATGGGAAGTATATAAAGATAATGCTTTAGTAAGTAAAGGTAATTTTAAAAATAATAATCAAGGAGATAAAGTAACAATAGCATCTAACCAAGAAATAACAAGTACAACTTCTACATATAAATTATATATATGGATAGATGGCCAAAATTATAGTAATCCAGAAACAATGCAAAATCAAACATTTAAGTTTGTGTTGAATGCGGATGCAACGGATAAAGAACCACCAGCATCATTAATGACATTAACTAAATTGGGATTAAATGCAAATGAAGGAACACCTGATTTTAATAAAACGGCTCAAGCAACTTGTGAAGGCCTAGAACCAGAAGAACAAGAGTACTGTGAAACTACTAATGGTATATATGCAGCAGAAGATGATTTAGGCACATCATATTATTTTAGGGGAGCAGTAGAAAATAATTATGTTAAGTTTGCTAACTTTTATTGGAGAATTATCAGAATAAATGGGGATGGAACTATTAGAATGATATATGATGGAACAAGTGCTCATGCAAATGGAGAAAATAGTATTGATAGAGAAGTAAGTGGTACTGCATTTAATACTAATTCTAATGATAACGCTTATGTTGGATATATGTATGGAACACCAAATTCTAGCACTTATGAAGACACACATGCCAATACAAATGATAGTACAATAAAGACTGCTAATGATAATTGGTATAAAACTAACATAGCAGATGCTGGATATAGCCAATATATAGCAGATGCAATCTATTGTGCTGATAGACAAGTAGCGTCTGTTCCATCAATGGAACTTACTGGAAACGGAACAGGAACACAAGAGACAGGATATGGATTTTTTAAAAGAATTGAAATTTCTTCTGAAGGTATGCCTACAAATGTAACTCCATCACTAAAATGTACACAAGCAAATGATAAATTTACCGTAACTAGTAGTTTAGGTAATGGGGACTTAACCTATCCAGTAGGTTTATTGACAATAGATGAAGCAAATATGGCTGGCGGGTATATTGTTTCTGAAAACTATTCATACTATTTATATAGTGGTCAATATTATTGGACAATGAGTCCTTACGACTTCTACATTGGCTCCTCTTCCTTTTGGATTGTTTTCTCCCCCGGCGGCCTGTCTACGGACGACGTGCGCCTCTCTAGCGCTCTCCGCCCTGTGATTTCACTCAAATCTGATATCACATTTTCAGGTAATGGAAGTATGAGTTCACCATTTGAAATAGTTTCATAAACTAGTTCTAATGTCTAAAAAATCCCTACGAAACCCTTTTCGTAGGGATTTTATGCTCTTACTAATTTTACTGTCTCTACATGAGATACAAGTCTAATTAATAAGAACATTTACTCCTTTCTTTTTTAGATTAAATTATAATATTTTTAAGGTTAACAATATTCATATTGAATATTTTAGGTATTAAACAAAATAATATGCTAATATAAGGTTATAGGGATACTCTAATATAAGTCCTAACGACTTCAACAATGGCAACTCTAACGTTTGGAATGTTAACTCCACCGGCAACCTGAATACGAACAACGTGAACAACTCTAGCGCTCTCCGCCTGTAACTTCCTAATAAACTTATGGGTTAAGGTATAACTATGGCTATAGCTTTAACTTGGGTTATAATATAAGAGGAAATAAGAGTATTCCTTGGAAATATTTCCTAAATACTAATATATACTTAATATATTGTTTTAGTAAGTAATGAAAGAGCAATATACATAAGTATATATTATTTTCTTATATCATATACATCTTTTTTATATAAATTAGAAATTTTAGTATCATCTAATTTATATTTAAGTTTAATATAATATTTGCTAATATCATCTAATTTTCTATAATATGGAATTATACCTAATATAGATAATGTATCCATATCTAAAATATATGCTAGTATATTTAAAGTATCATTATTTATATATCTATTTCCATTTTCAATATTAGAATATGAAGATTTATTATATCCTAAAAATATAGCTATATCTTTTTGTTTAATACCTAGTTCTATTCTTCTTTTAATTAAATTATTAAGCATAATTATCACGCTTATAATTTAATATATAAATAATTTTAATAAATAAAAGTATTCTATTTGAATAAATATATTTAATTAATACAATTTTATATTATATTTAATCTGGTGATATTATGTTAGAAGAATATAATAAATTAAAAGTAAATAATAGTGATAAAATTGTATTTATTAAAAGAGGATACTTTTACTATACATATTTTAGAGATAGTTATATTATTAGCTATATATTTAATTATAAAGCAGTTAATTCTAAAGTAAGTTTTCCTATTACTAGTAAAGCAAATATATGTAATAAACTAAATAAATTAAATATAGGGTATGTTATTGATAATGAAATAGTATATGGAGATAGTGAAATATATTCTAGTTATTTAATACTAGGATATAATAAAGTAAAACATGAAATTCTTATTGAAGAAATAAATAATATATTAATAAATTATGATATAGATACTTTAATTAAGATAAGGAATAGTCTATGAATGAATTTAAAATATATAATAAGAGTAAATATTTAGTTATGTATATGGAAAAATATATTATCAATAATATACCTAAAGTTCATTATTTATATAGAAAAGGATTAGAAGAATCCGTTATTAATTTAAACTATTATTTAATTAAGTCTAATATTAATACTGGTAGTATTAGAAATAAATATCAAAAAGAAGTACTTGTATCTATTTATATGATTGATATGTATATAGGAATATTATTACACTTAAATATAATTAATAAAAAAAGATTTATCTCATTTGTTAGAGTATTAAATGAAATAAGAAAGATGAGTATTGTTTGGATAAATAATGAAAAGAGTAAATAATATTTATAATAATATAGTTAATTATAGTAATATTAATAATGTATTTAATATACTTATTAAGAATATAAATAATAAAAAATATCTATATAATTATATTAAATATAAGAATTGTTTTATTATAGATATATTAGAAAGATTATATAATAATAATTATATATTTAGTAAATATAATATATTTTTAATTAAAGATAAAAAATACAGGATTATTATGAGTGAATGTATTAGTGATAAACTAGTTAATTATTTTATTAGTTATTATATATTAATACCTAATTTAGGGTGTTTAATTGATAGTACTGTTGCTACTAGAAAGAATAAGGGATGTGAGTATGCATATAAGTTATTTAATAAATATATTTATAAATTAGGTATTAATAATATATATGTATTAAAAATAGATATAAAGAAGTATTTTTATAATATTAATCATGATAAATTAAATAGTATGCTAGAAAGAAAATTTAAAGATAGAAAATGTTTAAATTTATTATATCAAGTAATAGATAGTACTGATAGTAGTTATATTAATGCTGAAATAACTAGTATAGTAAATAAAGAAATAGATAGAGTAAATAAATTAAATATAAGTAGTAAAGAGAAAAATATAAAAATAAAAGAACTTAAAAGTATTCCTTTATATAAAAAGAGTATTGGTTTATCTATTGGATGCCTTACTAATCAAGTACTTGCTAATTTTTATTTACATGATATAGATATTTATATTAAAGAAAAATTAAAGTGTAAGTATTATATTAGATATATGGATGATTTAGTGTTATTAGATAAAGATAAAAGTAATTTAAATAAATGGTTTAAAGACATTGAAAGTAAACTGAACAATATAGATTTAGAAATAAATAAAAAAAGTAATATATATAAACTAGATGTAGGTGTATCTTTTTTAGGTTATACGTATAAAGTAAATAATAATAAAGTGATTATTAAGTATAATAAAAAGACTATTAGTAAGATAAGTAAAAGACTTAAATATTTAAAAAAACATAATTATAATAAATATATATTAAGTTTAAATAGTTATAAAGGGTACTTTAAAAGAAGTAATACTAAACTAAAAAGATACTTGTAATTTATCCCTAATTATTATATAATTTATATAGTATTAGAATAAAGGGTGATAGCATGGCTAGTATGTCTTCTTATTTTATAAAAAATGTATTTGATGCTAAATCTAATAAGGCTTCTTTTGTAAAAGGGGAGAGGTATCGTTTTACGATTCTTACAGAAAGACTTATTAGAATGGAGTATAGTCCTAGTGGGGTATTTGAAGATAGACCTACAGAATTAGTTACATTTAGAAACTTTGCTCCAATTAATTTTAATGTAACAGAAACAGAAACTTTATTAGAAATAAAAACAAAGTATTTTACACTAGCTTATGTTAAAAATAAACCATTTGTAGGTAATAAAGTAGCAACAGGTAATACTTTAAAAGTAAATTTAAATGATACTGATAAAGAGTGGTATTATGGAAATCCTGAAGTAAGAAACTTTGGGGGAATTAATTATTCACTTGATAATTTTACAGGTAATTTAAAACTTAATAAAGGATTATATTCTATGGATGGGTTTACTGCAATTGATGATTCTAATTCACTTGTATTAAATGGTGAAGATAATTTTATAAGTAGGGAAAACCCAGAAACTGATGTATATTTATTTGTATATCGAAGAGATTTTGGTCAATGTTTAAAAGATTATTATGAACTTACTGGTTATCCATCTTTAATACCTAGATATGCTTTAGGTAACTGGTGGTATAAAAATGAAAAATATAATACTAATGATATATATAATGTTATAAATAAATTTGAAGATAATGATATACCTTTATCCATTATGGTACTTGGAGATAAATGGCATGATAATGTTAATAATTTTTCTTTTGATAATAATTTAATAGATGTCGGAAATGTTGTTAGTTTTTTAAAGAGTAAAGATATTAAGTTATCTGTTAAAATAAATCCGGAATTAGGAGTAGGACCTTCTGACAAGTTATATCCAGAAATGAGTAAGTATTTAGGAGCTACTAAAAATTTATCACTTCTTCCATTAGATATGACAAGACTTGCTTTATATTTTAATCTTTGTGTTAAACCTTTACAAAGTATGGGAGTAACTTTCTTTAATATTGGTTATAATGATCCTAAAAACTTAACTAATTTATGGATGCTTAATCATTATCATTATACAGAACTTCCTTTAATATTAGGAACAAGGGGACTTATATTATCAAGAAATAGTATGATAGCTCCTCATAGATATCCAGTAATATACACTGGAAGAACTAATGCAAGTTGGGATACTATTAATGCAATTCCATATTATAATTTATCAGCTTCTAATATTGGAGTTAGTTTTGTAGCCCATGCTTTAGGGGGCTTTCATGGTGGTATTGAAAGTAGTGAACTTTATTTACGTTATATTGAGTTAGGTACTTTTAGTCCAATATTTTTACTAGCAAGTGATGGAGGAAAATATTATAAAAGAGAACCATGGCGTTGGAATCAAATGAATCTTGGAGTAATAAGAGAATATATGCAACTTAGGCATAAACTTATTCCATATTTATATAGTGAAAGTTATGTCTATCATAAAACTGGTGCACCACTTGTTCAACCATTTTATTACAAGTATCCTAGAATATATGATGAACCACTTTATAAAAATCAATATTTCTTTGGTAGTGAAATGTTTGTAGCCCCTATTACTAAAAAGAAAAATACCGTTATGAATAGAGTAGTTCAAAGAGTATTTGTTCCTGAAGGTATATGGTATGATTATATAAGTGGTAAAAAATATCCTGGTAATAAATATTATATGAGTTTTTATAAAGATGAAGATTATCCAGTATTTTGTAAATCAGGAGCAATTATTCCACTTTCTAATGATAAAACTACTGGTAATCCAGTTAACTTGGAAGTACATGTATTTCCGGGTGCCAATAATATATATAATATGTATGAAGATGATGGACTTACTGATAATTACAAAAATGGCGACTATTTAATTACTAATTTTGAATATCGTTATGAAAAAGATAATTATACTTTAATTATAAGACCACTTGAAGGAAGAAGTGGAACTGTTCCAAGTAGTCGTAATTATAAAGTAAGATTTAGAAATATTAGACAGTGCCTTGGATCAGCCTTCTTTAATGGAACACCAATTCCTGTTAAAACATATACCGAAAAAAATGATTTTATTGTAGAAATTAATAATATATCTGTTATGGGCAGTTTAGTAGTTAATTGTAAAGGTACTAATACAGAAATAGAAGCAGTTAACTTAATTAACGATGATATTGCTAATATAATTGATGATTTAGAAATAGAAACAACCTTAAAAGAAAAGGCTGATGCAATTATGTTTAGTAATATGACAATAAAGAAGAAAAGAATAGAAATAAGAAAATTAAGAAAATTTAAATTAGAACCAAAATTTGTAACTTTATTTTTAAAATTACTTGAGTATATAAAAGAAGTATAGTATAATAACATAAAAACGAAGAAAAGAAGTAGTAATAATTAGGACTTTTATAGAGAATAAGTGGTCGGTGGAAACTTATAAGAAATAATTATGAACTTGTCTTTTTAGTTGTCTATGACCGGGTAATTACGTTATAAATAAAAGTAATAAGGTAGGATGGTACCGCGTATATACGCTCCTAGAAATAGGGGTGTATTTTTATATGATAAGGAGGATTTATGTTAGATAGTGGAATAATAGGAATTATATTAGAATATTTAATAGTATTTATAATAATGTTTATTGTTAATTATTTTTTATATATTAGAAAAAAGAAAAGGTTTAATAAAAATAAGGTTCCTGTAGAATTATATTATTTAATTAGTATGTATAAAATTGATATAAAGAAAATTAATTATAAGAAATTTTTATGGATATATTCATTTATAAATACATTTATTGTATCAACAATATATATAATAGTGGTATACCTAGTAAAAGGATTTATATGGCAATTACTAATAGGACTAGTTTTACTTATATTACTTATTATAATTTGTTATGGACTTTTAGGAAGATATTATCAAAAGAAAGAAGGAAAAGAAAATGTATAATTTTAAAAGTATAGAAGAAAAGTGGCAAAAATATTGGGAAGAAAATGAAACATTTAAAACTGGTGAAGACTATAGTAAGAAGAAGTTTTATGGCTTAGTAGAGTTTCCTTACCCATCAGGTGCCGGCATGCATGTTGGACATATTAAAGCTTATTCAGGACTTGAAGTAATTGCTAGAAAAAGAAGAATGGAAGGATATAATGTATTATTCCCAATTGGATTTGATGCATTTGGACTTCCAACAGAAAACTATGCAATTAAGACAAATATTCATCCAAGAATAGTTACTGATAATAATATAAAGAATTTTACTAATCAGTTAAAGAGAGTAGGTTTTTCATTTGATTATGGAAGAACAATAGATACAACTGATGAAAATTATTATAAATGGACACAGTGGATATTTTTAAAACTATTTGAACATGGCCTTGCTTTTCGCGATAAAACTTTAGTTAATTATTGCCCATCTTGTAAAGTAGTTTTATCTAATGAAGATTCACAAGGTGGAAAATGTGATATATGTCATAGTGATGTTATTCAAAAAGAAAAAGATGTATGGTATTTAAGAATAACTGAATATGCTGAAAAATTACTTGAAGGACTTAATGATGTTGATTATTTGCCAAGAATTAAATTGCAACAAGAAAATTGGATAGGTAAGTCAACTGGAGCTTTTGTTACTTTTGATGTTGAAAATATAGAAGATAAATTAAAAGTATATACTACTAGACCTGATACTTTATTTGGAGTTACTTTTATGGTTATAGCTCCTGAACATCCTTTAATAGATAAGAATAAAGATATTATTGAAAATATGGATGAAATATATAAATATAGGGAAGTTGCTAGTAAAAAGACAGAATTTGAAAGGACTCAATTAGTTAAAGATAAAACAGGAGTACTTATTAAAGGAATTCGTGGAATTAATCCAGTTAATGGTAAGAGTGTACCTATTTATATATCTGATTATGTAATGATGGGATATGGAACAGGAGCTATTATGGCAGTGCCTGCTCATGATGATAGAGACTATGATTTTGCTAAAAAATTTAATATTGATATTATTCCTGTAATTAAGAATCCTAGTGATGATACTCTTCCTTATATAGGGGATGGAGAAATGATTAATTCAGAATTCTTAAATGGAATAGACAATAAAAAAGATGCAATTAGTAAGATGATAGAATTCTTAAAGGAAAAAGGTATTGGAGAAGCAGCTACACAATATAAGATGAAAGATTGGGCATTCAATAGACAAAGATATTGGGGAGAACCTATTCCAATTATTCATTGTGAACATTGTGGTAATGTGGCTGTTCCTTATGAAGAGTTACCTTTAAAGCTTCCTAAAATAGATAATTTTGCTCCAGGAACTGATGGAGAAAGTCCACTTGCAAAGATAGATAGTTTTGTTAATTGTAAATGCCCTAAATGTGGAAGAGACGCTAAAAGAGAAACTGATACTATGCCACAATGGGCAGGATCTTCTTGGTACTATTTAAGATATATTGACCCACATAATGATAACGAACTAGCAAGTATGGATAAGTTAAAATATTGGTTACCAGTAGATTGGTATAATGGTGGTATGGAACACGTAACAAGACACGTTATATATTCAAGATTTTGGCATCATTTCTTATATGATATTGGTGTAGTGCCTACGAAAGAACCTTATGCTAAAAGAACTGCTCAAGGATTAATTCTTGGACCTGATGGAGATAAAATGAGTAAGAGTAAGGGAAACGTCGTAGATCCTAATGAAGTAGTAGATATATATGGAGCAGATGTTCTTAGGACTTATATCTTATTTATGGGTGATTATGGACTTGATTGTCCTTGGAATGATAATGCCATTAAAGGTGTAAGTAGATTTTTAGATAAAATATATAATTTAAAAGATAAATTAAATGATAAAGAAGGATATACAAAAGAATTAGAAGTAATAATTAATAAAACAATTAAGAAAGTAAGCGAAGACTTTGAAGCAATGAAATATAATACTGCTATATCTGAACTTATGAAACTTGTAAATAATTATACTGATGCTAGTAGTATATCAAAAGATGATTATATGGTTTTAATTAAATTATTACATCCGGTTGCGCCACATATAACTGAAGAATTAAATGAAATATTAGGTAATACAGAACTTCTAGAAAACTTTAGTTGGCCTAAATATGATGTAGATAAAACTATTGATGATGTTATTTCTATTGCTGTTCAGGTAAATGGTAAGGTAAGAGATACAATCAAGATTAAACAAAATGAAACAAAAGAGAATGTTGAAAAAGAAGCAATGGAATCATCAAATGTTCAAAAACATATCCATGGAAAAGAAGTTGTTAAAGTAATTGTTGTTCCAAATAAGATTGTGAATATTGTCGTAAAGTAGATTAGAAATATTAGAAAAAAATATTTCTTTTTTTTCTATATTTTGGTATAATTATTATACTAAGGAGTTGGTAGTGTGGATGCAATTATTATGAATAAAATAGATAGGGGTTGTTTGCCAACAGCTGCTAAATATGTAAAAGAGCAATTAATTGGGGCTATTATTAAGTTTATAGATTATGGTGATGCAACAGCTTTTTCTGATGATTATGGGGCTCGTAAACTCATTAAAGAAGTAGGACCAATGCAGATGAAACAAGCACTTTTAGAGCATGTTGTTAAATTAGAAGCAATGGTTGGTATTTCTAATATTAGGTTTGTTTATGATTATAGCAAAGATTATAAAAATCATTCAATTGGGGAAAGTGAGCTTCGTATTTTAGAGACTTTATCTAAATCTATTGATACAATAGTAAACGGTGATCCAATTAAAGAAGCCTTAAATATATTAGAAAAAGATGGAGTAGCATTATTTAATATTGTTTCTTCTTTTGTAGATTATCGCTATATAAAAGCAAAAGCAAGTGCACTTGATACTTCTTATTTAGAGGATGAAGACTACAAAAGAATTATTTGGAAGATTGATGAGTATTTCAAAAAGAATGTCTAGTTATTGTCAAATCTATTGATAAAAAAAAGAATGTGTAGTATTGTAATAATATAGGAGAGGGAGTTGATAAAGTGATTTATCCATCTATTGATAAAATATTAAATATTGTTGATTCTAAATATGCGCTTGTATATATTGCATCAGATAGAAGTAAACAAATGACAAAAACAGGTTATTACCAAATGAATGAAAAAGATTATAAATGTAAAAGTAATATAGGAAGAGCTTTAGAAGAAGTTTATAATAATTTGATAAAAGTTGATAAGAGATAGTGAATGCTATCTTTTTTTTGCGTCAAATTTTAATATTTTTATGTAAAGTCAAAGTAATTTGGCTTTTTTATTATCAATAATATATATGAAAGGAGATGTTTTGGTTGAATAATATTATAAAATTAGATAATGAATTTAAAAGGATAAAAAAGCTGGGATGGGTAAAAAGTGTAACAAAAGGAAGTGCTGGGGTTGGAATGACTTTTGAATATTTAATAGGAAAAGAATTTGATAATAAGGGACTTCCGGATTATGATGGAATTGAATTAAAGGCAAGAAGATGTTATACTAAGTCATTAGTTAATTTATTTAATGCTAATCCTAATAGTAAAGAAAAAGTTTCTAAATATTTAGTTAATAATTATGGATATCCTGATTATATGTATAAGTCTTGTAATGTATTATCTGCAGAAGTTGATACGTTAGAGAAAAGAAAGGCAGGAATAAATTATAGCTTTATATTAAAAGTGTTTAGAAAGAGTAAACGTATTAGTTTATGGATTTATGGTAAAGATGGTTATATAGTGGATGGTACTACTGTATATTGGACTTTTGATTATTTAAAGAATAAACTTGAGAGTAAATTAAAATTACTAGCGGTTGCTGTTGCTAGTAGAAAATTTATTGATGATATAGAATATTTTCATTATTTTACTATAAGTTATTATCAGTTAAAGAATTTTAATTTTTTTATTGATTTAATTGAGAGAGGTATAATTTCTATATGTATTAAAATAAGTGTTTACCGAAGAGGAGATAAAATTGGTACAATGGATGATAAAGGAATATCTTTTAGAATTAAATATGAAGATTTGGACAAACTATTTACTAGAATAAGAATAGAAAAAGATACTTATGAAAATTAAGTATCTTTCTTAATATATATAATAGTTATTAGTATTTTCTTTAGCAGAGGGTCAAGGGTAATGTGCAAAAAAGGATGCTTGGGACAAAAAAAAGAGACTCATTAAAGTCTTAATTCATAAATGGTCGGGAAGACAGGATTTGAACCTGCGACCTCTACGTCCCAAGCGTAGCGCTCTACCAAGCTAAGCTACTTCCCGATAATGGTGGAGAATGAGGGACTCGAACCCTTGACCCTCTGCGTGCAAGGCAGATGCTCTAGCCAACTGAGCTAATTCCCCACGACATGTTAAATTATATCAGTAAATATGGTATCTGTCAACCCTATTTTAGAAAAATGCAGGACAAAAGCACGAAAAATCCCTTTAATTACTTAGAGTAATTATTTTGTTGACACTTGACTTGACAATTGTTCTA
>CALVPR010000033.1 GCA_944351765.1 uncultured Bacilli bacterium
CAAAGAAAAAAACAACTCAATATTAATTGAGTCATTTTATAAAAATTTTTGTATCACATCATTTACAAATGTACAATCTTTTATCTTTTCTATTAAAATGTATTATAATTATATAAAGGAGGAAAAATGAATACGAAAATAATTATAACATCAGGTAAAAAATATATAGATATTGATGCATATAGCAGTATAATTGCATATAAAATTCTACTCAATTCATTGGGGTATACTAATGTTTATGCCGTATCTTCTGCTAAAGAAAACGATAGTATATGCCCTTTAATAAAAGAATTAGGGTTTAAGTTTGATAATGTTACAATAAACAAAGAAGATAATTTTATCATTTTAGATGTTTCTAATCCTAATTTTTTTGATAATATTGTTCATCACAATAATATTATTGAAATAATTGATCATCACAGTGGTTATGAAGAATTTTGGAAAACAAAGAAAAATATTAAAGTTTCAATTCAAAAAATTGGCTCTATTTGCACTTTAATATATGAAAAAATAGTAGAAAATAAAAAAGAAAATATACTTTCTAAAAATTTATGTAAATTATTAATTGCTGGGATCATTGATAATACTATAAATTTACAAACTAACAATACTACTAATAGAGATATAGAAGCATATAACAATTTAATAAAAATTGGAAATATTGATAAAAATTGGTATATTAATTATTTTAATTCTTGCTATAAAGACATTGATACTAAATTAGAAGAAATGATTATTAACGATACAAAAGAAGAATTTATTTGTAATTTATTACCAGAAACATTTGGACAAATTATAGTTCCTAATATAAACATTATAAACTCTAATATCCAAAAAATATATTCTACTTACTTTCAAAAAAAGAATTGGATATTAAATGTAATATCATTAAAAGATAAAAAAAGTTTTATTTATTTTTATGGAATTGATACTAAAAAAAATTTAGAAAAAATATTTAAAAAAAATGCCAAAAACAATTATATAGAATTAAATGCTATTATTTTAAGAAAAGAAATAATTAATATTGCAAAAGCAAGTGATAATTAGTCACTTGCTATTTATAATCTTTTAAAAATTCATAAAAGTTTTTAGCTACATCAGTAGGCAATATTTCTTTTAATTCCTCTAATGTGGCTTCTTTCATTTTGGTAATAGTTTTGTACTTTTTAAGTAGGTCTTTTTTTCTTTTTTCCCCTATTCCATCTATATTATCTAATATACTTGATAACGCTCCTTTACTTCTTATTTGTTTATGATAAGAAATAGTATAATTATGAACTTCATCTTGCATCTGTGTTAAAAGTAAAAATAAATTACTTTTTTTATCTATATTAATAATTTCTAAAGGATCATTACCAATAAGTTCTGAAGTATTATGTTTATCATTCTTTTTTAGACCCACTACTGGAATATTCATATTAAGACTATCTATTACTTCTCTTGCAACATTAACTTGTCCAATACCACCATCTACTATTATTAAATCAGGTCTAGTTAATTTATCTTTTAAAACTCTGAAATATCTTCTATATATAACTTCACGCATTGTACCATAGTCATCATTTTTATCATTAGTTATTTTAAATTTACGGTATTCATTCTTATAAGGCTTTCCATCAATAAATACGACCATTCCTGATACATTAAAACTACCAAATAAATTAGAATTATCAAAAAGTTCAATTCTACTTAAATTAGGAATATTTAAAATTTCACTTAACTCTTTCATTGCTTCTACTCTTTTTGTTTCATCTTTTAAAGTTAAACTCATTTGTTCATCATAATATATTTTAGCATTTTCGAAAGCCAAATCTAAAATGTTTTTTTTAGTTCCTTTTTTAGGAATAAAAAACTTAATATCAAAAGCTTGTGTTAATATATCTTCATCTAATATATCAGGAATTAATACTTCTTTAGGTTTTATTTTATGTTTATCATAAAATTTAGATACATAAGAAGTTAATTCTTCTTCTAAAGTATCAACCATTGGAAATATATCTCTTTTTCTATCTAAAAGTTTTCCTCCCCTTATAAACAATATTTGAACAGATAAATAATTATTGTTAGTATAGTATCCTACTACATCTCGATCTATATTATCATCAAGTTCCACTTTTTGTTTTTCTAGTACGACAATTACATAATCTAACATATTTTTATATTCCATAGCCTTTTCATATTCCATTTTACTTGAATATTTTTCCATCTCTTCATTTAATTTCTTAGTTACTATTTCATGATTACCATTTAAAAAAGAAATTATTTCACTTCTCATGTTATCAATAATCTCCTTATCAATTTCATGAGTACAATATCCTAAACATTGTCCAATATGATAATATAAACATTCTTTTTTTCCATAAGTTTTACATTTCCTTAAAGGATATAATCTATTTAATATATCTACTGTTTCTCTAGCAGCAGTAACATTAGGATAAGGTCCAAATAATTTATGTGTTTTATTCTTTTTTATATTAGGATTTCTTATTACCACTAGTCTTGGAACTTTATCATTAGTAAGTTCAATATATGGATAACTTTTATCATCTCTAAGCAAAATATTATATCTTGGATTATATTTCTTTATTAAATTTATCTCTAATAATAAAGCTTCTAATTCTGAAGAAGTAATAATATATTCAAAGTGATCTATTTCACTTACTAACATTGCTGTTTTTCCTATATGGCTTCCCCTAAAATATGAAGTTAATCTATTTTTTAAATTTTTTGATTTTCCTACATATATAACATTATTGTTAGAATTTTTCATTAAATAGCAACCAGGTAAATGTGGTACTAAACTTAATTCTTCTTTAAACATCTAACCTTTCCTCTCATCCCTATAATTCCCGCATTTAACCCAAAACTTTTACCATGAGCTCTATACGAATTAATAGTATCTTTATTACATACAGTGCATATTTCACTATCATAGATATTATCTTCTTTAACTCCTAAATCAAGTGACATATATTTATTTATTAATACTGTATCTATGTGCCATTTGTTTCCTTTTTTTCTAATAATATTAGAATATTCTCTAAATCTTGTATCAAAAAGTTCAAATACATCATAGTCAACTTCAAAATGACAATATCTAATTGAAGGGCAGATAAATATCATAATATCTCTGTAATTACATCCATAATATTCATGCATATTTTTTAGAGCATTTTCTAATATTTTATTATATGTTCCTTTCCATCCTGAATGAATATTTCCAATAACACCTTTTTCTTTATCATACAAAAATAATGTTATACAATCAGCAGAATTAGTAATTAAGTTTATTCCTTTTTCATTAGTTATAATTCCATCATGTCTTATTCTATCATTATCAAAAAAAGGCATATCAATATCTGCTGGAATTATTTTTATGTCTGGTGTATGATTTAAACTTGCTCTAACACATCCATTAAAATCAATTCCTAAATCATCACATAAAATTTTATATTTATTTATACCATTATCATAATTAGAAGTGACTCCCGAATTAACAACCGTCCTTAAATTATTATCTAACCCCACTGTATATGCATGGGCTATTTCTGGATATTCTAATAATTTTCTAAATTGTAAATATGATATATTATCCTTTATTACATGTATCATATTCTTATTACTTAAATTTTGCATTATATCATCTTCTTTCTACTAAACTAATAATTGACGTATTTAACTTAAAATTATCTTTATCTTTTCTATATGAATTAATATACTTGCCACTACAAACAGTACAGATGTTACTATCAATTATATTTTCCTCTTTTACCCCTAATTCCAATAACATTAATTTATTTATTAAGATAGTATCTATATACCATTTATTTCCTTTCTTTTCATAAATATTATCATATTTGAATTCTTTATAGAACATTTCAAATACATCATAATCTACTTCAAAATGACACTTTCTAATTGATGGACATATACATATAATTATATCTTCATAATTAGAATTAAACTTATTATGCATCTTGATAAGAGTCTTTATTATAATTCTTTGTAATGTCCCTCGCCATCCAGAATGGACATTAGCAATTACTTTATTTATAGAATCATATATTAAAAATATTATACAGTCAGCAGAAGTTGTTATTAAATTAATATTACTTTTATTAGTAATTAATCCATCATATTTATCTTCTGTTATATCAAAGTTTTCTGCTTTAACTTCATCAACTATTTTCACTTTATCTGTATGTCCTAAATCGGATCTAATAGAATTATTAAAATTTAAATTAAGATTTCTACATAATAATTTATAATTATTAATGGCAATATCATAATTTTTATCTTTTTCATTATTAGATGCCGTTTTAAAATTAAACCTTTTATCGACAGTAAATGCATGTATTAATTCAGGATATTCTAATAATTTCTTAAATTGAATATATGATATATCCTTATCTTTTGTATATACAATATTTTCGTTTGCTAAAAATTCCATAACATCACGTCTTTCCCATTAATTATAATATAAAATTGAAGTTCTGTAAATAAAATGTTATAATTGATGTGGTGATAGTATGTTTACTATAGATAATGATATTACTAACGAAATTATTATAAAAAATTCCAAATTTATTTGTATTATTCATAAAATTTATAATATTGATGATATAGATTTATATTTAAAAACAGTAAAAGATTTATATAAAGATGCTACACATTATTGTTATGCATATATAATTAATGATATAAAGAAATTTAATGATGATGGAGAACCTAATGGTACTGCTGGAAGCCCTATTATACAAGTATTAGAAAAAAATAGTCTTAATTATGTAATATGTATTGTTATAAGATATTTTGGTGGTATTAAATTAGGTGCAGGTGGTTTAATTAGAGCCTATTCTAAAAGTGTAGTTGAATGTTTAAAACTTTCTAATATTAAAGAACTAATAAAAGGATATAATGTTGATATAATTTTTAATTATAATTATATAAATACTGTTAATTATTTACTAAAAGAATGTAATATTTTAAATAAAGAATTTAATGATAATATAACATATAATCTAAATGTTGATAGTAATTTATATAATCAATTAAAAAATGATAGTAATATTAAAGTAATGATTAATAAAGAAATAAAAATAGAAAAAGATGGTTAAGGTATTATTTCATACCAATATCCATCTTTTTGTCCATTTTCAGGGTAAGTATCATTTACAATTGAAGTTACTTCTTCAACTAATCCTCCTTTGCCTTTTGTAGTTATTTTTTCTAATTCATATGATGATAATTTTGCATCTACTTCCGTATCAGTAATATTATTTATATCTATTTTATCAATTCTCTTAAATAAATACTTATCTTCTACTTTATTAATATTATCTTCATTAATCAAAATTGTATTGAAGCCATAAGTATTAAATTCTTGAATAGTAAACTCTTTCTTATTTTCCGAATTAGTATTTATATCAGCTTCATTAACTATAAAATAGCATTCTTCTTCATTTAAATTCAATTTATATTTATTAGTAAAATAAGGAATATGTGAATATGTAAATTGTTTATTTAAATCACTAATTTCTTCTTCTGTTATTAATTTTTCCTTACATTCTATTACATCTACTAATGTATATTTATTCCATTTAAATTCTTTTAAAGTAATACTGTTTTCCAGTTCACTACTAAAACTTCGCTTATCAATTACTTTTACTTTTACATCATATTTAGTATTAGTATCCAAAGAATCTATAGTACATATATTACTATTACTTGGACATATACCCGAGTCTATTTGATTATATTCTGTTTCACCATTTTTTCTTATGAAGTATTCATATTTATCTATTTCATATTTAGCAGTAGCATCTACTTCAATTTTAAAACTAGTAGTGGTCTCTGCAGTAAGCTTAACATCATTAATAACAGGGGGCACTTCTAAAATTACTTCCATACTTTTTACTTTATAATTAACATTTAATTCTAATCCATAATTATAATCAGAATACAATGTTTTAGCAACAATACTAATAGTTACTAACCCATTTTCAACGTTTTTCATCGATTCATCAGTAGAATCTTTACACTCAATGTAACTACCAGTATCTGGACTATAACAATTATTAATAATCTTAACTTCCCCTAATTTTAATTTATTTGAAAATTCTTTTTGATAATATTGTTCATCGATAACATAAGCACCTAATTCAAAAATTCCATATTTAAAAATATAAAAGCCTTCTTCTTCTGCAATAGTTATCCTTTTATGTTTTTCTTCTCCATTTATATAAAAAACAAATTCAACATAATCTGTATTATTAGATGTAATACTTTTAATTTTATAATTGCTAATATCATTCATTACTTCTCTTGTCATTAATGCTTTATCTGTTTCTAGTAAAGTATTTACATAATAGTCTTCATTTCTATTTTTTAAGTCAATTACTAATTCCAAAATAAAATATGCAAGTCCCATGGCAATTACTGAAGCTACAATTATTTCTACCATTAAATATCCTTTATTATTTATTTTCATTATAACACCCTCAAATATGCAAATCTTCCATCTTTTGTTTTAGATAGAAAAATATAATTATAATTATTATCAAAAGTTAAATTTTTTTGTAAATACTTTAAGAAATCATTAAAAATTATATTATTATCATCACTTTCTATTATTGTTGTTAAACTTTCACTATCATATTTGGTTATATAAAAATATTCAATATTATAATTTCCTAAAAGTTCTTTTAAATAACTATTAATATAACTATCATCAGTAAGATTTTCTGCTAAATACGATACATAATTACTTGTATTTATTTCATTTATAATATTGTTAAAAAGTCCTTCATCTATTAGTGTATCTTCAATACTTTTTAAAGCATAAATACTATCTGTATCAAAAAAACTACTTCTTTCTTCATAAGCTTTATATACTTTAGCAAAACCTGCATACAATGATACTAAAGTTGTTATTAAAACTGCTGATACAATAACTACTTCCGCTAACATAAAACCTTTATTATTCTTTATCATATTATCACCACTATTATATAATTAGTATACACTATTTTTTTTATAATTACTAGCAATTTTATTATTTTAGCAATCTCTATTGACAATTGCTAAAATAGTGTTATAATTGTTAATGTAGTATGAAAGGAGGGATTTGTATGAATGGACAAAATCCTTATGAAGAAAATTTACAAAATGTATTAGAAAAATATGGTCGAGATATTACTAAAAGTGCTAAAGATGGAAAAATCGATCCAGTTATCGGAAGAGATGATGAAATTAGAAGTATAACAAGAGTTTTATCTCGAAAAACTAAAAATAATCCCGTTTTAATCGGTGAACCGGGAGTTGGTAAAACTGCTATTATTGAAGGACTTGCTATGCGTATTGTTAAAGGTGATGTTCCTAATAGTTTAAAAGATAAAACTATTTGGGAACTTGATATGGGAGCCTTAATTGCAGGTGCTAAATATCGTGGTGAATTTGAAGAAAGATTAAAAGCCGTACTTAAAGAAGTTAAAGATTCTGATGGTAATATAATTATGTTTATTGATGAAATTCACATGATTGTTGGTGCAGGTGCCCTTGAAGGAGCAATGGATGCTGGAAATATGTTAAAGCCTATGCTTGCAAGGGGTGAAATTCATTGTATTGGAGCCACTACTCTAAATGAATATCGTAAATATATTGAAAAAGATGGAGCACTTGAAAGAAGATTTCAAAAAATTATGGTTAGTGAACCTACTGTTCTTGATACCATAACAATCCTTCGTGGTTTAAAACAAAGATTAGAAGTATATCATGGTGTGAATATTAAAGATAAAGCACTAGTTGCTGCTGCTACCCTATCTGATAGATATATTACTAGTAGATTCTTACCAGATAAAGCAATTGATTTAATTGATGAAGCATGTGCTACTATAAAAGTACAAATGGAGTCTGTTCCAACAGAAATAGATACTTTAACGAGAGAAATTATGCAAAAAGAAATTGAAAAACAGGCTTTAAAAAAAGAAAAAGATGATATATCAAAAAATAGAATTATTGAACTTGATAAAGAAATATCTTCTTTAAAAGAAAAAGAAACTGATTTACGTAATCGTTGGAATGATGAAAAAGAAATTAATACTAAAATTAGTAAAAAGAAAGAAGAAATAGAAAAAGCACATTATGAATTAGATGTTGCAGAAAATAATTATGATTTAGAAAATGCTGCTAAATTAAGACATGGTACTATACCAAGACTTGAAAAAGAACTTGAAGAATTAAATAAACAAAATAAATCAGATATTTTAAGTGATACTGTTGATGAAGACGATATAGCAAGAATCATTTCTAAATGGACAAATATTCCTATTAGCAAATTAGTAGGAAGTGAAAGAGATAAACTATTGCATCTTGAAGAAAATATGAAAAAAAGAGTTATGGGACAAGATGACGCAATTAAACTTGTTAGTGATGCAATTATACGCGCAAGAGCAGGCATAAAAGATCCTAATAGACCTATTGGTTCATTTATATTTTTAGGACCAACTGGTGTTGGTAAAACAGAAGTTGCTAGAACTCTAGCTTACGAACTATTTGATGATGAAAAACACATGATTAGAATTGATATGAGTGAATATATGGAACCACATTCAGTAGCAAGACTTATTGGTTCTCCTCCTGGATATGTTGGTTATGATGATGGTGGTCAACTTACTGAAGCTGTAAGACGAAATCCTTATTCCATTGTCTTATTTGATGAAATAGAAAAAGCTCATAGAGATGTATTTAATATTCTTCTTCAAATATTAGATGATGGTAGAATAACAGATTCCCAAGGAAGAACTGTTGATTTTAAAAATACTATTATAATAATGACATCTAATTTAGGAAGTGAACATATTTTAGAGAATAAAGAAAATGCTAATGAACTTGTATTAAATGAATTAAAACATACGTTTAAACCAGAATTTATAAATCGTATTGATGAAATTATAATATTCAAATCATTATCAAAAGAAGTAGTTTACGATATCTTAAATAAAATCATTAAAGATGTTGAAAGTAGACTTAAAGATAAAAATATAAAAATTAATGTTACTGATAATGCTAAAGATTATATTATAAATAATTCATATGATGAAAGATATGGAGCAAGGCCTATTAAAAGATATGTCTCTAGAAATATTGAAACATTAATAGCAAACAATATTATTTCTAATAACATTAATTATGGTGATAAAATTACCATTGATGTGAATGATAACCAATTTACAATAAAAAAGTAAGCAAAGAAATGCCTACTTTTTTATTTTTGATTAACTAAAGTTTTAAAGTTTTCACCACGATCAGCAAAATTTTTGAACATATCAAAACTAGCACTTGCAGGAGAAAATAATACTACTTCACCAATTTTGGCTTTATCTAATGCTAAATCTACTGCTTCTTCTAATGAAGATACCATATATTTATCCACTTTCTTATTTAGTTTTTCTTCAGCTTTAACTGTAGCATTATATATTTTTTCTTTAGTGTCTCCCATCAATATCAATGTAGATACTTTATTCACAATAGGTTCTCCAATTACATCATAATCAATATGTTTATCATAACCGCCTGCTATTAAAACAATATTTTCATCATAAGAATTTAATCCAGCTATTGTTCTAGTCGGACTAGATGATACTGAATCATTATACCATTTTACACCATTTATTTCTCTTACAAACTCTAATCTATGTTCTACACCTTTAAAAGTTTTAAATACTTCGATAGCTTTATTTATATCAATTAAATCTATAATAGCACTTAAACAAGTACAAATATTTTCATAGTTATGGTTTCCTCTTAATAAAACATCTTTAGTATCTATAATTTTACTATAATTATTATCAATTACTCTATATATAGCATTATTCTTAATACAAAATCCATTACTTATATTATCAAATTTAGAAAAATATCTTACTTCTCCTTTAGCATAATTACTAAAATCTTTTACTATTTCATCATTATAATTTAATACACATACATCATCTTTATTTTGATTATCAATAATTCTTCTTTTAGATAAAATATATTCTTCCATATCCTTGTGAATATTTAAATGATTTGGAGTTATATTAGTAATTACTGATATATTAGGACTAACAGTCATTCCCATAAGTTGAAAACTACTAAGTTCTAAAACTACTATATCCTCTTCAGTCATTTCATTAGCTTTAGTAAATAATGGTGTCCCAATATTACCTCCGACATATACATTATAACCATTTGCTTTTAAACATTCCGATATTAATGTTGTGGTAGTAGTTTTACCATCACTTCCCGTTATCCCTATTATTTTAGAAGGTATTAATTTCATCAACATTTCAATTTCCGTAGTAATTAAGCATCCCCTACTTGCTTCATCTACTAACTCTTTTCTTGTTGGAAGTATACTTGGACTTCTAAAGATTATATCAAAGTTTTTTAAGTCTTCCATACAATTGTTTCCTAAATTACATTTTAAATTATATTTATTTATTTTTTCTTTAACATTGGAATCTAATTTATCATATTCTTTTTCATCAAATAAATATATATTAGCTCCATATTCATATAAATAATCTATTAATGGAAGATTACTAACTCCTAAACCTAATATTCCTACTTTCTTTCCTCTTAAAGACTTGTTAAATTCCTCTAATTTTAAATTTTTCATGGTCACTCCTCTTTTCATACCCATAATTTTATTTACTTTCTTCTATAACTCCTTTAATTATTTCTTTTGATTTATTTAACATTTTTTCTTCTTCTTCATTTAAATTAATATCTAATTTTTCTTTAATTCCTTCTCTATTTATTACACAAGGAATACTTACATAAAGTTCATTATTATCATAACAAGACACTGTAATAATTGCATTTTCATCATTTAATATTGCATTAGTTATTCTAAGTAAACAAGTACCTATTCCATATGAAGTATTTCCTTTTTTCTTAATAATATCATAGGCTGAATCTCTTACCTGAATACCTATTTCTTTTTTCTCTTCAATGGTTAATTTATCACTTATATTAATTGTCCCTACCATTGCAGTACTCCACGCAATAAATTCCGAGTCTCCATGCTCACCCATTACATATGCATGAACATTTTTAGGACTAATATTTAACTTTTTAGATAACATATATCTAAGTCTTGCTGTATCTAGACTAGTTCCCGTTCCTATTACTTTATTAGAATCTAATCCAGAATATTTATATGTTATATAACTCATAGCATCAACAGGATTTGTAGCTATTAAAAATATACCATTAAATCCACTTTCCATAATACTATTAATAATGCTTTTAAATATAATATCATTTTTATGAATTAAGTCAAGTCTTGTTTCTCCTACTTCTTGATTGGCACCTGCTGATAACACTACTATATCGGCATTAGAACAATCATTATAATTACCTACTTTTATATTAATACTATTTGGAGAGTATGGAATACTATGATTCAAATCCATTGCTTCTCCTTCTGCTTTTCCCATATTTTTGTCAATTAAAACAAGTTCATCGACACTACATTTTTGATTAATCAAAGAATAAGCATAACTCATTCCTACATTTCCACATCCTACAATTACTATTTTACTCATTTTAACCAGCCTTTCCATATACTTTCCCATTTTCTAGTTCAATATTTTTATAATAAAAGAGTTCACTTACACTTACTATTTGATATCCTTCACTTAATAATTTAGGTACTACTATTTCTACTGCCTTAACTGTAGCGCTATATATATCATGCATAAGAATAATATCACCATCACTTACCTTATTCATAATTCTAGATACTATCTTACTCGAATTATGACTTTTCCAATCTAACGTATCAATATCCCATATAATAATTGGCATATTTATACTTTCTTTTATTTTTTTATTAAAAGAACCATAACTAGGTCTTACAACTTTAGGATATTTACCTATAACACTATAAATAAGTTCATTAGTATCTTTTATTTCCTTTATTATATGTTCATTATCCATTTTTGTCATAAGTTTATGTGAATATGTATGATTTCCAATTTCCATTCCATATTCATTCATAGTTTCTAATATTTTTTCATTGCCTGATATTTCACTACCTAAAACAAAGAAAGTAGCACTAACATTATATTTATTTAATATTTCTAGTATTTTACTAGTATTATAATTAGGTCCATCATCAAAGGTAAGTGCTATTATCTTTTTATTTGTATCTATAAAATCTTTTTGGTATATATTATTATCATTATTAGTATTACCAACTTCTTTTATATTTATTTGATTATTACTTATGTAAAAAACGATATTATCTATATTAACTTTATTATTAATATTAATGTATTTATAAAAAATTATTTCTATGTCATTATTATTAACACTATAATCATAGTCCAAATACATATAACTATACTCATCAACTCTATATTTAAATTCTGTTATTGTTTCATTTACATAGTCACTTATATAATTATCAATATTTTCTTTATTAAAATATGGATAATCTACTTCAATAAAGTATTCATCATTATTTGTATAATACTTTTTATTAGTAATGTTATTAATATTAAATAAAAACGTTATTAATAAAATAGACATAATTATAACTATAATAAATACTTTTTTCATAGACTCACCCATTTAAATATATTTATTATAGTTACTTATTATTAATACTTTATATTATAACCATTAAATTCAACATTAAGAAATTTTTTAGAAGCAAGAAAATCACACATATGAACAAATCTTTGAAGTTCTGTTACAGGTTTCGGTAACACCTCTTTTTTATGATAATCACAGTTCCACTCTCCCATGTGACTTTCAATCATTCCACATAGTTTTCTTACATTATCTGTTTCCATATTCAAGTTACTAGCATTTTCCATAATTTGTTTAGATATAAGAAGTGGATGATCCACTCTTGTATATTTTTCTTTAGGGTTACCTGACTTTAATCCATCATGAAGCATCAATGCCATAATTATTAAATCTTTTTCTTCATCACTAAATTTACTTCCAATACTATTATTAGTAAGTAATTCGTGAGCTATTCTAACCGCTACTTTTGTATGTTTTACAAGCCCATGATTAGAACTTGCAAATTTTGGATGATACTTCCCTGTTGAAGATGCCGGTATTATAAAGAAATAATCCGGAAGTGTATTTATTAATACTTTTATATCTTCTTTATTTTTTTCATCTTTTATATATTCAATTTCTTTAGTAAAATATTCTGTCTTATTCATTTTATCCCCTTTCATAATTATTTTTCTTTAACATAAATATCTAATTTATTATAAGGTATTTCTACTTTATTCTTATCAAGTTCATTTTTAATTAATTTTAAAGTATTTCTTTTTACACCCAAATATGTCATTGGCTTACATTCAATTACAATACTGTATACTATCGAAGAATCACTTAAAGAAGATACACCAAGAAGTTCTACATCTCCACATACATTCTCTATATTCTTAATATCATCTTTTAATCCTTCTAATATACTTTCTAATTTATCAATATTAGTATTATAACTCACATTAATATCAACAATTACTTTAGCATTTGCAGCACTATAATTAATTACTTCAGTAAATGCACTATTAGAAATAGTCATAACTTCTCCAGTATATGCTTTTATTTTAGTATCTTTTAAACCAGTAGAAATTACTTCTCCCATAAAGCCATTTATTTTAACAGTATCCCCTACTGCATACGCTTCATCAAATATATTAAAAATACCCGCTAAAAAGTCTTTTGCTATATCTTGACAAGCAAGTCCAAGTACTACTCCTACTATTCCTAATGAAGCAATAATACTAGTAGTATCAACTCCATATACACTAAGTATAGCAAGTATTACAATAATAGCAATAAAATACTTAATTAAATTTTTTACAACAGATATTATAGTTATTCTTTTTTTATCAGTCTTTGCATTCTTCTTAAATTTAAACTTGCTAACTCTATTTATTGAACTAGCAATAACTCCATATAAAATGATTCCTACTACTATATATATAATAGGTAAATAAAATTGTTTTGAACAAATAAAATCTAACATCTAATCAATCCTTCCTAAAAAAATTATATATTTATATATAATTTATGTCAATAATTTTAAAATAAAAGACTAAAGAATATTGTTGTGTTACAATTGATGTGATACATTTCTATATGAAAAAAGTGACTCAAGTTGTATAATATTGAATTGAAACA
>CALVPR010000034.1 GCA_944351765.1 uncultured Bacilli bacterium
AAACATAAACATTCGTTTGTCAATGACTTTGGTAAACAAATAATACAAAAGTCGAACTTTCCTTATAAATAAAAAAAGCCAGAGAAACGGCTTCATATTAGATAAAACCCGCGCGCAATCACACAGGTGGTAAATCACAATATATTAATTAGGATTCTTGGTTTGACAAGCTTTCAACACATAATATATATTAGATTCCCTAAATATCTATTTAGTCGGTTTTATATACAGAAATCGTATTCTCTAGCTAAATTAAGTATAACACAAAGCTATAAGCATGTCTATATAATTAACTTCTAATTAATTTTGCTTGTTTTGGTAGTATTGCTATTGACATTGAACATTGAATTAAATATGTTAATATCGGCATTTTCATTAGTCTCTAATAAATTTTCAATAAGTTGTTTTACTTCTTGTCTTTTCCCTTCGTTTTTTTTAGTTACAGAACATGCACAGTCTAAAAATTCAAGTTCACTATATTTTACCCAAGATTTTATATCCTTTTCTTTAACATAATAAAGTGGCCTTATTAATTTCATTTTTTTAAAATGCTCACTATCCAAAATCGGCAACATACCTGAAAATTGTCCGTTGTAAAGCTGATTTAATAAAATTGTTTCTATTACATCATTAAAATGATGCCCTAAAGCAATTTTGTTACATCCGTTCTTTTGAGCGTAATCATATAAAGCTCCTCTTCTCATTCTTGCACATAGATAGCAAGGACTTTTATTCCCATATACATCCACTACACTAAAAATATTAGATTTAAATATTTCTATATTAATATTTAGCTTTTTAGCATTTTCTTTTATTTTTTTTAAATTTTTTCTATTATATCCAGGATTCATAACAATAAATTTTAATTCAAAAGGTATTTTGTTATGCCTTTTAAGTTCTTGCATACATTTAGCGAGTAAAAAGCTATCTTTCCCTCCGCTTATACATACTGCAATAATATCATTTTCTTGAATCATATCAAAATCATTTATTGCTCTTATAAATCTTCTATATATTTCTTTTCGATATTTTTTTATAATACTTTTTTCTATATCTTTCAATTCTTTCATAATAATACCTCTTACACCTAATACAAACTATAGAGTTATTATATTATTTAATATTTTACATGTCAATAAATAAAAAATATATTTACTAAAAAAAAACAGTATGATATAATTTAAAAGAAGATATGGAGGTGACTATATGATAAAAATTAATATGCCAGAAGTAATGCGTTTAAAAAATCGTTTAAACAATATTAATAACGAAACCGGTTACATTTTAAATAATGTAATATATGAAATAGACCGTATAGTAAGCATTGTTAGGTCTAATGTCTTATTACAATCTAATCAAGACTTAAGATACAAAATTAGCATAACTTCTAGAGATTTAAAAAATAGTTTAGATGGATTATATTTATTCATGGAACAACAATTACAAAGTTATAGTGTAACTGACGAAGAAGCTAGAAAAGCACTAGCAGCATTAGTTGCTCTTATAGATAGTGTATTTGATTCCAATGGAAATGTTGTTAATACAATTAGTCAATCAAAAGTTTTTTATTCAAATGCAACTTCAGATTCAGGAATCACAGATCAGTCAGCTTATGATTCTGGAGAAAGTAATTTTAATTATTTACAAAACAAGATTAATAATAGCGATGAAAAATGGAACGTTATTAATGAATCTTATGAATTCTTTAAATCAAAAGGATTAAGTGATGAACAAATTGCAGGAATATTAGGAAATATGGCCCAAGAGTCAGGATTTTCACTAGATGTAAAGAATTCTCGTTCTTCTGCGCAAGGATTATTTCAATGGTTAAGTGGAAGGCATCCTGAAAGTTGGGATTTAAATACTCAACTTGAACACGCATGGACTGAATTATCAGAAACACGATATAATGGTACAGGGCTTGAAAAATTAATGCAAAAAACTACAGTCGATGATGCTACCTATTCCTTTGCTTATTGGTTTGAAGGATATACAGGGGAAATGAACCAACGAGAAAAATTTGCAGATGCATGTTATTATTATATAAAAAATAATTTATAATCAAATTAAAAGGAGGCTTTAATTATGGAAGGAAATTATCAAATTAATAACGCTATAGAACTTGAAAATAGCGCAAGCAATCTTGCCACATACAATCAAAAATTAGCAAATAATGTTCAAAGTTTACAGTATATATTAAAAACTGTACAAGAAAATTGGCAAAATGATTCTGGAGCCGATTTACAAAGTTATATTAATGGGTTAAATACATGTATTAGTCGTTTATCAAATACCATTATTCCTGTTATTGATAAATATGTTAATACAATGAATACTCTTGCTATATCAACACAACAAACACAACAAAGAACATATAATGGTAACTAAAAGGAGGCTTTATTATGATTAAAATCAAACTTGCAGAATTAAAAAGAATTCAAAATAGAAGTATTGATGTACATGAGGAACTTGCTTCTTCACTTACTAAAATTAATGCTAATCTAAATGATATATGTCAAAATGTTAATTCAACTTCTCTTACAAATTCTACTGCAAAGATCACAAAATCTATATCCGAATTAATTACTATTATTAATAGTAATTTACAAGGATTAAATAATTTTATGGAACAACAATTATCAACATATAGTCAAACCAATGTTAATACAGAAAGTGCTCTTAACTCATTAGCAAGTTCTATTTCCAATGTATTAAATAATTTTTAAAAAAACAACCCCATTATAAGGATTGTTTTTTTATGCACTCTTTTTTTCATTACGATATTTTAAATATAAATTAATAAATATTCCTACCCCATACATAATTGATACGAAAGTTATTACGCCTCCTATATAAGGGATAGCATGTAAAACATATAATATTGTAATTCCTACTATGCCAGTCAAATATGGAGTACATTTAAATTTTAAAACCTTATTTATAAAATATTTTCCTAACAAAAATCCTAATAAGATAAATGATAAATAAAGACATATAACATAAAGTATTAAAGAAATAATACCAACCGGTAATCCTAGTTTCGTAAAAATCAATATTATACTAACAATAGGAACAACTAATATTGTTACAAATCCAGTACCTAATGTTTTCAAGTAATTTTTGTCTTTTAATTTAATATCATTAAATAATTTAGGGAACGCTAATAATACTACTGCAAAAACTACAACCATAGCAATTAAATTTACTGCGTGTTCTTTTAATTTATCAGCAAAAGTATTTTTTTGTTGCACTTTAAACGTATTAATATTACCAATTGCAGCACTTTCTGCTTTAGTTAAAACAGCATCATCATTGTATGATAAAGTACCCAAAATTGCAGAATTTTCTGTAATGTTTATATTAGTAGCATTTATTTTAATATTTCCCGCTATTTGTACACTATCGATTTTAACACTATTACCGTAAATAGTAACATCTCTATTAATTAATCCTGATATTTCAACATTGTTTCCATATATAATAATATCTCTTTCAACATTAGAACTTTCATTTAAAATAACATTATTACCTGCAACTAATGCATCTTTTATTTTTCCATTTATTGTTATATCTTGTCCACTAATTAATGCATATTCAATGTTTGAATTAACTACTATCGAATTCCCAATGATTAATGCAGCTCCGTCAATTTTGTTAGTAATAGTTACATTATATCCTCCTATTACGCTACTCCCAATAATATCATAATCAATTAAAATATTTTCATCAAAAACAGTTTTAGGATTTTCTTCTTCAGCAACAATATTATTTATTCCAACAAATAAACATACTCCTAATACTAAAAATAGTTTCAAATGATTCATATTAATTCCTCGCTTTCAAATTTACTTTTTTATAATAATCTTCCCACACTTTAATACATTTTAACATATTAATAATTATCTTTGTCATAATTAACCTATTTCTTTTCTTTGATTTCTTCTAGTTTATTATCTATATCATTTCTAAAAAATTTAATTGTAGCAATAATTATTATTGTAAGAGGTAGAGATATTATGATTCCTATAAATCCTCCCAATATACCACCTGCAAATACAGCAAATATACTAATGAGTGGATGAATATTATTGGTCTTACCATATACTTTTGGAGCAATAATATAAGAATCAATTTGAGGACATACACAGCATATTATTAAAGTTAACCAAAACAATTTAGCACTAATAACTGAAGCAATTAATAAAGCAATAATATTAACTATTAATCCTCCAAATATTGGTATAATTGTAGAACAAGAAGCAAGTACCCCTAATATTAGATAATTTGGATGTCCTATTAAGAAAAATATTGATGTATATTCTATAAATTGAATTAATATATTTTTTCCTAATCCTGAAAAATAATTTGTTACCTCTCTATCCAAAGTTTTTATGTATTTATATTTTTTCTTATTTTTATTTCCTAAAAGTCTCTTAATGAAATCTCTTATTTTGTCCATATCTGCAAGTAAATAAATTGAGACAAAAAGGACAATAATAAATGCTGTTCCAAAATTAATTGTAGAATTAACTATATTTAATGCTCCATCTGATATATAAGTACCAAGCGTTTTTATTACATTAGTAGTAATATCAGTAATTGAAGATTGCAATACTCCTAAATTAACTTCATATTTAGTAGATAAATCAGTAATTAATGTAGATATATTAGTTAAGAATAATAATATTTGTTCATACATTAAGGGAACTATTAATATTATTATAGTTACTAAAAAACCTAAACTAATAATAGTAACTACTAATACTGATAACCATTTAGGAAATCCACTGCGTTCTATTTTTTTTGCAATTGGGTGAAGAGCATAAGCAATACCAAATGCTATTAGAAATGGAAATAGTATTTCCCATATTTTACCTACTACTCCAAGCCATAATCCTCTAATTAAATATATTAGACATATTATAGTTACAATTAAAGCTAAATTGACTAATTTATAATTTATTCTATTCTCCCTCATTTTTTATTCTCCTTCTCTAATAATATAGTGACCGGTCCATCATTTTGAATATTAACAAGCATATTTGCTCCGAAAATACCTGTTTGAACATTAATATTTTTTTCTTTTAATTTACTATTAAATAAATCATATAAAACCGTTGCTTCTTCTCCTCTTAATGCTTTAATATAACTAGGTCTTCTTCCTTTGCTAGCATCACCATATAATGTAAATTGACTAATAGATAAGATGCTTCCTGAAACATCCAATAAAGACTTGTTCATAACACCATCTTCATCATCAAATATTCGAAGATTTATTATTTTATCAACCATATAATCAATAATTTTTTCGTCATCGTTATCAGTGAATCCTACCAATAAAGTTAAACCAAAATCTATTTTCCCATTTATTTTTTTATCAATAGTTACGGAAGAAAATTTACTTCTTTGTACTACTACTCGCATTATTTCATCAACCTTTCAACTTTAGAAACAAATCCTAAATTATTTAAATCAACACAAAACTTATTTAACTTATCAGCATTTTCTACTAAAACAGTAATACTATATACTTTATATTCACTTTTATTTAAAGTAGTAACACTATCAATTGTAATGTTATTAGAAGCCGCTTTAGTAATTATGTCTAAAAGATTATCATCACTATTAGTATATATTATTAAATCAGTAGCAAATTTTTTACTAATATCATTATTCCATTTAACAGAAACAAGTCTTTCATCTATATCTGCAATATTTTTACAACATGTTCTATGTACAGAAATACCTGCTCCTTTAGTAATATATCCAATTATTGAGTCACCTGGAATTGGGTTACAACATCCACTCAAAGATACTTTAATATCAGGTATTCCTTCTACTAAAACTTCATTTTTACCAAAACTTTGTTTATAAGAAGCATCATTTATTTTATCAATCAAATTTTCTTTAGGTTCTTCTTTTTTAGTTACTAATTTTATTATACTAGAAGCATTTCGTTTTCCAGACGCAATATCTATATATAACTCATCTATATCTTTTAGTTTATATTCATTTAATATAATATCTATATTTTTATTGCTAAGTATTTCATTAATTGATAAATTATTTTTTCTTATTTCTTTTTCTAGTATATCGCTACCTTTATCAATCATATCTTCTTTTTCTATTTTACTATAAAAAGACTTTATTCTTCCCCTAGCTTGTGTAGTTATAACAAAATTTAACCAGTCTTTATTAGGCCCTTTTGAAGCATTAGAAGTGTTTATTTTAATAATATCTCCAGTATGTAAAACATAATCAAGAGGTACTATATTATCATTAACTATTGCCCCAACCATTTTATTTCCAACTTCACTATGTACTTTATAAGCAAAATCTACTGGTGTTGCTCCTTCTGGTAATTCTATAACATCACCTTTCGGAGTATATACATAAATAGAATCATTAGTAAGGACGTCTTTTTTAATGCTACTTATAAATTCTTCCGGAGTACTAGTTTCTTGATTAAGTTCGATAATACTTCTAAATATTTGTAATTTTTGTTCCATTGCATCTTTACCAGCTTTAGTGCCATCTTTGTTTTCCTTATATGACCAATGGGAGGCAATACCATATTCAGCAATTTTATCCATTTCATAAGTTCTAATTTGTATTTCAAATAATTTTCCATCAATACCAAAAACAGTAGTATGTAATGATTGATATAAATTTGTTTTAGGCATAGCTACATAATCTTTAAATCTTTTGGGTACAGGTTTGTATTTAGAATGAATAAGACCTAAAGCTAGATAGCATTCTTGTTCTGTATTTACAAATACACGAAGAGCTAATATATCATATATATCATCAAATTTTTTACCTTTGTTTAATTTATTATATATACTATATATACTTTTACTTCTTCCTTTTATTTCATGGACTATGTTGTGTTCATTTAATAAATCTGACACATCATTTAACATTTTACCTACTGCTTCATCTCTTTCACTTTTCTTTTGATTTAATTTTTCTACTATATCAAAATAAGCATCAGGTTTTAAATATCTTAAAGATAAATCTTCTAATTCACTTTTAATTTTATTAATACCTAATCTATGTGCTACTGGAGTTAATATTTCTAATGTTTCTTTTGCTTTTTTCTTTTGTTTTTCTGCAGACATTACATAGAGAGTTCTCATATTATGCAAACGATCAGCAAGTTTAATAATAATAACTCTTACGTCTTCGGAAAGCCCTACTAATATTTTTCTTTGATTAGCAGCCATTTGTTCACTATCACTATTAAATTTTAATTTATTAATTTTAGTTACTCCATCAACAAGCATTGCAATATCTTTACCAAATTTTTGCTCTAGTTCTTCTTTTGAGGAATCTGTATCTTCTATTGTATCATGAAGAAGTGCAGCACAAATGCATTTACAATCCGCTTTTATGTCAGTAAGTATCATAGCAACATTTAATGGATGATATATATATTCTTCTCCAGATATTCTTTTTTGCCCAAAATGTTTATCATAAGCATATTCATAACTTTTTCTAATCAAATTAATATCATCTGCATTATCATTATATTTCTTAAATTCAGAAATTAATTCATCTATTGTTAATAACTTAGTTTTTATACTCATAAGATCATCTCACATTCAATATACATATTTATTATATAACATTTTACAATTTTTTTAAAGAATTTAATATATAATAAAAGAACTTAAATTAATAAGTTCTAAAATTTTTTTATTTTTCTTTTATGAATAGTTCTATATAAGATAACACTTATTTTCTGTATCTACTAATAAATTCATTCATATATTCTTTAAATTCATCATTTTTAATAGATACTCTTATATTTTCTGTTATTTTAATTAAAAATCTAAGATTATGTATTGATAATAGCCTTTGCCCTAAAGTTTCATTAGCTATAATTAAATGTCTAATGTATGCTTTGGTATAATGTTTACAGCATTCACAATCACATTCACTATCTATAGGAGTAAAATCTTCTTTATATTTAGCATTTTTTAAATTTATTTTACCATCCAAAGTAAAAGCATGCCCATGTCTTGCAAGCCTAGTAGGAAGAACACAATCAAACATATCTATTCCCCTTAAAACGCCTTCAAATATATCAGTAGGTTCTCCTACTCCCATTAAATATCTCGGCTTGTTTTCTGGTAAATATTTGATACCATAATCAATCATTTTCATCATGGTTTCTTTATCTTCTCCAACAGAAGTACCACCAATTGAATAACCATCAAAATCCAATTTAACAGTCTCTTTAGCACTATATTCTCTTAAATCTTGAAATTCTCCACCTTGAACTATTCCAAATAAACTTTGTTGCTCATTACTATGAACATTTTTTCCTCTTTTAGCCCATCTAAGTGTTCTTTCTACACTTTTTTTCATGTACTCATGAGTCACTGGATAAGGAGGACATTCATCAAAACTCATTGCAATATCACTATCTAATTTGTTTTGTATTTGAATAGACTTTTCGGGAGTTAATAACAAATTTTCTCCATTTAAATGACTTTTAAATTTAACTCCTTCTTCGGTAATATCTTTAGGTTTAGCAAGAGAAAAAACTTGAAATCCACCACTATCAGTAAGTATTGGTCCATTATAATTCATAAATTTATGAAGACCTCCTGCTTTAGCCACTATATCTTCACCTGGCCTTAACCATAAATGATATGTATTTGATAATATGACTGCAGAATTTATCTCCTTAAGTTCTCTTGTATCTAAAGTTTTTACAGTTGCTTGTGTACCAACAGGCATAAACATTGGTGTTTCAAATGTTCCATAATTAGTTTCTAAAGTACCATATCTTGCATTACTATTTTTATCTTTATGAAGTAATGTATATTTAATCTTCATAATATCCCTCATTTCCTTATCGATTATATCAAAAAAAAACAAAAAAAGAAAGATGTTAATCTTTCGTAGAAGTATAAACTTTCACAAAATTTACTTTATTAATATTTTCATTTTGGCAATCAAAAATTTTTAAATCATTTAAATCATTTAAATTAGATGTGTCTACTACATAATTTCCGCTTTCATCTAAAGTTGGTAATTTATATTTTAAAATACCGCCACTTATAGATAAAAGTGTATTTTCTGGTAAATATGAATAACAAGTATTATTATCATTGATTTTAAATTCATACTTACCTCGATAACTTGTTATAAAAAATTTAGTACCGTCAATAGGATTGCTTATCTTGTTTGGGTTTTCATTGCTTGTAGAATCATAATCTCTTATATTAATAATATTTGTATTTTCTACTTCTCTATTTATACTATCAGTTAATTTGATTAACCTATTAATTCTAGTACTTAACATTAATAATAAAGATGATAAAAGCAATAAAAACAATATCAATACTGTATATAAAATACCTGTTATAGCAAAACCTTTATTATTTAATTTCATATTATCAAACTCCTAATAAGTTATAACTTCTTTATTTACATTGTCACTTATTTTACTACTATTTTTTTCACTAGTTACTATCGTACTAATATTTCCATCAGATATATATCTTTTGGTTTCAAGTAACTTAAACACCATCTCTATATCAAAATCTTTTCCATTGTTATCATAAGCACGACATCTTTTTAAAAATGTTGGATCAAAATCTTTATCAAATGGTGAATATTCAGCATCCCATCCAACTCTTAATGCAGCTTTAGTCTCATAAGTAGTATCATTATATGTAGAATTTAATACATACCTGAAATTTTCATGCTCTTTATTATATGGGCTACCAAAAGGTAAAGCTATTATATTTACATATTTTTCTGGAATTATTTCATCTAATTGTTTATATACAGAAACTATTTCTTTATTTACTTGTTCCGAACTAGATTTTTTTATATCTAGATGATTTTCCGTATGATTTCCTACATCATAACCATTTTCTACCAACCATTTAAGTATCTTTTCGTTGTATTCAGGTTGATTAAACAATCCTCCGTTTACAAAGAATGTTGCTGTAACATTGTAATCAGGATATTTTTCTTTGAAACTTTCGAGTATTCCTACCGCTGAGTTTTCATCAATTATAATATTTCCATCTTCGTCTAGTCCTGTAACCTTTAAATTATTTTTATTGCCATCATCAAACGTTAATATAATAGGGCTCTTACCATATTCGACATCAATATTCCCATCAATATAATCAGTAAGTCTTACCATTCTATATCCATTTTGATAATAAAATTCTAAATCTTCTCTAAAAGCTTCAGCAGTTCTATTATATCCATCTTTATCAACGTTACCACCAGTATATTCGGTTTCAGAAGACTTCATATCTACTATTCCATGATACATCATAATAGGAACAGTTCCAAGTTCATTTATATTATCACTAGCAAGTTTTTCTTTATCTAATTTACCTAAAGAAATAACAACTTTTAATGTATCACCTTTATTTATAACATCTCCTACTTTAATACTTTGAGATATTACTTTATCTTTTTCTTTTTCATCATTATATTCATAGGTTATTTCTAATTTTAATTCATTATCACTAACGAATTTATTGGTCTCATCTAAATCTCTTAAATGAATCATTTTAACTTCATTATTATTCTTTGCTATGTCCTTATTAGTAAATAATTTAATTCCCCCGAATATTAAACCAATTATCAATATTAATATAATAAAAACTATTGCTATTCTATCATATCTTATTTTCTTTCTATTTTTTTTCATACTACACTCTCCTACTTTCTTAAATTATAATATATATAATTATTTTTTGCAATAATTAAGAAAATATTACTTTGACTATACTGTCAATTATAATATTAATTTGTTATAATATTTTTAGGAATTTTCTTAAACATAGAATGTTTAAAAATTATTATTTGAGAAAAAAATAAAACATTAGTTAAAACAAAAAAATACGTTAATATTTACGTACTTTTTATTTTAAGTTTATTTTTTCTAAAAATTCATCTTCTTCCCAAATAGGAATATTTAATGAAACTGCTTTTTCATATTTGCTTCCTGGATTATCTCCAAGTATCACAACACTAGTTTTTTTACTAACTGAAGAACTTACTTTACCACCAAGAGACTCTATTATTTCTGTTGCTTTTTCTCTTGTTATATTGTTAAGAGTACCAGTTAATACAAATGTTTTATTTAAAAATTCATCACTTTCTGTATAATTATTATTTGATATATAAGTCATATTTATACCAAGTTCTTTTAAATCATTTATAAGTTTAATATTATCTTTATTGTTAAAGTATTCTACAATATTTTTAGCAATTATTGGACCTATATCATTAATATTGTTTAATTCTTCAAAAGTAGCATTTATAATATTATCTATATTTTTATATTGTCTTGCTAATAATTTGGCAGTTTTATTGCCTACTTGTCTTATACCTAATCCAAATAGCAACCTTTCTAATGAGTTATCTTTACTTTTTAGAATAGCTTCCTTTAAATTATTTATTTTTTTAATTCCATATCCTTCAAGTAACAATAATTCTTTTTCATATTTTTCTAAGTGATAAATATCTGTAATTGATTTTAAGAATCCTTCATTATATAAGTCTTCAATAGCACTTTCTCCAAGTCCTTCAATATTCATGGCATCTCTTTCTGCATAATGAATTAAGTTTTCAATATTTCTAGCATTACATTCATTATTAGGACAATAGTAATCTGCTTCTGTATCTTTTCTAATTAATTTAGTATGACATATAGGACAAGTATCAATCATTCTAAATCTTTCTTCTGTACCGGTTCTTCTTTCTTTAATAGCTCTTACTACTTCTGGAATAACATCTCCTGCTTTTCTAATTACAACAATATCTCCTTTTCTAATGTCTTTAATTAAGACATTATCTTCATTGTGAAGAGTTGCTCTTGCAATGGTAGAACCTGCTACTTTAACGGGTTCTAATACAGCATTAGGAGTTATTTTGCCTGTTCTTCCTACTGTAAATATAATATCAATTAATCTTGTTGTAACCTCAGTTGCAGGAAATTTATAAGCAACAGCCCATTTAGGAGTTCTAGCAGTAAATCCAAGTTTATTTTGATCATTTATATCGTTTACTTTTATAACAATACCATCTATTTCATAAGGAAGAGTTTCTCTTAGTTCTGTCCATTTATTAATATATTCAATTACTTCATCAACATTATTTGCAATAACATTATTTTCACTTACTGGACACCCTAACTTTTTCATATATTCTAGAGCATCATAATGTGTGTAAATATTATAATCAAGTGGATTTGGTAAATGATATATTATACAATCTAATTTTCTTTTAGCAGTTATTTTTGAATCTAATTGACGAACACTTCCAGAAGCTGCATTTCTAGGGTTTTGAAATAATGGTTCACTATCTTTTTCTCTTTGTTTATTTATTTCAAGGAAAGATTTTTTACTCATATATATTTCGCCACGTACTTCAATATCTACTTTTTCTTTTAAAGTAAGTGGTAATGATTTAATAGTTTTAACATTATTAGTAATATCTTCACCAATAATTCCGTCTCCTCTAGTAGCACCTTTTACAAGAACACCATCTTTGTATGTAGCAGATACTGATAATCCATCTATTTTAAGTTCACATACATATTTAGGGTTATCTACTTCTTTTCTTACTTTCTCATCAAAACTTCTTACTTCTTCTTCATTAAAAACATTACCTAAACTAAGCATTGGTATTTTATGTGTTACTTTTTCAAATTTATCTAATACTTTTGAACCTACTCTAACTGTTGGGGAATCTTCTCTTACTAGCTCTGGATAAGTACTTTCTAACATCATTAACTCTTGCATATACCTATCATACTCTTGGTCAGTTATATTAGAAGTATTATCAATATAATAATCATAATTTGCTTTATTTATAATCTTAATAAGTTCATCCACTCTTTTATTTAAATCCATTTGTTATCACCTTTCTACTGGTATAATTATAACATTTATAGTACTACATGTAAATTAATGTATTATAGATTTTATATAATAATTATATCTAGTTAATAACTTTTATTTTTTTAGAAATTGTCAAACGTTACTTTTCCCAAATACCCTTCCCTTAAATCCTTAAGTATTCTATCATATACTTTATCATAATCGACTTCATTATTTTTAATTGCCCCAATTTTTTTACCAATTAAATCTAAAGTTTCTACTATATCGTTATTATTATCAATATTATATCTTGCTTTTATATTGTCTGGATAATATTTAAACATTGTATTAATTATATAAATACTTATATCTTCTAAATCTAATACTTCTTCTTTAATTGCAGTCATAGATGCCAAATTATGAGCTACTTCATTATTATCAAGTCTAGGCCATAATATTCCTGGAGTATCTAATAGTTCTAATTTATCATTTACTCTTATCCATTGTAAATTTTTAGTTACACCTGGCCTATTTCCTACGTTAGTAGCTTTTTTACCTACCAATCTATTAATTAAAGTACTCTTTCCTACATTAGGTATTCCCAGTACTAATGCCCTTATTTTTCTTTCTTTTAAACCTTTACTCTTTCTCTTTTCATTTAAAGCATTAATAATCGGATTTATTTTATTAAATATTTCATTAACATTCTTATTATTAAGTAAATCAACCATAATTACTTGATATCCATTATTTTCATAATAACTTTTCCATTTATTAGTTTTATCCATATCACATAAATCTATTTTTGTCATAATTAATACTTTAGGTTTATCTTTAATTAAAGTATCTATATCTTTATTTTTGGATGACATTGGAATTCTTGCATCTATTACTTCAAATACTACATCTATTAAAGATAACTTTTCACCTATTTCCCTTTTGGTTTTTGCCATATGACCAGGGTACCAGTTTATATTTGTCGAATTTTGTCTATTATCCATACTATCACTTCCTTAATTTCTTTGTAATTCTTCTTTCTGTTAAAGGTAATATTTCTGCTGAC
>CALVPR010000035.1 GCA_944351765.1 uncultured Bacilli bacterium
ATATTCATTGTGACTCAAGTCCTTTCGTTTAATATTTTTCTTTCAACACAATATTATACAACTTGAGTCACTTTTTTTATATAGAAATGTATCACATCAATTGTAACACTACAATTACAATATAGTGGTAATTAAACCATAGTAATTAGTATATTAAATTTTTAGAAAACTATGATATTATTATTGTAATTTTTATGTTAACAAAAGTATACGAAAAGGTTACATATTTTGACAAATAAAGATGTTATTATAAATATAAGGAGAAGGTGCATGTGAAGAAGAATTATTTATTAGGCATAGTAGTGATGGGATTAATAGTATTATCATTATATTCAACATATGCAATGTTTACGGAAAGTGTAGAAACAGATGAAATAATAAATTTAAGTGCATCTACAATTAATTTAAATTCAGAAATAGTAGAATATGAACAAATAACAATAAATGGGAATGAAGCTAAAAGTATAATGGTAAATATAAGTAATAGTACAGAAAGCAATTTATATTATGGAGTATGGTATGAGATGGTAAATCCTGCTAGTATAAATGATAATATCGAAATAGCAAAATTAACTTCATCCACTGATAGTACACAGGGTACAATAAATACAGGCGTAGAAAAAAATGTCAAAATTGTAATAAAAAATACTGGAAGTAGTAGTATAACAGTAAACATAGGTGTAGGTTATTCAAAAACAAGTAGTTTAGATTTACCAACCAATAGATATGTAATAACAAATGAGATACAAGGTAAATATATAATCAATACAAGTGTAATAAGTAGAAGTACAACAAATCCTACTAAAATAGTAGATGTAGGAAATAGTACAAGTATAACAGTAACTCCAAGTACAGGATATAAATATAAGAGTATAAGTTGTACCAATGCTGAAGCATCATATAATACCGGGAATAATACTTTAACACTTACAAATATAATCGATGATGTATCATGTACAGTAACAAATGAGATAATAACATATAATGTAGGAGTAACAGCTAGTACGGGAGGAACAGTATCAGGAAGTAGTTCTAAAACAATAAACTATAATGGAAGTACAACATTCACAGTAATACCAAGTACAGGATATAAATATAGTAGTGTCTCTTGCCCAAGTGGAATCACCGGAAGTTATAGTACATCAACTAATACCTTAACCGTAAGTAGTGTCAAAGCAAGTGGAACGTGTACAGTAAATTTTACTCCGAAGACATATACAGTAACAGTAAGTGTAACGAATGGAATAAGTAGTCCAACTTCAAGAATAGTCATTCATGGAAGCAGTACAACGTTTACAGTAACCCCCAATAGTGGCTATGAATATGAAAGCTTAAGTTGTACTGGAGGAAGTTATAATCAAAATACCAAAGTATTAACCGTAAGTAATGTAACATCAGCAATAACTTGTACAATAAAGTTTAAAAAATCTTTACCTCCAGCATCGGAGTATATAGAATCATTGTTATCTAGTAATCCAAATGCAATGGCTAATGATGATCCAGATGGTAACATAAGATATATGGGATCTAATCCTAATAATTATGTATCATTTAATAATGAGTTATGGAGAATAATTGGAGTATTTAATGTAAAATCCAGTACATCTGGTAGCACTGAAAAAAGATTAAAAATAATAAGAAATAGTTCGATAGGATCTATGCCATGGGATAATGGTAATAGAGCAAACAATTGGACAAATGCTACAATAAATAAATACTTAAATAGCACATATTTAACAACAATAAATTCTACGTATCAGTCAATGATAGAAAATACATATTGGAACTTAGGTGGTAGTTCTAGTTATGAAGATGCAACAGCAAGTATGTTTTATACTCGTGAAAGAGGCACAGCAGTATATAACGGTAATCCAACATATTGGGTGGGTAAAATAGGATTAATGTATCCATCAGATTATGGATACGCTACTAGTGGGGGAACTTTTTATAGTAGAAGTGAATGTTTAAATATGGCAATATATAATTGGAATAGTATTACAGATTATATGGCTTCAGAATGTTATAAAAATGATTATTTATATGACTCAAATAATCAAAATAACTATTGGACTTTAATGCATTATACTATAAGTTCAGATTATGTGTTTTTTACAAATTATGGTACTATTAGTAGTGAAAATGTTTGGACTTCATATCAAATAAAACCAGTATTATACTTAAAATCATCTGTTAGTATTACTGGCGGTACAGGAACCTCAACTAATCCGTATATTTTATCAATATAAAATAGTTACAATGTAAAATAAATACCTTGATTTTAATAATAAAACAATGTAAAATTATATAAGGAGGTATTTATTATGAAAATAAAGAAAAGTGATATAATTTTAATTGGGGGAGTAGTTCTTGTAATATTAATAAGTTTACTTGCATTTAATGGTAATAGTGAAAAGATAGAAGTCCCTGTAAAGTTAGAAGGAGAGCCTGGGGTAAATACAATTGCTTATGCAGAATATGAGGATAAAATAAACAATGAAAAGCCATTTCTTGTTATGATAGTAAATGATGGTTGTTCATATTGTGAAATGTTTATTCCAATTATGACTGAAGTAGCTGAAGAATATAATTTCCCAGTATATAGTTTGAATTTAGCTAATTTGACTACTGATGAACAAATTTCTTTATCTAATTCTAATAGTTATTTAAAAAGAGAACGATGGGGAACACCTACAACATTATTGATGCAAGGAAAAACTGTTATTGACTCAATAGGTGGTTATATTGAAAAAGATGCTTTAATTGAATTTGTTCAAAAAAATATAGTATTAGATGATAATACAGAAGAATAGGTGATTAAATGAGTAAAACTTATGAATTAGCCAAACTGTTTAAAAGAAAGTATCCATTAACTGTAGCATGGAGAATAAGGAGCCATAGTAAAGTTATAGATAAACACCTTAATCCTGGAGAAGAAGTGCTATATGTATTTATGGGTCAAAAAAACCATAGTTCTTTTGATTTTGTTAATACTAATTTAGTAGTTCTTACTAGTAAAAGGTTAATTATTGCTACTAAAAGATTAATATTTGGCTATTTCTTTACTGCAATTACGCCAGATATGTTTAATGATTTGGCCATAATAGATGGCATTATATGGGGAAGAGTAAAAATAGATACAATTAAAGAAGAAGTACTACTTAGTAATATTGACCCTAAAGCTTTGCCAGAAATAGAAACAAAAGTAAGCGACTATATGATGAAAGAAAAAAGAAAGTTTATGCAAAGAAGTGCTTAATAGCACTTTTTTTTAATTTTTTCATAAATTATTATAGAGGTGGGTTTATGTACGATATATATGTTATAAAACAAGGAGATACATTAGAAGGTATTAGTAAAAAGTTTAATATAACTCCTTCTAATTTGTATAAATTAAATGGATTTAATCCAGACTATATTTTAAAAGCAGGAAATCAGATAATTGTTCCTAAAAATAGTAATCCATATTTTTATTATTATACTATAAAACAAGGAGATAATTTATATGGAATATCAAAAAAATATCATATAAATGAAGATTTATTAGCGCAAATAAATGGTTTAGATAAAGATGATTATATATATCCAAATCAAGTAATTGCTATTCCTAAAGAAGGTGTAAACATTTATATTACAAAAGAAGGAGATACACTAATGGGAATAGCTAATGGAATAAAAGCAAATATGTCTGTTTTATTATATGAGAATCCTAATATATATTTATTACCTGATCAAATAATTATTTATAAAGAAAAGCAATAAAATTCTTTCTTTTTTTTTTTATTTAGTGTATAATGAAAAAAGAATAGAGGGATATTATGATACTTAGAAAACCTTATGCATTTTTAATAAAAAATTTTAGAATAATCCATATTGTTTTAACTTTTCTCATGATTTATGTGGTCTATAAGTATAACAATATTGCAAAATTCATTCAAAATTATATTGATAATATTGCAAATACTCAAGTTGCCACTAGTTATGTTGGATCATTAACGTTTTTGGCAGTAATTTTGATAATAGGAATAAATATAACATTATATATATTAATGAGGTATAAGAAAAAACCAAAACTATTATATTTATTTACATCAATAGCATATTTTATTATTTTTGTGGGCTTATTTATAGTTTTATATAATTTTAAAAATATGGAAATTGATATATTAGATCCTAAAACCATAAGATTATTACGTGATATAGTTAATATTATACTTTATCCACAGTATATTTTTATATTGGCGATGATAGTTAGAGCATTAGGATTTGATATTAAAAAGTTTAATTTTGCTTCTGACATAGATGAGATGAATATTGATATAACAGATGATGAAGAAGTAGAGTTGACCATAGGAGTAGATCCAGAAGTTTTAAAGACAAAAGGAAGAAGAAGATTACGTGAATTTAAGTATTATATTTTAGAAAATAAAGTGTTTGTTTTTACTATTTTAGGAGTAATTGGTTTTATTACAATAATTAGCATAATATTAAATGTTAGAATATTTTATAAGGTATATAAAGAAAATGATAATGTTTCTATATCAACTTTTAATATAAATGTACTAGATAGTTATATAACTACTAAAAATGATAACGGTGAAGATATAGGGTATAATGATACATCTTATGTTATTGTAAAATTTAAAACAAAATTGTTATATGATTTGGATTATGATACTACATTAGATTTAAATAAAATTCTTTTAAATACAGGGGGAGAAAAATATGTTCCTATTACTAAATATTATGATAGTTTTAAAGCAATAGGGATAGGATATAAAAATCAATTATTAACTTATGATAATGAGAAAACGTATATTTTGGTATATAGTATTCCTAATAGTGTTATAAAGAAGAGTAAAACAATTCAATATGAAGGAGGTTTTGAACAAGATGGTAAAATCTTTGTCCCAAAAGTTATAAAAATAAGGATAAAGCCTACTAATATTGATGAAGTTAATTATAAAGAGGAGAAACTTGTTGGAGAAATTACAAGTTTTGATGATTCTTCTATTAAAGGAAATATAAAAGTTTCTGAATACGACTTAAAAGATAAATTTATATATGAATATAATTATTGTATAAAGGAAGAATGTGTCCTTAAAAGTAGTGATATAATAGGAGGATATAAAAAACTAATATTAAAACTAAATATTGAAAATAATTTAGAAAATATTGATACTTATACTTTAGGAGAAAATTTTATTAAAGTTAAATATACAATTAATGGCCAAGAATATACAAGTTCTTTGAAAAATAAGACTCCTACCTCTTCAAAAAGTACACTTTATTTAGAAGTAGAGGAAAAAATAAAAGAAGCAAATAATATATATGTAGAGATTAATATTAGGGATAAAATAGTTAAGTATGTTTTAAAATAAAAATTAAATTAAATTTTATGTTTCCTTTTTTCGTGGACTAATACTTTAATTTATGTTAGAATTAAATACATAAGGAAGTGTAAAAAATGATATATTTAGATTATTCGGCTACAACGCCAGTAGATAAAAGAGTATTAGAAACATTTAATAAAGTATGTTTAGATTATCCTGGAAATAGTAACTCATTACATAGTTTAGGGGTTAAATCTAAAGAATTAGAAGAATATGTAACTGATAAAATAGCAAAAATTTTAAAAATAAGTCCAACAGAAATTATATATACATCTTCTTCTAGTGAATCAAATAATACAGCAATAAAAGGAATATGTTTGAAATATAAAAATAGGGGGAAACATATAATAACTACTTCTTTAGAACATTCTTCTGTTATTGCTCCTTTAAATTATTTAACTAAACAAGGTTTTGAAGTAGATTTTGTTAATTTAAAAGATGATGGAACTGTTGATTTAGAACATTTAAAAAGTTTGATGAGAGATGATACGGTTCTTGTTAGCATATCTTATGTAGATAGTGAATTAGGTATTGTGCAACCAATAAATGAAATAAGTAAAATTGTTAAGACAAATCCTAAAACGTTTTTTCATGTAGATTGCACACAAGCTATAGGGAAGATTAATGTAGATTTAAGTAATATAGATTTAGCAAGTATATCTGCTCATAAGATATATGGATTAAAAGGAGTGGCCTTACTTATTAAAAAAGAGAATATTGTAATAGAGCCTCTTATTCATGGTGGTAAATCTACTACTATATATAGAGCAGGTACTCCAGCATTGCCTCTTTATGCATCAATGATGAAGGCATTAGAATTAATAGTACCTACCGTAGAAGAAAATATAAAATATATAACTAAATTAAATAAAAAAATAATAGATAGATTATCTAATTATGAAAATGTATACATAAATAGTACTGACAAATCAATAGTAAATACTATTAATTTAAGTATTAAGGGAATTAAACCAGAAACTTTTATACATGCTTTAGAAAAATATGAAATATATGTATCTACAAAAAGTGCATGCTCATCAGCTGACTCTATGTCAAATTCTGTATATGCTGTAACTAAAGATAAAGAAAGAGCAAATAATACTATTAGAATTAGTTTATCGTATTTAACAACTGAAGAAGAGATAGATAAATTCTTAAAAGTATTTGATGAATGTTATAATCATTTGCTATTAAAAAAGGTGTAATATGAAATTAATTAAATTTAGTGCATTATGGTGTCCATCTTGTTTAATAATGAACACAAGAGTAAATAAAATAGTAAATGAATATAAACTAGAATATATAGAATATGATTATGATGTTGATGCAAATAAAGTAGAAGAATATAAAGTAGGGGATATATTACCAGTAATAATTTTAGAAAATAATAATAAAGAAGTTGCTAGGATAATTGGAGAAAAATCTGAAAAAGAATTAAAAAAAATAGTAGAAGGTGTTTTATATGAAGAAAATTAAGTTAATTCTTTTTTCTATACCGTTATCTTTAATATTTGTAACTAATATAAAAGCAGAAGAAAATTTAGTAAATTTATATTTATTTTATTCTAATACATGTCCTCATTGTGAAGCGGAAATGGAATTATTAGAGGACTTACAAAAAGATTATGACAATTTAAGGGTATATAAATATGAAATAAGTGAAGAAGATAATAGTTTGTTATTAAGTAAAGTATCAGAAATCTTTGATGTAAATGTAACAGGTGTTCCTTTTACTATAATTGGAGAAAAAACATTCTTTGGATATAGTGAAGAAAATAGTAAAAAGAAATTTGTTGGTACTATAGAATATTATTCATCTCATGGATATATCGATAAAGTTGGTGAACTTTTAGGTAAGGAACTACCTACATACGAAATTGATAATAATGATATTACAGTAGATGAATATATTAAAGATTATGGTGAATATACTTTTGATGTACCTTTAATTGGAGAAGTTAATACTAAAGATTTAACTCTTCCAGTTATAGCAGTCGTTATGGGATTTATCGATGGAGTTAATCCATGTGCTATGTGGGTATTATTATTTTTAATTAGTATGTTAATTGGAATGCATGATCGAAAAAAAATGTGGATTTTAGGAAGTGCTTTTCTATTAACTTCAGCATTTATTTATTTTATGATTATGCTTGCATGGTTAAATATAGCAGTAGTAGTAACTAAAATAGATATAATAAGATTTATAATAGCAATAATAGCTTTATTAGGCGGATTCTTTAATTTATATAGTCTTTATAAAACTAAAGCAGATGGTTGTAATGTAACTACTAAAAAAGATAGACAAAAAATACTTGAAAGAATTAAAAAATTTACTAGTGAAAAGAGTTTAATACTATCAGTAATTGGTGTTATTGCATTAGCAATATCAGTTAATTTAATTGAACTTGCTTGTTCGGCTGGCCTTCCGGTTATGTTTACCCAAATTCTTGCAATTAATAATTTATCAGAAATACAATATATTAGTTATATACTTATATATATATTATTCTTTTTAATTGATGATTTAATTATATTTATAGTTGCTGTAACTAGCATGAAATTAAATGGTATGTCTGCTAAATATGGAAAAATATCTAAATTTATAGGAGCCATTCTATTGATATTAATAGGAATACTTTTAATGTTTAAGCCTGAGTGGTTAATGCTTAACTTTTAAAAAAGAGTATAGGAATTTTAATAATTTCTATACTCTTTATATATTTTTATTAATTTTTTTAGGAATGTAAGTATTTCTTAAGAATTTAGTTACCATATTCGTTATCTCTTCTTTTCTTGGACTTGTAAATACATCATGGGTTACATTATCCATAGTAAAAAGATAATTAACATCACTTTTAATTGCGTTATGAACATATTTGGCACTTTCAATTGGAACAACTCTATCATTATTGCCTTGAATTATTAAAGTAGGACAAGTAATTGATTTCGGATCATTATAATGTTCTTTTACTAATCCCATAAATTCTTTTATAGTATTTACTGGAACTTTAAAAAATCTTGATAAAACAGTTTCTAAAGAATAATCTTTTATAATATTAGGAGCTTGTTTTAAACTAGCAATAAGATCAAATTTATCATTTTTAAATTTAAAATATCTAAAAGCAGGAGCCGCTAAAATTAGTTTTTTTATTTGGGGATATTTTTTTGCTAAATGGCAAGCGATTACTCCCCCCATACTATGTCCTATGACATATATTCTTTTGTATCCTCTATTTATTAACGTTTCTATTTGATTTTCAGCAGCTTTTATCCAGTCATCTTTAGTAACTTTTGAAATAATTGTTTTTTCATGACCTGGAAGTGTAAAGGTATAAACATCAAAATCTAAATATAATTGTAAATCATTTCCTAATGTACCATAATCATAAATTCCCCCTGCAAATCCATGAACTAATAATATTGCTTTTCTAAATATCATAATTTACCTCCTAAATAAGTTATTAAATTCGTTGGGATATTCACTAAAAAATTCTAATATATTGTTATTAACAGGGTTCTTAACTATAAGTATATTTGCATGAAGTCCTAATCTTTTTAGTGAATTATCATTACACCCATATTTTTTATCTCCAATAATTGGAGTACCATTTTCTTTCATATGGACTCTAATTTGGTTTTTTCTTCCTGTATCAATATATATTTGTAGCATTGTATAATTATCATTACTTTTTAATTTTTGATAATGAGTAATAGCTAATTTGCCACTACTAGAAGAATGTACCATCATATTTTTATCTTCTTTTAAATATGATTTAATTGTTCCTTCATCTTTAGTTTTACCACAAACAATTGCTATATATCCTCTTTTTATAACCAAATTATTCCAATTATCTTGATATAATTTTTTTGTTTTTTCATTTTTAGCAAACATAATAATACCAGATGTATCTTGGTCTAATCTATGAACAATAAATACTTTTTGTTTTTTCATTTTTAAATATTCAAGAACGTAATGATATAGAGTATTTATTTTTTCTTTTTCATTACTAATAGTAAGAAGACCACTAGGTTTGTTTATTACGATGATATTGTTATCTTCATAAATAATATTTAAATTATTTATTTTATTTATAATACATAATATATCATTTTGTTTTAATAAATGATTATATTTTGTAGTTATATTATTATTAATAGTAATACATTCATTTTTTAATAATGATTTAATATTATTTTTTGATTTGTTAGGAAATAATTTTTTTAAATAATCAAATAATATTATTTCTTCATTAATAATATATTTATTCATATAACCACCAAGTATATTATACTATAGGAAAAATAAAATGTAAAACTAAATAATTTGACTTGAAAAATATAATAACATTATGTAAAATATATCTAGGAGGGATTAAAATGGAATTAAAAGGTTCAAAAACAGAACAAAATTTAATGAATGCTTTTGCAGGTGAGAGCCAAGCAAGAAATAAATATACATATTATGCTTCAAAAGCAAAAAAAGAAGGATATGAGCAAATAGCTGCTATTTTTGAAGAAACAGCAGGTAATGAAAAGGAACATGCTAAAATGTGGTTTAAATTGCTTCATAATAATGAAGTTCCTAGTACTGTTGAAAATTTAAAGGATGCTGCTAATGGTGAAAACTATGAATGGACAGATATGTATGATGGATTTGCTAAAGTAGCAGAAGAAGAAGGATTTACTGATATTGCTAGAAAATTTAGAGCAGTAGCAGCTATTGAAAAAAGACATGAAGAAAGATATTTAGCACTTCTTAAAAATATTGAAGAAGATAAAGTTTTTGCTAAAGAAGAACAAAAGTTTTGGATTTGTAGAAATTGTGGACATGTTCATTATGGATATGAAGCTCCAGAAGTATGCCCAACTTGTGATCATCCAAAAGCATATTTTGAATTATTAGAAGAAAATTATTAAAACAAGGAAATCCTTGTTTTTTATTTTTATTGTAAATTCATTATGTTATGTAGAGATTGTATCTGACATAAAAAAATTATAAAAATAATAAATGTTTTTCGTTAGTAATTATGATAATATATTTGGTATTTTCTTATGTTTTTTGATATAATTTGTTCGAGGGATATTATGAGATTTAAAAAAGCATATATTGAAATAACTAATATTTGTAATTTAAATTGTAGTTTTTGTATTAAAGATAATAGAATGAAAAAAGAAATGATTATTGATGAATTTGAAACTGTACTAAAAAAATTAGATAAATATACAGATTATATATATTTACATGTTAAAGGAGAACCACTCATTCATAATAAATTAGATGAAATATTGTCGTTAACAAATAAGTATAAAAAATATGTTAATATTACTACTAATGGGGTATTATTAAAAAATAAAATAAATATATTAAAAAAATATAATAATATTAGACAAATAAATATTTCACTTCATAGTGAAAATAACAAAGATAATTATATTGATGATATATTAGATGCAGTGGATGAGTTAAAGACTATATTTATTGTATATAGATTTTGGACTTTGAAAGATAATAAATTAGATAATAAAATGTTAGAATATTTAAGTAAAATAAAAGAAAAATATAATATAAATAATAAACTTTATAATGAAATAATAAATGGTAATAATGTAAAGATTAGTAATAATATTTATATAAATAAAGATAAAGAATTTGAATGGCCTGATATAAGTAATAATTATTATAACGAACATGGATTTTGTTATGGACTAAAAAATCAAATAGGAGTACTTGTAGATGGGACAATAACGATATGTTGTTTAGATTCTTTTGGAGTTAGTAATTTAGGGAATATATTTAATGATGATATAGAAATAATTATGAATAGTGAAAAAGTTAAAAATATTATTAAAGGATTTAATGATAGAAAAGTGTATTTAGATATATGTAAACATTGTTCTTATAAAGAAAGATTTAATAAAAACAAGTAGCATAATCAAATGTTCTACTTGTTTTTATTCATGTCACTTGTGTATATAACGCATTTGTTTTTTCCAGTTTTTTTTGCACTATATAAAGCAAAGTCTGCTTCTTCTATTGCTTTTTGTATATGTTTTTCTTTATTGAAAATTGATATTCCTGCGGAAAAGCTTAATGATGGAACAATATTTAAATTATTAAATTGTTTGTTTAATTTATCAATATTTTTTTTAATTAAATTTACATCATTAGAATCAAATATTATTAAAAATTCTTCTCCTCCGTATCTACCTGCAAAATTATTTTTACTTTTATCAGAGTTAATATTTTTTTTAATTATATTTCCTAATTCTTTTAACACTAAATCACCTTTTGAATGTCCATAAGTATCATTTACAATTTTAAAATTATCTATATCACACATAACTATAATAGAATCATTATTTAAAGTTGTAATATAATTTTCAATTTCACTTCTAGTGGCTAATCCAGTTACAATATCTTTTTTTAATTTTTCATTTTCATTTTCTAATTCAATTATTATTTTTTCCAATTCAGTTACATCACAAAAATATTTTATAGTATAATAAGTATCTTGTAAATTAATATTTTTTAATACTAATTTATAATATTTATTATTAAGTTTATACATATTAGATTTAATATTGTTTTTATAAATTTCATCATATAAATTATTTTTACAAATAATCTTTTTTTTATGTGATATTTGATATGGAACGTTTATAATTTTAAAAAAGTAAATTAAATTTTCTATTATCATAATCATTCACTCATTTCATTTGTAATTTTATCATAAATTAAATTAATAGTCAAAATTTAATTATCTAATAATATATCATTGTATAAATTTGTTAATTATGATATATTATTATAGTAATTAAGGGATGTGAGAATATGGACTTTAGAGATATTACAGAATTTTTTAAAGATTTTATGGGGTTAATTATTGCATTTGTTGTAATAGTTATAATATTTACTTTTGTAGTAGCTTTTCATCCGGTTGCCGGGAATTCAATGACTCCAACTCTAGCAGAAGGTGATATTGTGTTAGTATCTAAGTTTTCTCAAAAGATTTTTGATTTAAAAAGAAACGAAATAGTTATTATTAAGTCAAAAAATGAAAAAACATATATTAAAAGAGTTATTGGTTTGCCAGGAGAAAAAGTTGATTATCTGAATGGAGTTTTATATATAAATGATAAAGGATATAAAGAATCTTTTTTAGGAGAAGATGTTGTCACTAATAACTTTTTATTTGAAGATATTTGTTCAAAAGAAGATTGTCCTGATGGTGTTATTCCTGAAGATATGTATTTGGTTTTAGGGGATAATCGTTTGGATTCATATGATAGTAGGGATCCAGAATTAGGATTAGTTCCTTTGTCAAATGTAAAAGGAACAGTACTTATGAGAATTTGGCCAGTTAATAAAATAGGATTTGTAGACTAATTTTTACCATTAATAGGTAATTTTAGTCTTTTTTTATTAAAAAAAGCCAAAAAATTACTCCAAATTAATTAAAAAGCTCAATTGCAAAAGTAAATTCCACTTTGAATAAGTAAATTCCACATTAGAGATGAAAAATTACTATAATTTT
>CALVPR010000036.1 GCA_944351765.1 uncultured Bacilli bacterium
TGTTTCAATTCAATATTATACAACTTGAGTCACTTTTTTCATATAGAAATGTATCACATCAATTGTAACACAACATTTGGTAACATAAAATTTTTATAATATTCTTGATATAAAATAAGTTTTATGTTATCATGTATATAGATGAAGGAAACTTCATATAATAAAAAAGAGATATTGATTGGAACTCAATGTTTACTCGAATTTGGTAAACACCGAATATTCTTCGGTGTTATTTTTTTATTTATTTTTAATAGCAATAATAGTATATAAAATAACTATTAAATCTAGAACTAATAGTTCCAACACAAACCTCCCGTAATAAATTTATGTGCATTAGAACCACCTCCTTATTATGAAGTAAGGAGTAAACACCGATATCAATATCTCTAAAAGTATGATAACACATAATTAACTAAATGTATGTAATAGAATAGGTAACATTAATTAATATTTATAGCAAAATTTTCCTGTTTTCATATATTATTTTAGATATATGAAAATGGAGTGATACTATGTGTAAATTAAATGAGGTTCCATTAGGAGCAACATGTTTAATAAAAAGTATAAATAATGATATAAGTATAAAAAGAAGATTTTATGATTTGGGATTAATTCCTAAAGTAGAAGTAACTTCTTTATTTAAAAGTCCTTTAGGGGATCCTACAGCATACTTAATAAAAGGAAGTATTATAGCAATTAGGAATGATGATGCTAAGAAAGTTGAGGTTGAATTAATATAATGGAAAATATTAAAATAACCTTAATGGGAAACCCTAATGTTGGAAAAAGTACTATTTTTAATGCGTTAACTGGACTTAAACAACATACAGGAAACTGGACAGGAAAAACAGTTGATACAGCAATGGGAATATGTAAATATAATAATAAAGTATATGAAATATATGATTTGCCGGGAACTTATTCATTGTTTGTTCATTCTGAAGAAGAAAGAGTAGCAAGAGATTTTCTTTGTTTCAATAAAAGTAAAGTAACGATTATGGTATGTGATTCTACTTTGATAGAAAGAAATTTGAATTTAGTATTGCAAACTTTAGAAATTACTAAAAATGTAGTAATATGTCTTAATTTATATGATGAAGCATTAAAAAATGATATAAATATTGATGTAGAAAGATTATCTAATATATTAAAAGTACCAGTTGTTGTAACTAATGCAAGTAAGGGTATTGGAATAAATAAACTAATGGAAGAAGTAGAAAAAATAGCAGTAAATAGTATTAATGAATCTTTTATAACTACTTACGATAAAGATATTGAATCATCTATAAAAAAGATAAGTAAATATCTAGAAAACAAAAAAATAAATATTAATACGAGATGGCTATCTTTAAGGTTGCTTGAAGATGATAAAACTTTAATAAAATCTTTAAATCAAGAGCTTAATTATGATATATATGAAGATAATGAGTTAATTAAATTATTAGATAAAGAGAGAAAAGAAGATATAAATGAAAAAGTAGTATCACAAATATTATTAAATGCTAAAAATATAACAGAAGCTTGTGTAAGTTATAATAATAAAAATTATCAAGAAAGAAATAGAAAAATAGATAAAATATTAACTAGTAAAATTACCGGAATACCTATTATGTTAATATTATTTTTATTTGTCTTTTGGATAACAATAACAGGAGCTAATTATCCATCAGAATTATTATCAAATTTCTTATTTAGTTTAGAAGAACCTTTATATAATATCTTATCTTTTTTACCAGAATTTATTAGAAATATAGTAGTGTTTGGTGCATATAAAGTCCTTGCATGGGTAGTATCAGTAATGTTACCTCCAATGGCCATATTCTTTCCTTTATTTACAATATTAGAAGACTTGGGATATTTACCAAGAATAGCGTTTAATTTAGATAGATTCTTTAAGAAATGTAGTGCTTGTGGTAAGCAGGCTCTTACTATGTGTATGGGATTTGGTTGTAATGCAGTAGGGGTTACAGGATGCCGAATAATAGATTCTAAAAGAGAAAGATTAATAGCAATTCTTACTAATTCTTTTGTACCATGTAATGGAAGATTTCCAATGATAATTGCAATTATTACAATATTTTTTGTAGGATTAAATAATACTTTTACTTCTTCATTATTAAGTGCATTATTGCTAGTATTAGTTATATGTTTTTCGGTATTTATTACTTTAATTATATCTAAAATATTATCTAAAACAATTTTAAAAGGAATGCCATCATCATTTATATTAGAGCTTCCTCCATATCGAAAACCACAATATTTAAAAGTTATTATTAGAAGTATAATAGATAGAACTTTATATGTATTAGGTAGAGCAGTAGTAGTAGCTATACCAGCAGGTATTATTATATATATATTATCTAATGCATATGTAGGAACTTCATCAATACTTACAATATGTACTAACTTCCTAGATCCTTTCGCAGACTTACTCGGTCTTGATGGCGTAATACTATTTGCCTTTATTTTAGGATTTCCTGCGAATGAAATAGTAGTTCCAATAATCATTATGGCCTATATGAAAAGTGGAGTATTAATAGAGTATGAAAGTCTAGCATCACTTAAAGAAATACTTGTAAATAATGGATGGACGATATTAACTGCAATTAACTTTATTATATTTGCTTTGATACATTTCCCTTGTTCAACAACACTTCTTACCATAAAAAAAGAAACTAAAAGCATAAAATGGACGATTTTATCGTTTATAATTCCTTTATTTGTAGGAATATCTTTATGCTTTATAGTTACTAGTGTTTATAGATTAATACTACTTATATAGTTTATTAATCTTTTTTTAATGTTTTTATTAATTTTGATCTTCTATATCCATCATTAGGATTTCCAGTGTACATTTCAATATTAAATTTTTTTATTGTTCTTAAATATTTTAAATAAAATAAATATTCAAGTGGAGCATCTTTCCAACAAGATATATCTAAGTCTTTTATGTCTTGAATAAAACTAAATGAGTCTTGGTAATCATAAATTCTTGATGACATTAATTCATATGCTTTTGGCTCTATTCCCAGTTCAATTAGTCTTTTAATAACTTTTTGTGATGGAACAGGAACATTATTTAAAGCAAGAGTTAAAGCGTTTATGTCAATGGGAACATAGTCTTCTTTAAAATTAAATTGATAATCAATTGTTGTGGTATGATTAATATCTATTCCTGCATCAGCTAATAAATTAATACAGTTTAGTTGATTTCGTTGATAATCTATTTTATATAAATAATGAAATGGAATTCCTTTACTTCCTGTATGAGATTTTAACTGCATTAATTGACCACTATTAAATAAGTGTTGTAAAGCATTAAAGCCATATACATCTAATTCATTGGCATCAGCTCCATTTTCAAGTAATAGTTCCATAATTTTATCATTTTCTTTTTCAGCACTTATCATAAGGGGCATAAACTTATCAGTTCCTTTAATATTTGCACCATTTTCAATTAAATACTTAGCAATATCATAATTATTTAAAATAATGGCTTCCCCAAGTGGTGTTAATCCTTGAACATTTTTTTCATTTATATTATACCCACTTCCTAATAAAGTTTCAACTTCTTTCATATTATTCATAAGAATTTCAATATTTAATGGTGTAAGTGGTGAATAATCATAACAATATTTGCTAAATTCTTCATTTAAGATTTTATATAATTCATCTCTTTTTAAAGTTAATTTATCTTTATTTTCTTCATACTTTTCATAAATTAATTCTTCTTTACTTTTCTTTTTATCCGATTTATATACTTTAAACATATAACTCTCTCCTTTAGTTTATTTTATCATATAAAATATAAAAAGTATATTAAATAACTAAGAAATAGTGATATTACTACTTGAAAAACTCTTCCAATAAAAAAGTATTTATAAGAAATATCAGTATCTATTAATTGAGATATTACTTGCATATGGACAGAAAGTCCTCCGAAAGATAAAATACAAGATGATAAAATTACTTTAGTTAAATCACTAAAATTAAATGAACTAAGTTCTTTTAATCCCATTGTTATTTCTAATATTGATTTTATTAATAGGGTATTATAACTATTTAAATCAAATCTATTTATAATAAGTGAAGCCATTATTAAAAAACATGTAAGAGTACCTAGTATTAATAAAAGAGTATCTACTGAGGACTTAATAGCATTTACAAATACAGGACCAAAATGTAAATCTTTTTCTTTTTCATTACTTGTATTATTACTAATAGTATTAAATTTTCTAAATATAATTCCGATTATAAAATTACTTAAATAATGACTAAGTAATATAATAATTCCTAATTTTTTATTATTTAAAAAGAAAATAGATAAAGTACCTAATATGAATAAAGGATTAGAAAAGTGAGTAAACATAAGCATATGAGATGCTTCTTTACTATTGATAATATTCATATCATATAGTTTTCTAATATTTTTAGCGTTTGTTGGAAATCCCGATAACATGCTTAAGAAAAATACTAAAGTACATTCTTTTTTTATATTAAATAAATAAGAAAATATATTAATAAACCATTTAGGAATATATTTTACAAAATCATAAGTAATTAATATATCTGATAATATAAACATGGGAAATAAAGATGGTATTAGATTATTTACCCATATATCAAGAGAAAAACTAATAGTATTAAATACTAAACTTTTATTAATAAATAGTTCTACTAGGAAAAATAAAGTTATAATTATCACTAGTAGGTTAGTATATTTTTTCATAAATATCACACTAAAATATATGATATAACTTAATATTATATAAGGGTGTTTCTACAAAAAAATATATTTTTATTATATATTTTGCTTTTTCTATTGACATAACAAAAGAGATATTGTATTATTTAATTGTACTATTTGTACTAGTACAGATATATAATGTAATGGAGGAAAAATTATGATTAAAATTGAAGGGTTATCCAAAGCATATGATAAAGATAAAGTTTTAGATAACTTAAACTGTGAAGTAAAAGATAATTGTATCTATGGATTAGTGGGTGCTAATGGGGCAGGTAAATCAACATTACTTAGACTTATTAATAATATCTTTTTACCTGATAGTGGTCATATTACAGTAGATGGAGAAGAAGTAAACGATAATGAAAAACTAAAACAAAAGATGGTCTTTGTACCAGATGATTTATTCTTTTATCCATCATATACTCTTATGGATACTGCAAAATATTATGAAGCACTATATAAGAATTTTGATATGGTATATTTAAAAGAATTAGCAGATTTATTTCATCTAGATTTAAATAGAAAAGTATCAACATTCTCAAAGGGTATGAAAAGACAATGTGCTTTAATATGTGCAATTGCAACAAATGCTAAATATATGTTTTTTGATGAAACATTTGATGGACTTGATCCAGTAGTTAGAAATACAATGAAAAAAGTAATTGCTAAACAAATGGAAGATAAAAATACGACCATCATTATGACATCACATAATTTAAGAGAATTAGAAGATATTTGTGATAATTTGGGACTTTTATATAAAGGCGGTATCTTATTTGAAAATGATATTGATACATTAAAAACAAATATGTATAAAGTACAAATATGCTTAAAAGGCGATTATGATAAAGAAACATTTAAAGATATTGATGTACTTAGTTATAAGAAAAGTGGAAGTGTAGCGACTCTTATTATAAAAGATGAAGATAAAACAAGTAAGAAAAAATTAGAAAAATTAAAACCAATTATATTAGATTACTTGCCACTTACTTTAGAAGAAATATTTATATATGAAATGGAGGCTTTAGGATATGAATTTAATAAATTTATTTAATTTTAATTACTTAAAGCAAAATTTAAAAAAATCAAAAGGTGCACTTGCTATATTTATTGGAATAATACCTATAATTAATATTTTAACATTGTTCTTAATGAGTGATAATAATCATAGTAATGAAATAATAAGTCTATCTAATATATCAATTATTAACTTTATTGGAGTGTTTATTTTACCAATAATAATATCAGTATGTTTATTTGGATATGTTTTTAAAAAGAGAAGTGTTGATTTTGTAAATTCAATGCCTATTAGTAGAAAATCAATATTTATAACTAATACTATCGGAGGTATTGGAATACTTGTACTTATGAATTTAATAAATGCAATATTCATTTATATATTGTCTAGTACACTTCCTAATCTAACTATACCAACAGGTATGATAATAGATTACTTTATTTTATGGACAGTTGCATATGTGTTTGTATTTACTGTTTCAAATATAGCAGTAAGTGTATCAGGTAATATGATAACAAGTCTTGTTGTTAGTGCATTAATCTTATTTTTAGTACCATTTATGCATTTCTTTATTACTAATGGTCTTCCACTTAATCATGATAGTGAATATATAATTGAATGTAATAATAAAGAATGTCAAACTGAAAATTATTATGGATATGGAACAGCATCACGAAATTTAGCTAAAGAAAATAAATATACGATGTATTTAAATAGAAAATCCAGTAGTTATAATTATACTATACCATCTAATTTTATATTTAATACTTTATTTAATGGTAATACAAACTTTAATGTTTATAATACTATTTCTATAATAAAAACATTTATATTAAGTTTAATTTATATTGTAATTGGTTACTTCTTATTCTTAAAAAGAAAAATGGAAGTATCAGAAACATCATTTAAAAATATAATGGTTCACAATATTGTTAAATGTTTAAGTATGGTACCAATCTTATCTTTTGTATATTTAATATTAAGGGAATCTTATTTTGATATTATATCTTTATTAATTTTACTTGTAATAATTGTGGCATATTATTTCATTTATGATTTAATAACTAAAAAAGGTATTAGTAATTTAAAGAAAAATATATTTACATTGTTGTTTTATTTACCACTATTTATGTTAGTGATGAAGGGAATTGATTTTTGTTTAGAAACAAATAAAAATTTTAGTGTTGATGACATTAAATATTTAAATATTGATCATATTGGTTCAGGAGAATATAATTCACGAATAAGTGATGTATACTTTGAAGATAAAGAATTGCTTAATTATTTACTTACTCATACAGGATATGGAACAAATAATGAAAATAAAGAAGAATATGTTGAAATTAATTTTAAATTAAAAGACAATAGAATATATAGTTATACATTTGGAGTTTCTCATCAAGAATTTGAATATATAGTAGATAGAATTAGTAAAAATAAAGAAATTCAAGAATACATTAATGATATTGATTATGATAATGTTTATAATATAAAGTTAGGTAGTTTAACAGTAAATGAAAAATATACAAACGAGTTAATAGAATTATGTCGTAAACATTTAGCAAATAGTATTGAATCTAATGAAATTGGATTAAATATGGAAATGTATAGTTATACTGATCATGAAGTAAAAAATTATTCTATAACTACTGATAATAATATAATAAAAGATAAAATAATGGAAATAGAAAATAAATCATTAAAAGAAGATTTAAATAATTATGAATTTCAAGATTTATACTTATATGTATTAGGATATAATTTAGAAAGAGAAGGAGAGTTAGCATTATATAACTATATTAAAGATAATATAGATACAAATGTTGATGCTAATTCGGAATATACTTTTATAGAAGTATCTAATTATCGTGAGAATAAATTTTATAGATATTATACTAATGATATAAATAAAATAAATGAAATTATAGATGAATATAAAATAGAAAATAATACTGATACAAGTGAGGAATATTATTATGATTAATTTAGATTATAGTAGTAGAACTCCAATCTATGAACAAATCGTTAGTGAAATAGAAAGATATGTAGCTTTAGGTATTTTAAAAAGTAAAGATCAAATACCTTCAATTAGAGAAATGGCTAGTAATTTAGGAATAAATCCAAATACTGTAAAAAAAGCATATAGTATTTTGGAAAGTAAGGGGGTTATTACTAGTTTGTCTACGAAAGGAACATTTATATCTGGAAATATTGATAATGTAAAAGATAGTAAAATAGAAGAAGGTATAAAAGAAATAAAAAATATTATTTCTTCATTAGAGAAGTTAGGAATAACAAAAGAAGAAATACTTAAGAAAGTGGGTAAATAAAATGAAAATATTAGAAGTTAAAAATTTATGTAAAAATTATGGTAAAGGAGATACTTTAGTTAAAGCTTTAGATAATGTATCTTTTGAAGTGGGTGTTGGAGAGTTTGTAGCAATAGTAGGAGCTTCCGGTTCTGGTAAAAGTACTCTACTTCATATCCTTGGAGCCGTAGATAGACCTACAAGTGGAACTGTTATTGTAAATGGAACTGATGTATTTAAACAAAATGATAATGACTTAGCTATATTTAGAAGAAGAAAAGTAGGACTTATTTATCAATTTTATAACTTAATACCGATTTTAAATGTAAGTGAAAATATGACATTACCAGTCTTACTTGATGGTAAGAAAGTAGATAAAGAATACTTAAATGAATTAATAGATATATTAGGACTTACAAAAAGAGTATCACACTTACCTAATGAACTTTCTGGAGGACAACAACAAAGAGTTAGTATTGGTCGTGCTCTAATGGCAAAACCAGATATTATTTTAGCAGACGAACCAACTGGAAACTTGGATTCTAAATCAAGTAAAGAAATAATAGATTTATTAAAATTATCTAATACTAAATATAATCAAACAATTATTATGATAACTCACGATATTAATCTAGCAAAATGTGCAAATAGAATCATTACAATTAATGATGGAAAAATAATAAGTGACGAGGCAAACAAAGATGAAAATACTAAATAAACTTACAATAAAACACTTAACTTTAAATAAGAAAAGAACAATTGTAACAATTATTGGAATAATATTATCTACAGCATTAATGGTAGGAATAGGACTATTATTTTCTACTTTTAGTGATTATATGATAAAAGAAGTAATTAGTTATAATGGTAGTTATCATGCTGAATTTGTTGGTATCAATAAAGATGATTTTAATAAAATAAAAAGTGATGAATATACCTATATTTATGAAAATAAAATAGGGTTTAGTGAATTTGATAGTCAAAATGAATATAAACCATATTTAGCAATTCTTGGGGTTAATAAAGAATACTTTAATGAATTAAAGCTTATTGAAGGTGTATTTCCTAAAAATGATAATGAAATAGTAATATCAGAACATATTAAATCAAATGGGGGAGTTACTTATAATGTGGGAGACTCTATTACATTATCTTATGGTACTAGAAATGTAGATGGAGAAACTATTTTAGAAAATAATGAATATCAGGATGGAGAAACTCTTGATATAATAGGTACTAAAACATATAAAATAGTAGGTATTGTAGAAAGAAGTAATTATGAAGATTATAGTGCTTGTGGTTACTCAGTATTTACTTTAAATAATGATATTGGTAATAATGCTAACCTGTATTTAACATTTAATAAAACTAAAAATATTATTGATAGAAGTGAAAAGATCGCTTCGCAAATTAATTATTCTAAAGATAAAATAATATATAATGACTCTTTACTTGCAATGTATGGAGAGAGTAGATATGATAACATAAGTAGTATGTTTGTATCAATTTTATCAATAATGTTAGCTCTTGTATCAATTGGATGCATAATTGTTATTTATAATTCTTTTGCCATATCTGTAATGGAAAGAAAGAAACAATTTGGATTATTCTCAAGTATTGGTGCAACTAAAAAACAATTATCACATACTGTATTTTTTGAAGCATTTATAGTAGGATCTATTGGAATTATTTTAGGACTTCTTGGTGCTTTTCTTGGAATAGGTATAGTTATAATGATTATGAATAATTTACTTAAAGGTTTACTTGAATATAATTTAGAATTAACTGTAAATCTAACTTACATAATGGTACCAATTCTATTTATGATAGTAGTAATCTTATTATCAGCATTTATTCCTTCAAGAAGTGCTAGTAGGGTATCACCGATTGAAGCAATAAGACAAAATGATGATATAAAAATTAAAGGTAAAAAAGTTAAAACCAATAAACTAATTGGTAAAATATTTGGAGTAGAAGGAGATCTTGCTCTTAAAAATATTAAAAGAAATAAAAAGAAATATCGTATAACAATAATATCTTTATTTATAAGTATTGTATTATTTATATCATTTTCGGCTTTCTTAGACTATACTACAAGTGGTGCTGAAGAAATGTTAGGTACTTATGATACTGATATTATGGTATATAAATATGATGATAATGAAGAATTTGATAAATTAGTAGATGAATTATTACATTCACCAGATATAAATAGTTTTACTAAATATACTTTATCTACTATTGATTTAAAAATAGATAAAGATATGTATACTGATGAATATAAAGAATTATATAAACTTATGTATGATGAAGAATTAAAACAAGTTGACTATGATTATGTAAATTTAATTAAATTAGATGATAAAAGTTATAATGAATATTTAAAAGAATTAGGACTTAATGAAGATAAGATTATTATTTATAATACAATTAGTACTGTAGTATACAATAATGGAAATAGAAAAAATTATAAAGTAAATATGTTAAAGGACAATGCTACTATTAAAGCATGTGATTTAAAAGATTATTATGTAGAAGTAGAAGATCCTGAATATGGAAGTTATTACACTATGACAACTGATAAAAGTGTTATAGAATCTGCTTGTAATAATAATTTAAATAATATATATATAGCTAATAAAGAATCATCATTATTAGAAGTGTTTGATGGATATCCAGGCATAAAAGTAATAGTAAATGAAAAAACATTTAATTATTTATATAACAATTATAATTCAATCGATTTTTATCCAGAAAATGATAATACAAATGCTTTAGATGATTATCAAATAGCTATTCAAGCTGATAACTTTACTAATTTAGATAAAATTGGGGAAAAAATAAATGCTACAGATGCTGGACATTACACTAATTTAACCACTAGTATGCAAATGCAAAAGAATTTATTATTAGTAATAAAAATACTTATGTATGGATTTATTGCTTTAGTAACATTAATTGGAGTAACTTCAGTATTTAATACAATTAATACTTGTATTGCTCTTAGAAGACGTGAATTCTCAGTTTTAAGAAGTATTGGTTTAACTAAAAAAGGATTTAACAAAATATTATATTTTGAAAGTTTATTCTTTGGACTTAAATCATTATTATATGCTCTTCCTGTATCATTATTTGTAGTATACTTAATATATATGTCAATGGCAGACGTTGTATCTAATGGATTTATGATTCCATGGACTAGTATAATAATTGCTGTAATTTCCGTATTTATCATAATATTATTATCTATGCTATACTCATCTAGTAAAATTAAGAAAGATAATATATTGGACCAAATAAGAGATGAAAACATATAAAAAAATATTACTTATCTTAGGTGTAATATTATTAACTATATTTGTATATGCGATGGGAATAAACTATTATGTTAAATGTACTGTTATGGATAGAATAAAAGATATAGATGAGATAAAAGATGTAGATACTATAATAGTTCTTGGAGCTAAAGTACATGATGATGGTAGACTTAGTTTAATGTTAAAAGATAGATTAGATAAAACTATAGAAGTATATAATAAGTTAAATATTAAAAAAGTTATTGTAAGTGGTGACTCTGAACATAAAGATTATGATGAAACAACTAAAATGAAAGAATATCTAATAAATAATGGTATTCCGGAAGAAAGCATAGTAGTAGATATTTATGGACTTTCTACTTATGATAGTATATATAGATTAAAGAATGTTTATGATATAAATAAATCTATTATAATTACACAAAAGTATCATTTATATAGAAGCTTATATATTGCTAATTCATTAGGAATAGATGCCTATGGAATACCATCTAGTGGAGAAGATTACTTTGGTCAAACTACTAGGGAATTAAGAGAAATACTTGCAAGAAATAAAGACTTCTTAACTAGTTTATTTAATGTAAAATCTAAATATTTAGAAAAAGGAAACTAAAAAAATAGTTTTCTTTTTTGTTAAAAAATATGTAAAATTATGGGAAATAAATTATTGTTATACAATTTTTGACAAAATTATGCTATAATCCTGACTTTGACAGTTGTAAGAAAACAAAAACTCTCAAATCCTTAAAATATAAGGGTTTAGAGAGATTTTTTTGTTTAAAAAAATGCGTACGTATAACTTTTATAAATTAGTGTTGAAAATTTTTTTCATTTTTTTATAGCTTATAATTTCATAATCGGTATTAAATTTAAATAAATCATGAAGAGTATCTGTTAAATTTGTTCTTTCATATATTGGTTCAAATCCTAATCCTTTGTGTTCAATCATATTCATATTTTTTAAAGTATTTAATATTTGTGATGTAGTATATTTATTATCAAGCTTTTTTTCTAATAATCTATAAATAAACAAAGAAATAAAACATGTAATAAAGTGAGCATTTATTCTATCTTCTCTAGATAAATTAACAGGTCTAGCAAGAAAATCATTTTTCATAATCCTAAAAGATTCTTCAATTTCCCATCTGCCTTTTACAATTTTTAATATCTCATTTACATCACCAATTAAATTAGTAGTAAGAGCATAATAACCATCATATTTTTCCTCTTCATCAATAACATCTTGATTAATAGAATAAGTTGTATTTTCAGCAACTTCTCCATTGTCAGTTGAGTTTAATGAGTTAATAAGTCTTTTATAATCATTTTGATTTTTGCCTTTTCTAGCAACATTTCCAGTCTCTATTGCTTTTTTTGCTCTTTCTATTTGATTGTTTCTAATATTTCTATTGTAGTCAAAATATTTAAAACTAAATGTTGCAATTAAATCTTGTTTTACTGATTTTGTTTCAGTTTGTATTATTTTATAGAA
>CALVPR010000037.1 GCA_944351765.1 uncultured Bacilli bacterium
TATATAAAAACTCCGAAAAGCTTTATAAAATAAGCCTTAAGGAGTTTTTTTACCTTTAAAACTGTCAAATTCAAGATTATAAGTTAAGTATAACATTTGTACATTTCTGTGTCAACAACAAGAAAATATTTATTAAAATTTACAAATTGTTTTACTTTTTTTTAAATTAGTATTGACAAAAATACTAACTTCCATTATTATATTAACTACCAATTCAAATTTTAAGCGAATTGGTGCTAGTATCACACTAGCCAACCCCTTTTTATTCTTTTTGGAAGAGACTCTTTGGAGTCTCTTTTGTTTATACATAAAGAAAAGAACACTAATATTAATAATTAATGTTCTTGAATACTTATTTAGATTGATAATTAGATCCGCTTAATTGGTTTTGAGCTAATTTTACTAATCTCTTAGTAATTTCTCCACCAACTGATCCGTTAGCTCTAGCAGTAGCATCTGGTCCTAAATTAACACCAAATTCGTTAGCTATTTCATATTTCATTCTTTCGATAGCTTGTTTTGCTCCTGGAACTGACATTTTGTTATTAGAGTTTGTCATTTCTTTCACCTCCTACACTAATAGGTTGTGAAAAAACTAAAATTTAATACTCTTTTTTTAATGGTAATTTTTTCTAAATATCGAATTTATTATTTTCTTTATCAATTACTACTGTCTCCATATTATTAATAGCATTATTAATTAATTTTTCATAATCAAAATTATTTTCATAATTAATAGCATTCTCCAATATTGGATTAATTACTGGATGTTTAGGTAAAAATATCGTACAACAATCTTCATAAGGTAAAATAGATGTTTCATAAGTATCTATTTTTTTACTTATATCAATTATTTCTAATTTATCTAAACATGCGACTGGTCGTATAACTGGATAATTGGTTACGTTATTAATTACATTCATACTATTTAATGTTTGACTAGCTACTTGTCCTACACTTTCTCCATTAATTATAACAAGTGCTTTTCTTTTTCTTGCTACTTGCTCACTAATTCTATACATCATTCTTCTCATAATAGTTATCATATATTCTTTAGGGCAATATTTATATATTGCTTCCTGTATTTCTGTAAAATTAATAATATTTAAAACTATATTAGAATTATATTTGCTTAATTTTTCTACTAATTTTTTTACTTTATTCTTAGCTTGAATGCTAGTATGTGGTGGTGACTCAAAATAAATACATTCAATTTTTATTCCTCTTTTCATTGCTAAATATCCTGCAACTGGGGAATCTATTCCTCCAGATAGCATTAAAAGTCCTTTACCTGCCACTCCAACAGGATAACCTCCAGCACCTTTTATTTCTTTCGTATAAATATAAGCATAATCTTCTCTTATTTCTATTTTAAGTTCATATTCAGGATTATGTACATCCACACTAACATTAGAAATATTTTTTAAAATTAATCCTCCTATTATATTATTAAATTCCATACTAGGAATTGGAAATCTTTTATCACTTCTTTTAGTTTCTACTTTAAAAGTTTTAAAAGAAATATTTTTAACAATATCTAATACATTAGATTTAATGCTATCAATATTATTATCAACTTTATAAGCAACTACTATACTGTGTATTCCGAATATATTAGATAAAATATCAACTATTTCATCTATATTATCATCAGTTTCTATAAACATTCTAACTCTATTTTTTATTATTTTTACATTATAATTTTTTAATTTATTTTTAACATTTTCATATAATAAATTTATAAACAAATTACGATTATTCTTTTTGGTAGTAAGTTCACCATACTTAATTAATATTATTTTATCCATAATACACCTCTTTTTTACATTTAATTATAATTTATGTGGTATTTATAGTCAAGAAAAAATATATATTAAAAATAATATATATTAATTTATAGTGCATAAATTTGCTTCAGGACAATTTTCTGTAAAATAGTATTTATTTTTTTCATCATTTTCTATATTACCATTACCATTAATATCAACTCCTGTACTTGGAGCATATCCAATACAACCCGGAATTTTATTACCATTATTATCTTTGGCCATATCTTCAGTAATCCATCCTTTATTTATTAAACTATCTATTGAAATTTTACAATTTCCATTTATTAAATTAGCATAATACGAATCATTTTTATTAACTGATATTTCCACAGAACTTATTATTAATTCTTTTTTAGCATCTAACTCTTTTTGTTCGCTTCTAGATAATGATGATGTAATACTAGGAATAGCCACTAATAATAAAGCTATTAATATAGCAAGAACTGCTAATAATTCTACCAATGTAAAGCCCTTTTTATTTAATTTCATATTTTTACCTTCTTTCTTTATTTACAATTGTTATGTTCATGACATTCTATTAATCCATTAGTGTCTTCACTATATTTATATTTAAAAGTTTTATTATCATAATAAATATTTCCATTTAAAATGGTACCAGAACTACTTCTTATTTCATCTTCAGTAATCCAATTATCTTTTAAAAGAGAAGAAATTGACAAATAACATTGAGAATTTTTTAATGGAGTAAAAAAGCAATCACTTTCTGATAAATTTAATTCAATAGCACTTATTATAATCTGTTTTTTGGATTCCAATTCATTCTCTTCAGTTCTAGATAATGATGAAGTTACACTGGGAATAGCCACTAATAATATTGTTACTAATATAGCAAGAACTGCTAATAATTCAACTAATGTAAATCCTTTTTTATTTTTTCTCATATTATCCTACTTTCAAATATATTATAACAAAATAAAAGAAAAAAGAAAACTAATTTTTAACAGTTTTCTTTAATATATTACTTTTGTCAATATAAGTAGTATGCAATAACTTATGTGCTTTTTCACTAAATGGTTTTTCTAAATAATTATTATATAAATCAATAATTTCCTTATTTTGATAACAATTTCTTATTTTTCTTTCTTTATCTATGTTATATAATCCATTACTTCTTTTGCCTTTTATTTCAGCACTTATTGGGAATATTACTCTTGGTTGTCCTCCTCCTGCAATACACCCTCCTTCACATGCCATAACTTCAATGAAATCATAATTTACTTCTTTGTTTTTTAATTTTTCTAGGACTTTTCTGGCATCACCTGTACCATTTATTACAGCTAGTTTTAATTCTTTTCCTTCTATATTTAAGATAGCTTCTTTAATATTCGATAAACCTCTTACTTCATTAAATTCTAGAAGTTTGCTATCAGGATCTTTGCCTGTTAATAATTTATATACATATCTACAAGACGCTTCCATAACACCTCCTGATGTACCAAATATAGCACCTCCTCCAGAACTATTTCCCATAATACAATCGTAACTAGATTCTTCTATATTTTTAAAATCAATATTTTCTTTTCTTATAATTTGAGCAAGTTCCCTAGTAGTAATTACATAATCTACATCATTATTAAATTCTTCCCTTTTTATTTCACTTTTTTTAGAAGTACAAGGTGTTACTGCTATTGTTATTATATTTTCTTTATTTATATTTTTTATTTTAGAAAAATAATTTTTAATTATTGATCCTTGCATTAATATAGGACTTTTACAAGTAGATAAATTAGGAATAAATTCAGGATAGAAGATTTCTATAAATTTTACCCATGAAGGGCAACAGCTAGTAAACATAGGTAATATCCCTTCATTATTAATTCTATCAATTAATTCACTCACCTCTTCCATAACTGTTAAATCTGCACCAAAAGTAGTATCAAATACATAATCAGCCCCTATTTTTCTTAAAACTGACACAATCTTACCTTCTACATTAGTTCCAGGATCCATTTCAAACTCTTCTCCTAATGCCACCCTTATTGCGGGTGATGTTTGAAAGATTTTTATTTTATCACTTTTTAACACTTCTAATACTTTTAAATAATCATATTTTTCTGTAATACTTCTAGTAGGACATACATTAGAACATTGACCACATCCAATACAAATTGCATTATCACCTGTATCTTCTAATTTATAATATCCATACACACTTAAACTATATTTACATACACTTTTACATGCTCCACATTTTATACATTTAGATTCATCTCTACATATAGATAAATTATCCTCCTCAATAGGAACTCTTACATCGTTAAATAAATGCTTACTCATAATATAACCTCACTTACATATATAATTATAACAAAAAAAATATTATATTAAACATTTTTATTAACTTAATATAATATTTTACTTATACAGATAAAGTATATGGATCTGTTGATGTACCTGTGCCTCCTGTAATTTGCACTGTTGATTTTAGATACACAACCGGGGATGCATAAGAGGAAGTGTCAGTAGAATTACTGGAGAAAAATCCATTACTCTTCACAATAAAGACAGAATTGGAATAATTAGAACTTGGAGTAATAGTCCACTGATTCCAACTAGAATTGTGTAAATAATCATTATTTCTACACTCACTTAAAGCATCCCAAGTATTTAAACCATTTTCTAAACAAGATTTCCTATTCGTAGTTGGTCCTCCGCTTGTTGCGTAACCATAGTCTGATGGATACATTAGACCAACTTTACCTATCCAATATGATAAATGTCCACTATAAACGTCATTGCCTCTTTCATATTCATAAAAAAGACTAGTTAATAACGAAGAAGTAAGTGAATTAATTCCACCAAGATTCCAATAGGTATCTGCTATTAAAAACTTTGTTTCTTCAGTAAGCCCATTTGTGCTAAAATCACAACTTGTTGTAATACCATTACTTCCATAAGGGCAAGTTCCATTTGTCCTATTATAGTATGCACCGTTATTTAATACTTCCATTAATGCACTATCCGTCCAATCATTACTTCCATTAATAGATATAGAAGACCCAGTTCCTGATGGCTTATTATCCCAAGGTGTATAACGTATTGGTTCAGATCTTATTATTTTAATTCTTTTTTCTGCCGGTCCTCCATATGTGGACGCTACATCAAATACTCCTATTATTCTCCATAATTCATTATTAAACCATACGTAATTATTAGGATTAGATCCCATATATCTTACATTACCATCAGGATCATCATTATTCATTGTTTCTAGATTACTTGCAAGTAATGATTCTATATACTCAAATGCCATTATTTTTTCCTGATATACTTCCATTATTAAATATCTATTAGTAGGCAAATTTAAATTATTATCACTAGAATATTCTACACCTATATTTATTGTTATTGTTGATGATGTTTTATTTTCTATTACAAAGGTTACTTTAGCATTTTCTCATTGCATTAATTGCCCTTTTGTATCATTTAAAGTATCTTCTTTTTTCCCTATTATTATATCATCATTTTTTACACTAGGATTCACCATTTCATACCATATCCCATAATATAATGCATTATTTGTATCATTATTTACAGTAAATTCTATCGTCTTTTTATCTTGAGCATTTATTTCTACTCTTTCATACTCTACTATTTTTGATTCTAATGATAATACTGATGCATTCATATTTATTTTTTCATCTGTTTCTATTGTCTCTGTAAACATTGCATACGTTGAATATAATGATAATACTATTAATCCCATCACTATTATACTTAATAAATAATTTTTCTTCATACTCCTTAACTCCTAACCACAAAAAAACTATAGTAAATAATTCTAGTTTCCTAGAACTTTACTATAGTTATATTTATTTATATTATTTATTGTTAACAAATAGGTAAGTTTATACCCCCCCCCCTAATTTACAAATAGTTAATCTGGTTGAATATATGTCCATGATATCTACTCCTTCCATTTGTAAATTAGAGAGTTATTTACTCTACTGTTTACATTATTAATATATCATAATTTGTAATAGTTAGCAAGATAAAAGTTAATTATTTATATCTATAACATTAATTTTATCTTTATACTTATTTACTGGTCCATAGCTTAAACGATGATACTTAGTAATACCATATTTACTTATAGCCTCTAAATGTTTTTTAGTAGGATACCCTTTATTATGTTTTAAATCATACATAGGATATATCTTATCTAATTCATCTAACATTCTATCCCTTGTTACTTTGGCAATTACTGAAGCTGCTGCTATTGTAATACTTTTAGCATCTCCTTTAATAATGGAAGTAGTTGGAATATCAAGTTCAAGGGGCATAGCATCAACTAAAATATGTTCAGGCTTTATTTTCATATTTTCAACAGCTTCAGCCATTGCTTTTTTAGTTGCTTGATAAATATTTAATTTATCTATTTCTTTTTCATCAACTACTCCTATCCCAATACTAATAGCATCTTTCATTAAAATATCATAAAATTTTTCTCTTTTTTTCTCTGATAATTTCTTTGAATCAGTAAGTCCCATTAAGACATAATCTTTCGGTAATATTACACATGCTGTAACTACTGGTCCAATTAAAGGCCCTCTTCCTACTTCATCAATTCCCCCGATTAAATTTATTCCTTTTTCATATAATTCATCTTCATATTCGTACATACTATCTTCTTCCATTCATATTATTATAACCAATTGGTTTATTATCTTTTCTAACTTGGTTACCACCAATTCCATAACTTCTATTTATTGTATTTATTTTATTATTTTTAACTTTTTCTTCTAGTACTTTATTATGATTGGCTTTCCATCTATCATTAAATACTTCTGTTAAATCTCTATTTTTTTTGAACATTTACTTCCCTACTTTCTTTTAAAAATTGTTCTATATTGTTTTGATCAAATACTATATCTATTACAAACAATTTTATTATTTTAGAATATTTAAATTTATTACCTTTCTTATATATTTTTAAATTTAATAATTCTTCATCATTCAACTTTTTATATAAAATAATTGCACTAACCAAAGTATAGACAGAAACTAATTCATAATATTTATTTATATTATTATTAACAACTATAGTATAATCATCATCTTTTTTAGTGTAAAATGCTAAAACATCATTCTCTAAATCACTATGATACAATTTTATTCCTAAATAACTGGTTAGTTGTCTATAACTCTTTATCTCTTGGTTAAATTTTTTTCTAATTCTATTAATTTCATCATATAATATTTGTGCTATATTGTATTCCATAATATTACCTCAATATTAGTATAACACCTACCTAAAAATAATTCAAATAAAATAAGAATATAGATTTTTTATATCCATATTCTTATTTTTTTTCTTCTAATCTATCTAATACTTCTTTTACAACTATTATTGCTTTTTCTCTTATTTCATTTGCAACATTTTCTAAAACTGGAGTTCCTTTTTCTTTTGCTAAAGTTAATAATTCTTCACTTTTTTGTTTTAATTCTTCTCCTTTTTTCTTAGCAATCTTTAAAACTTTTTCTTTATCTAAATCTTCTAATTCTTTTTTTACTTCATCTACTTTTTTAAAAAACTCTTCTTTAACTTCTTCGATATCTATTTCTTTAGCTTTTCCAATTAATTCATCTAATTTATTTTTTAGATCTCTTCTTGTTTCACTACCTTTTTTAGGAGCAAATAAAATTCCTAAACCTGCTCCTACAGCTGCACCAGCAATAAATTTACCAATACCGCTTTTTTTGTCTTTACTCATTAATTTCATCATCCTCTCTTTTTTTCTTGGTAAATATTTTCCTTATCAACGAACTAATTCCATCAACTAATTTATCACTGATTAAAACTAGTTTATCAGCAGTCAAATCAATAATAGAAAATACTCCATTTAATTTATTTACTTTAACATTAATATCATCTACAACATTTTCAATTTTATTCATTGTAATTATTAATTTTATACCTAATATTATTAATACAATAAGTAAAATAGAACCCAAAATATATAATATAACTTGTAAAACATCTAATATTTCCATTATAAGTCATCCCTTTCTTCATACATAGAATCAATTAAATCGAACAAATCATCTGTTAATTCAACGTCTTCTTTACCTTTGGACTTCTTAACTTCATCACTATTAGTTTCTTTTACTTCTATTTTTTCCGCTACTACATCTTCATCGTTATGATTAATAATTTTTACTTCACTTGTATCTTCATTTTTTTCTTGTTCTCTAGGGACTTCATACGCAACACCAAAATCGTAATAATTTTCTTCAGCAGTTCCTATAGTTGTATCTTCATTTTTATTATCTTCAAGTATATCTCCTAATAACTCTTCATCATGATATACTTCAACATTACTTGTTTCTTTCACATCTTTTATATCATCAAGTAAATTATCTTGTAATTCATCCGCTAAAGTTCCAAAAGCTTTCATTCTAACACTTTCAAAATCAACTTTTTTAGATGGTCTTTTTAGTTCATATTCACTTTCTTTTTTAGCTTTCAATTCCTCTTTTTTATAGTTTTTATCTAAAATACCATAAACCGGAGATATTATAGGTGTTGCTTTAAAAACATGTTTTTCTTTTTTCTTTGTTTCCTTTTTAGCATATAATTCTGAAACACTTTTCTTTTTTTCCTTTTCTTGTTCTTTTTGCATTATATTTTGATTGCTATAACTAGGTATTTCAAAATCTTTTTCTTCAAAAGCAACAGGAAATTTAAAACTGTTATTAGGCCTTACCAATTCTCTATCACTTAATTTTTCTTCTTCTTTTGCTTTTTCTTCTAGTATGTTTATTTGTTTTTCTTCTTTTTCTATTTTTTCTCTCATGAAAGTAGGAAGTTTAGGTTCTTCTACTTTTTCTTCTTCAATCTCTATTTCCTGTGTTTCAATAATTTCTTCTTCATCAGTAAACAAATTTTTTATTTTATCTAATAGCCCCATCATGGCACCTCTTTCTCATCTTATTCATCAGGCAACGCCTCAATTTTTTCTTCATCTTGAACATATTCTTCTAAATATTCATTAAATTTGCTTTCACTATCATCAGGCTTTAAAATATTGTAAACGGAATCTTCACTACGAATATTATTATCTTCAATTATTTCCAAAATTAATATATCATTATACTCTATACTGTTCATAATTATCATAGAATACGCAATTAAATTAGATATTTTATCTTCACTAGTGTAAAATTCTACTTTTGCATAATTATAAACTAATTTTACAAAGTACTCATTATCTTCTTTGTTAATTCCTATATAACCAACTTTATTTTTACTACTGATATTACTAAAATAATAATTAAAATCTTTTTCATAATCATTTAAATCTTTTTTATAATAATAACTTACTATATCAACATACATATATATATCTTCATCTAATATTCTAAATTTTTGATTAAAATCAATATTATATATTAAAGATACTCCTTTAGGAAGATAATATTTGTAACCTTTAGTAGCAGTATTAACCAAATTAGTTGATGAATTAATTATATTATCAGCAATATTTTTATACTCTATTTCATTATCAGTCCTTGTACATCCTGAAAGAAAAACAGTTAAAAGTAGTAATATAAGAAATTTCTTCATACTGTCACCTACTCTTAACTAATTATATCAAAAAAAAATATAAATGAAAATACTTTTTGATTATTTTAAAAAAAATTACCCATATATTTTATGAGTAATTTTTAAAGTTAAGTTTTTCTAATTCTGGCAATATGAAAATACCATCTTTTCTTATTAAGACATCATCAAAATATATTTCCCCTCCGCCATATTCTTTTCTTTGAATAAGTACTAGATCCCAATGGATAGAAGAAATATTACCATTAAATGCATCTGCATAAGCATTACCTGGTGTAAAATGCAAACTTCCCGTAATTTTTTCATCATATAAAATATCTCCCATTGGATTTTTGATTAGAGGATTTACACCAAGAGCAAACTCTCCAATATATCTACTACCTTCATCTGTGTTAAATATTTCTTCTAATTTTTCATTATCTTGTTCACTTTCACATTTTATTATTTTTCCATTTTTGAAAGTCAATTTAACTTTTGTAAACACGCTATTTCTATATGGTGAAGGTGTATTATAGGTAATATACCCATTTACACTATCCTTTATTGGTGCTGTATATATTTCTCCATCAGGAATATTATATTTACCCGCACATATAATTGCAGGCATTCCTTTTATTGAGAATGTTAAATCTGTAGTATCAGTTTTTATATGTACTTTATCAGTCTTTTCCATTAATTCTTTTAAAGGCTTTAATGCATCATTCATACTACTATAGTCAAATATCATCGTGTCTATTGCAAATTCATAAAACTCATTAGTTGTCATTTTTGCTTTATACGCGTCTAATGATGATGGATAATTAAGAAGTACCCATTTTCTTTTATTAATTCTAATATCATCTATCTCTTTAGTCAATTCACCTAATTTATTTAATTTAGAAACGTTTGTATTCTTATTTTCAAAATCATTGATATTATAACAAATAGTTATAAAAGCATCAAAATTATCTACTTCAAATTTTTTTCTTTTTACTATACTATCTATCATTAAATCACTTAAATTTTCATAGATTAAATTATTAATTTCTTCATCATTTATTTTTAAATACGGATATCCCCCTTTATCAATAATATTTTTCATAATATACCTAATTAAATTTTTATCTACTCCATTATCTACTGATATTAGCACTTTTTCATTTTCTTTAACATTAATTGAATAATCGATTAAAATATTCGCAAGTATTTTTAATTTATTCATCATTTTATGCACTCTCCATTTCTTTTTCAATATAATATTATGAAAGGGGAATAAATATGTATAACAATATATATAACAGAAGAAGTCAAAACAATTATTATCATTCTAATGATAGATTTATTGGTGGAGGCTTTTTAGGGCCATTTATTTTAGGCGGAATCACTGGAGGATTATTGGCTCCTGCATTTTACCCTAGACCTTTACCTCCTAGACCTTTTCCACCATATCCATATCCTTACCCATATCCTTATTATTAACAATTTATAACTATTTATTAATAAAATCTAACTTCTTGTTAGATTTTTTAACACTTTGAATCATCTATTGATATATTATACACTTCATTTATATCTTTATATACATTAATCATTAAACAATTAGATACGTCTTGATCAGTAATTGGATTAATTAATTGATCTTTATTAAAATAGCCTCTTGAAATTAAATTATTTGCTAAAAAACTAGTATTATTGTTTTCCCAAACATAATCATTATTACAATTAATAGTATTAGATTCACATTCGATTATATACGTATTAGATGCTTTAATAACATTATTTTTTAAAATATCATAAGATTTTTCTTTACTTATAGATAAAGTTGAATTAATACTAAACATAATTAATGTAACAATAATAGAAATAATAACTAGACCCATCAACAATTCTATTAACGTAAACCCTTTATTATTCATAAAAACATCCTTTCATATAAAAAGTATAACATTGTTTATTTTTTTTATCAATAATTTTACTTTTAAAAACAGGTATGATATACTTGTCTTAAGGTGATTTTATGAAAAGATTTAATATGATTGATGAGGAATTTATTTGTGAAAATTGTAATAAACAAGTTTTAAAACTTAATTATACCGCTAGAGACCATTGTCCTTATTGTCTATATTCAAAACATGTAGATATAAATCCTGGTGATAGACAAAATACATGTCAAGGATTACTAAAACCAATAGGTATAGAAAAATACAAAAACACTTATAAAATTATATATAAGTGTTCTAAATGTCATCAAATACATAAGAATATTATGGCAAGTGATGATAATTTTGATAAAATAATAGAAATATCAAATATTATCTCATTTTAATTTGCCTAATAAAGTCATATATTGTAGGAATTACTAATATAAATATAAACAATAAAGCAACGATTCCTAAAAGTAATTTCATTTCAGGAGTTATACTTATAGATAACTTCTTTTCTTTTTGATTATTTGTATATGTTGGAATATAGTTATATGAAACATTATCACTATATTGTTCTGGTTGTGCTTTATTATAATCGACATTACTATTATAATATGTTCCAGAATTTGAACTAGGATCTTGTGATAACAGTGAATTAATATCAGGTTTCTCTTTATCCAAATCTTGAACTCCACCAACACTTTGTTCTACATTGTTTGGTGTATTAAAATTAGTTGTAGCTTTGTAGGGAGCAACATTTTCAGCATCTTCTTTTTTTTCTGTTAAATCATTAGAAAAAGTTTCATTAAACTTCTTCATTATTTCATCATCATTCATTGTTAACCTCCCTTAAAAATTTATTGATTATTAATACCAGTTACAAACATATTTGATACATCATTATTATTAATATTAACAGGTTCTACTGGTTTTGGTCCTTCTGGTACTGGTGGCACTGGGGCTCCCATTGGTTGTACCGGACTTATTGGCTGTTCCCAACTATTAACAGCCTCTACTGGTTTTGGCGGCTCTGTTACCGGTGGCACTGGTGCTCCCATTGGTTGTACTGGACTTATTGGTTGTTCCCAACTATTAACAGCCTCTACTGGTTTTGGCGGTTCTGGTACTGGTGGCACTGGTGCTCCCATTGGTTGTACCGGACTTATTGGCTGTTCCCAACTATTAACAGCCTCTACTGGTTTTGGCGGCTCTGTTACCGGTGGCACTGGTGCTCCCATTGGTTGTACTGGACTTATTGGTTGTTCCCAACTATTAACAGCCTCTACTGGTTTTGGCGGTTCTGGTACTGGTGGCACTGGTGCCCCCATTGGTTGTACCGGACTCATTGGTGGTTCCCAACTATTAACAGCCTCTACTGGTTTTGGCGGCTCTGTTACCGGTGGCACTGGAGCTCCCATTGGTTGTACCGGACTTACTGGTGGTTCCCAACTGTTAACAGGTTCTAC
>CALVPR010000038.1 GCA_944351765.1 uncultured Bacilli bacterium
GTGGATCACACCCCAAAATTATAACAAACTATTTTATTTTCAATTTTACTATTGACTTTTAATAGTTAGTCACCTCATTTTTAATTATAATCTTAATAGATAATTTAATAAATATCCTAAATCTTTATATACTATAAATAATATTTATATTAAGAAAAGAAGTTTTTTAATATTCAGCAGAGAATAATCCTATAATTTACCTCCAAACAAAAAGAGTCAACATTTTGACTCACATATACAATTTATAATAATACTTTAAAATATAAGGTTTTAAAGTAGTTATATTGTTATTTCTTCGCCTATAACTTGCGACTGCTTTTTGACTACTACAACATCATTTCCCGATGCAATAGAAATTCCTTTTACTAGTTCTTCTACAGTCATTTGTTCTCCCGTTTCTAAAAATATTTGACTGCCACCCATAGATGATGCATTCGCGGATGCCGTAACTTTCTCATCCCATTTTAAATTACCTTTTTCTATTTGTTCCATAATTAATAATAGCCCCATCATTTTAGTCATTGAAGCGGGTGCTAATTTTTCATGTTCATTTTTATTATATATAATTGTTCCTGTAGAAGCTTCAATAATAATTGCGCTAGTAGCATTAGGTGCTAAATCTACTGTTTCTGCCTTTATAGTTATAGGTACAAACATAAAAATAATACTTAATAATAAAAACTTCTTCATAAATCACCTTCCACTTAAAAATATGTAGAAATTTAGCATTTATGAAGAATTATAATTTAATTTGTTTGATAAAAGTTACCTTCATCATCAATTGTTGTATTAATAGACCAACTTCTAATATCATTTAATACTCTTTGTTTATCTTCTCCACTTAATAACGAAGTCTTTTCTTCATGTTGATAACATGGAGTAAAGGAATAAGTGAAGTTGCCTTGATTATCTATCTTAACATTTAATATACCTGTATCTTTAGATTCTCTATTAAATATAAAGTCCCCAATATTATAAATAATTGGTTTATTATTATAGAATTCTATTCCTTGTAATGTATGTGCATGAGTTCCAATTAAAATATCTGCTCCAGCATCAATATATTCTTTACCTGTATCAATTTGAACTTGTTCTAATTCGTGAGAATCTTCCTTACCCCAATGGATAAGAGCAATAACAAAGTCACTATTTTCTTTAGCAGTTTTTATTGCTTCTTTAAATCTAGTTGGGTCGTATGCTCTTAAGACTCCACCGGTAGTATCTGTAGCTTCTGGGGTTAAAATAAACTTTTCTGCCCTTGTTGCATTTACAAAAGCAATTTTATATCCATTTGCAATAAAATAATATGGACGAGATGCTTCTTCTATGTTCCTACCTGCGCCAACATAAGGAATATCATTATTAGTTAAAGTATCTAAAGTATCTAGAAAAGCTTCTTCTCCAAAGTCATATACGTGATTATTAGCAAGAGTTACTAAATCTACTCCCATTTCATCATATATTCCTACTCGATTAGTATTTGCTCTAAAAGTATAATATTTATTAGGCATCGGTTCTCCCCTATCACTAATTGTAAATTCATTGTTAGCAACCATGATATCAGCATCATTCATAATATTTACAACTTCTTCGGAAAGAATTCCATAAATGCCTTCTCCTCTTTCATCATATTTAGGAATTATTTCAAAATTATCTGCTAATGATACATCTCCTACAAAACTAAGATTAACTTCTTTTCCTTTAGTATCTATTATTTTAACGTTATTCATATTATCATAATTATTATTATATAAATCAAATAAGACAGTTAAGGACGAGCCAGTTAATTCATGCCATACATTTAAATTATATGAATTATTATCTAATATTGTTTGCAAACTATCAATAGTATCTGTTCCATATTCGTTATATACCCATTTTAAAAAATTTAAGTCAATGTTTTCGTTTTGCATATCATAATTAATAACCATACCTGTTAATTGTTCATCAGTTATTTTGGGTTTTTCCAATACTTCATTATTACTATTATTAGAGCATCCACTTAAAATAAATAAACTTATAAATACTAAAACTATTTTTTTCATAAATACCTCACTACTTATAGTATATCATAGAATATATTTTTTTTAAAATTTTTTAGGTAAATATAATGTCAAAAAAGTCTAATTTGAGTACACTATATTAGATAAACAAAGGAGGTTTGAAAACTATGTATTATTACGGAGGCTACAGTGGCTATGGTAATTCTTGCGGATGCGGATGTGGTGGTTATCCATCATATGGCTACGGTGGTGGTTACGGATATAACGGTGCAATAATCCTAGTTTTATTTATATTATTAGTAATCATAATTGGAACTAGAGTTGTTGCATAACCTAGAAGAAAAGTGAAAAACTTTTCTTTTTCTTTATTTTGTGGTATTATATATTAGGCGAAAGAAGTGATCTTATGTTAAAAACAAGTGATATATTAGATGAAAAAGATAAAAGAGTTAGAGCAAAAAATGTTGATGTTACTTTTCCAATGACTAAAGAAGATAAAAAACTTATATATGATATGTTAGAACACCTTCGTTTAAGTCAAATTGAAGAGTATTCAACTAAATATGATTTAAGACCGGGAATGGGACTTGCAGCACCGCAACTTGGAGTTAATAAAAATTTCTTTGTTGTATGCCACGAAGAAAGTGAAGGCGTATTTAAAGATTATATTTTAGTTAATCCGAAAATCATTTCTCATTCAGAAGAGCTTATATATTCTTCTTGTGGTGAAGGATGCTTAAGTGTAAATCGTGAAGTTGAAGGAATTGTACCAAGATTTGCAAGAGTTACAGTTACAGGATTTGATCCCGAAGGAAAACCTGTTAAATATCGTGTAAGAGAAGAATTAGCAATTGCTTTTCAACATGAAATAGATCACTTGCATGGAATACTTTTTGTAGATTATATAGATCCTAAAGACCCATTTAAAAATATTGAAAATATGCGTGAAATATAAAAAGTCTCAAAATAAAATTGAGACTTTTTTAATATAATATTCTAGTTAAAGATCCAATGATTTTTCCAAATACAAAAATAGATTTTATTATTATATCAATTAGTGGTATAGAAATTATTAATAGTAAGTATTTACTTATTACTAATAATCTCTTTTTATCTATACTTATAATTGGCATATATTTCCTGTGGTAATTCTTCTAATAGAGCTTCCAAAAGATCTTCCTAGTTCATATATTGTAGAAGCAATTTTGCTAATAGAGTTAAGAAGAGATGATGATAATTCACCACCAGTTATGCTTATTAAGTCAATATCTTCTAATTTTTTCATTATTCTGCCTCCTTTTCTACTGTACATTTAATTGGATTAGTATACCCCTCAATTAAACCAATTACAAACACAACTAGTGCTCCTACTCCAATAGCAATACCAAAACTAAATCCCCCTCCAGTTATTTTAGATAAATCACTTTCTTTTACTTCAAGCATTATATTCCCCCTTTATATAGTCAAGTATATAACTAATAATCATTTTATTTTCTTTTTCTATTTTGGCAGTCAACATATAATTATCAATTAAATAGATACTTTCTAAATCAGTTTTTAAATATACTAGTTTTACAATATCATTATCTTTATCTACATAATTTTCTTCACTAATAATAATATCTTTATAAGAGTATTCTTTATTATTAAATATTAATTTATTATTATTAATAAGATATTTAAGATCTTTATTTTTTATATAAGTAGTGACCATATATTCATTATCTACAGATTTAACAGTTAAATTTATATTAATAAAAGTTTTATATTTATAGGGTAAGGCAAAAAATGAACTAAATAATATTATAATTAAAAATATATAACCTTTTTTCAAAGGTAATTTACTTGATAAAATTAATTCTGTTTCAATTAGATTATTCACATATATCACCACTATTTCTTGTAATTACTTCTTGTAAATTACCGTTAGATATCTTTATTACTTTATCATACAAATCAATATTTTCTTTCCTGTGAGATACAATAATAATCGTTTTATTTTTATATACTCTAAATATATCTTTAAGTATTTTTCTTTCTAAATTAGTATCTATTTGATTTAATCCTTCGTCAATTAATATAATATTAGATTTTTTAAGTAGTGCTCTTGCTAATATAATTCTTTGTTTTTGACCTCCCGATATATTAAAGCCATTTTCTTCTAATATCATATCATACCCTAAAAGACTATTATTTATTATCTCATCTACTCTAGTTATTTTAGTTACTTTTAAAAATTCTTTATCATCAATACTTCTATTTAATATAATGTTATCTTTAATACTTCCTGTATATAATATTTCATCTTGTGATATATAACTTATATTATTTTTAATTGTATTTAAAGAAATATCGTTAATGTCATAATTATTTATAAATACTGTACTTCTATTTACGGAATAATATTTCATAAGTATTTTTAAAATAGTACTTTTTCCTGAACCAGAACTACCTAGAATTATAACTTTTTCTCTATTATTAATCTTAAAATTTAAATTATCTATAACATTATTAAGTCTGTTATAACTAAATATAAGATTATTAAAAGTTATATTTCCATTTATAAATAAATTATCATGAGTATTTAGGTCTATTCCTTTTATATCAAAAAAGTTATTAATTCTTTTAATACTATTAATGGCATAGTAGTATTCTTTATTTAGGTTAAATATATTTTTTATAGGGTTGGTAAAATAGATAAGGAGTGAACTAAAAGTTATAAAAGAACTTAAACTAATTATGCCATTATTTACGTATTTTGTACCTAAATACATTATAAGTATTAATCCAATAGAAGTAACCATATCTTTTAATAATACTTCTAAAATAATTAATTTATTATACTGGTAAGTTGTATTTACTGAACTAGTATATAATTTTTCAAAGATCTTTTTTCGTTGTTTTTCAATACTTAAACCCTTTATAGTTTCAAAACTACTTATTGTTTCGACCAAGAAGGAATTAATTTTAGAATTATTATCTTGTAATATACAAATATGCTTTCTAAGTATTGGTTTAAATATTTTTAAGATAAATAAGTATATAATCATAACTATTACTAATATTAAATATAATGTTTTATTAATTTTAATAAGAAATATTGAACCTACTATAACTATTAATGAGTCAAGTAGTACTGTGATTATTATTTTATTTAAGATATTCTTGACATACACTAAATCGTTAATTCGGGATATTATGTCTCCCGTAGGTTTATTTTTATAATAGTTATAAGGGAGTAAAAGTAATTGGGTATAAGTATTAATTATCATTGAAATATCAATTTTTTGATTTAGAAATATTAATAGATAATCTCTTAAATAGTAAGTAATATTTTTTATAAATAGTACTAAAGAAAATATTATAGTTATAACTATTAAGTTATTTATGTGTGTTTTTATAACGAAGTCTATTGTTGCTTGCATATAGAAAGTCATTATACATGATGTAAGTGTGAACATAATAGATAAAAATAATATTCTTAAAACTAACTTTTTGTTTTTGAATAGAAGTGTCCAAATGATTTTATTTAAAAATTTGTTATCTATAGTTACTGGTAACTTCCTAATAGGCTCAAATATCATAATATAACCTGTCCAAACATCAAGAAATTCCCATTTATCCATAGTAACTTTTCCTTGGGAAGGATCCATTATTGTAAAGATGTCATCTTTTATTTTATAAATAACAACAAAGTGTAAATTCCCTTTTATATTGAGTTGACAGAGAATTGGAGAACGAATTTTATATAATTCTTCGATGTTATCTACTTTAAATGCTTTAGCATCTAATCCAACATCAATTGCTGCATATTTAAGATTATAAAAGTTAGTTCCTTCTTTAGTGGTATTAGTAAGTTCTACTATTCTATTTACTGATATATTACCACCATAGTATCTAATAATTGATAATAATGCTGCACTGCCACAATATTTTGTTCCTTCTTGTAAGACAATCAATTTTTTCTTCATTATTACCCCCTCATATATATTATTGATAAAAAAAATGTCGTTTTACTTCTTTTACAATAAAAAAATACCTTTTGATAAAAATATTACCAAAAAGTATTTTATACTGTTAATTTTTGTATCAAAGTTATATAAGTTCTCCAATCATTTGTTTGGCATCTTCTCTACTATTATAGTCACACCAAGCATAAGTAAGACCTGCTATTACTAAAATTAATGCTATTACTATAATCATTACAGTTACACCCTTTTTCATCCTTATCAGCTCCTATAGTAATTATAGTATATTTTTATATTAGATACAAGTTATTAATTATAATATAATTATATTTATTGTTTATCAGCTGCTATTTGCAAATATTTTTTTTATTATTTATTTTTTTCTAATATATCAATATTACTATGAATAATTTCTTTTGAAATAAAATTATTCATAAAAAATTTAATAAAGATATTGGTAAAATCAATATTACAATTTTTAATATCACAAAACTAGATTTCTGTAAAATTATTTTTTTAGATAAAGCTATATTACTTTTTTCATCTATTATTTTTAATTATTATTTAAAAAATCAGATATATCATTAAATAAATTTGTCTCTTTATTTACCTTAATAACATTTATACCCAAGTTTTTAGCACCATTAACATTATCAACATTATCATCTAAAAATAATAATTCTTTAGGACTTAAGTTAAATTTATTTAGAATATAAGTATAAAAATCTTGATTAGGTTTAACTTTATGAATTTCTGCAGAGATTAAAACATCATCTAAAAAATCTACACCAAATGCTTCACCTATAAAATTTCTAACAAATGAAACATGATTAGTTGCTATAATAATTTTTACATTATTATATTTTTCTTTTATTTTCTCAAATAATAATTCATCTTTTACTTTATATAATTTATTGATTAACTCTTCAGTTGTTCTCATTAAAATTGAATCTTTTTCAATTATTTTTCTTGCTTCTATTAAATAATCAGAATCATTAATATTATTTCCAAACATTCTTTCTAATCTATCCTCTTCTTCCGTTAAATTGATTTCTCTTTCTGTCACTAAAACTCCAACTAAATCAAATGCAATAACTTTAATCATCGTTATCCTCCTTAATTAATATTCTCCAAGATCCATAATTTCTACAATATTTAATAACATTTTCAATATTTTCTAATTTATACTCATACTTATTTTTTATAGGATTTATTATTCTTATTTTATTATTATCTATTCCATTTAGAATTATAAAATGACCACCATCCATATTTTGATTATTAAATACTGATGATTCAACGCATAAAATAATAAATTTATTTTCAGTTACTTCTTTTAATAATTCTTGTTTATTCAATCTTATTTCACAAATGGGAATATTAAATTTTAGACATTCTTCTATGTAATAAAATCCTTTAAAATTTAAATCAATATTAGGATTATTTTTATAATCATAATATAAATTACTATTATAACAGAAAATATTTATATTTTTTATTCCGCTTTTTTTTAAAAAAATTGCTAATTCTGTAATCCAAACCATTTTTAATTTTAATTGTTTGGTGTTTATACAAAAATCATCTAAAATATATTTAACACAAGAACTGCCACAATAAATATCATTCATATAATTATTTTTTTCTTTCCAAAACTAATTTCTTTTGATTATATACTGTTAAGCTATGTTGTGCTCTCGTGCAAACTACATAAAATAAATATTTGTCTTTTTCTTGATATAAATCACCTTTATCTGTATATGCAATTACACCATCAAATTCTAATCCCTTTGAAATATAAGATGGTAATATTACTGTATTGCCAATTACTTTTTTTCCTGAGCCATCTATCAAGTTTATATCTGTTAGTTTTTCTCTTAAACTTTCATACAAATTAATTGTTTCTGCATTATTTTTTGTAATTATAGCGATACGTTTTATCCCATTTGATTTCATTTGACTAATATCTTCAATCAATTGATCTATTACTTGTTTATCATCAATATCCCTTAAAACTACTGGTATAGAATTACTTTTTCTTACAGAACATACATTATTAATTCCTAATATTTGATTCGTAAAATTTATTATTTCTTCACTTGAACGATATGTTTTAGAAAGTTCAATATATCTTCCCTTTTGACCGAAAACAGAATTCATTTCATTCAAATTATTATACATATAATAAGGATTTATGGTTTGATGAATATCTCCTAAAATAGTAAAAGAAGCTCTATCAAATATTTTTTTTAGCATTTCAATTTGTAATAAAGAATAATCTTGGGCTTCATCTATAATTACATGTTTTATTGTATTACCTTTTGGATACCCATTTAATTCAAAATACAAATACATTAATGGTAATAAATCATCATATCTTAAAAATTTACCATCTTTAAAAATTTCATTTTTTTTCATACCAGAATTAATCTTAAATTCATTAGAACATATAATATTTGAATAAATACTTTTAATATCCATATTATTATTTAATAATGAACTTAATTTTTCTTTTATAGTCTTACCATATTTTTTATATGGTATATTACTTAAATCACATATATGTTCACAAATAGCATCTAATCTACTAAAAAGTGGCAATCTTGAATATCTATCTTTCATTAATTGATTTAACTCTTCTTTGGAAATATCTTTATTTTTTATTATTACACCTTTATTAAACGATATATTTCTTTTTAATTCATCAATGTAATTGTCTAAAAGTTTTTTAAACTCATTAGATAACTTATATTTTGTACTTTTAAATTTTTCTTCATCAATAAATTCATCTTTATAATATCTTTCAACAAATGAAGTAAAACTTTCTATTTCTTTATAATTTCTAATATATGAACTAGCAAAATCACTAAATGTAGATTGTAAAACATTATCCTCTCCCAAATCTGGTAGTACATTAGAAATATATTCAGAAAAAACTTCATTTGGAGAAAAAATCAATACATTGTTAGAAGTAAGATTTTTTTCTTTATAGAGTAAATAAGCTATTCTGTGTAATGCTACTGATGTTTTACCGCTACCAGCAACACCTTGAACTATCAGATATTTATCAACAATATTTCTAATAATCTCATTTTGTTCTCTTTGAATTGTATTAACAATATTAGTCATTTTGTCTGATGAAGAATTTGATAAAATTTCTTGTAAAAATTCATCATCAATATTTATATCACTATCAAAACATCTTTCAATTGTTTCCCCATTTATTTTATATTGTCTTTTTAAAGTTACATGACCATTTATGATCCCTACAGGAGCCTCATAAGAAGCTGGTCCTATTCCGTAATTATAAAAAAGACTTGCCACTGGTGATCTCCAATCAAAAACATAGAAATTTAAATCTTTCATAATTCCATTTACACCAATATATATTGAATCAGAAAATCCATCTTTTTCAAAATCAACTCTACCAAAATACGGATTGATTAACGATCTTTTTAACTTTTGTAATTTTTTTATACTTTCGTTTGTATAACTTACATCAGTATTTACATTATACATTCCAATTGCAATTTCTGCATCATCAAGAACTGTATTGTTTTCCCAAATGTACCTTTTCATTTCATTAATAGCATTAATTTTACTTTGTATTGATTCATCATCTTCTGCAATAAGAGATTTTATTATTTCCAAAGTCTTTTTTAAATATTGCTTTTCTTGTTCTAATTGCTCTGGGACAATATTCATATTATCAATCCTTTCTTCTTTGATATTTTTTAAACTTTATTTTATCAAAACTTTCATAAAAAGTTCCAAAAGCATTTTCTGGATGTGCAGATGCCAAAAAGTATAAATGATTTTGCAAATCACTAATATTATAATCTGTAATAGGAAATTCTATTTCATCCATAACAACAATGCTATTGTTAATTATACTACATTTTTCCATTAAAATTAATGACAGTGCTATTTGATGTGATAAATTATTATATAAATCTCTATAATATCTATATTGTTTCATGTTATTAGTTTTTTCATAAACTTCATGCCCTTTTTCTAAAAAATATGATAAATCAAAACATATTATTTTATTTTTATTTTTTATAACTTCATTAAAAGGGAAATAATCCATAAAATTATTAACAAAATTATTTAAAGCTATATTTCCTAAAACAACTTGACTTTCATCATGCATTTCTATAATAACAGAATTATTATATTTATTAATTACCTTTTTTAACAATGATTTATCTTCATGTTCGGTAGCAGAATCTAACACTATAACTCTATAACCATCTATAATTAATTTTTTAATTTCATTAAACAAATATGTAGTTTTACCTGTTTCTTGATTTTCAACTAACAACAGGTTCTTTTTCATTTTTCAATTCCTCATTTAAAACATTCTTCTCTATCCATGCTTGCATTAAATAAATATACATTTGTCTTCTATCAGAGCAATGTGGATCTTCTCTATAAATATCACCAAATTTTCCATATGCAGAATAGCAACAAGAACAACACATTCCTCTAAACATACATTTGCTACATTTTTCTATTGTTTCAGCAGTCCTATTTCTTAACTTAATTATTTCAGGTTTTTTTAACATATCTTCTATTTTTTCGTTCAAAACATTCCCCATAACAAATTTTTTTTCACCTTTAAATCCATCACAAGGAAATACATCACCATCAGGATTAACTGAAACTAATTCTCTTGCAGCTCCACATGGATATCTTAAACAAATATAATCTCTAATTGGCGTATAAACATTTTCTTCAAATATATGTACAGAAAAATTTTCAACATCTATTTCGTCTTTCATTTGATGCATTTCTTTAAAACATCTAGCCCATTCACCAGGTTTCGTAGTCAAATTATTTTCTTTTTCTCTACCCAAAATATTTACTGGTCTTGGTTTAAAATTCATTCCAACTTTATCAAAATATTCCATTAATTGCCTTGGGTAGTGAACATTATGCTGACCTATTGTACAAACTGCTCCGTCAATATAAATACCATTATCTCTTAATTTTTTAATTCCTTTTTCAATTCTGTCAAAAGCTCCATTTCCATTTATATCAACCCTAGTTTGATCAGTCATTTCTTTTGGTCCATCTAAACTAACACCTACACTAACATTAAATTCTTTTACCAAGTCAATAAGTTCTTGTGTTACTAAAATGCAATTAATCTCTGTTCTATACTTTACTAGTTTATTATATTTTGATTTTACAGATTCTACTTTTTCAATAAACTTTCTCATACCTGAAACATTTGTTGAAGCTTCACCACCTTGAAATTCAAAAGTAATTACTTTTACTTGTGGCATAGATAACATACTATCAATAGTTGCATCCATTACATCTTCGGTCATGTCTTCTCCTTTAAATGGTCCACAATCTGCAAAACAATATTTACATCTCAAATTACAACCTGTAGTAATATTTACTACTATTACACTAGGGTAATCTGCAGGAAGTGGAAAATCAAAATCAACTTCTGTATGTTCCTCATCATCTGCTAAACCTCTAATAAATAAACTTAACCATTCATCTTGTGTTAACTGATTTTTTTCATATTTTTCATATTCTTCTTCACTAAAAGCCATCCAAGATCCTAATTCAGGATTTATAAGTATTCTAAACTTTTCATTACCAACTTTTAGTAGAAAATTTTCTACTTTATTAGATTTTATAAATTTTTTATTGCTTATGTCAAAAGAACTATCAATTACTAAATCTTTACAATTTTTATCAATTGCTAATCCTTTAAAAAACAATCTTTCCCATTCAATTTCATTAAATAAATTGTTTTCATATTTTTGATATTCACACTCATTTAATAATACCTTTAAATTAGTATTTTTATTTTTCAATTCATAGTTTCCATTAATTTTTGTTACTATAACATCTTTAGATTTTTCATATTCACGACTTAACCATGGACTTCTCATATTTTTACCTCCAACTAATAATTACACAACATAGGAGATTAATTTTAAAAAATTATTTATGAGTATGGGTTCCGCAACCATCGTAACCCAATCCAATCTTATTACCAAAAGAAATTTTGATTTTTTGATTTGAAAGTTTTGTTTTTAAATTTTTAACAATGTCATTTTTTATAGCCATCTTTTTCATATAAACTCCTCCTTTCACTCTCTAATTTTTTAATATAAACACATAGTTTCCTATGTTGTGTACAAAAAAAGGATACAAAAAGCAATTGCTTGCCTTGTCTCCTCTACTTAAAAACACTTATCAGTACAATCAAACATGGGCAAACAATTCCCAAATCTATGTTATATTTTAGACTAATTGGAAAAAATTGTCAATGTTGTAAATGGTGAAAACAGGACAAAAGCACGAAAAATCCCTTTAATTACTTAGAGTAATTATTTTGTTGACACTTGACTTGACAATTGTTCTA
>CALVPR010000039.1 GCA_944351765.1 uncultured Bacilli bacterium
TGAAGCAAGTGCTAGTAATAGAAATTATAAGTTTTTAACTTTGACATTTTTTCAAGTTTTGATGTTGACATTTACAATATTAAAATATATGATTTTAAATGATAGGTATTTTCGTGATACTTACTCCTATAAACTATTAAGACACAAATATTTTGATAATGTAATCAATAATATAAGTGAAATATCACTTAATTATAAAAAAGTTATAGAAAATGATAAAATACAAGCTAACCAATTTCTAGATTTATTAGAGTTATTTATAAAAATAGTTAAAGAAAGATTTTTCAATGTTTATCATATGGAATTTTTACTTTGTGAATTAATACAAACAAATAAAGAACTGGTAGAAGATTATCTAGTAAGCAAATACAATGTTAATGATGAAACAAATTTATATCTATTAAAGGATAAGATATATAAAATTATTATAAACAATTTCATAAGTAATACTAAGTATGTACCTATAATATCTTCATTACTAGCAGAACATTATATAGATATTAAACCTGTTAATGAATACACATACGAAGAAGCAACAGAAATAATTACTATATTATCTGATATCGTGTTCTCTCAACGAGGAAGAGGAAAATATCAATACTTATTTGAAAATATGGAAATAAATTTAACTCATAATATTAAAATGAGAAAAGAAAGAAAGAAAAATTTTGACGAAAAAAAATATACACAAGAATTTATATCAAGGTATACATCAAATTATGAGTATATTATAAATACATATAAAAATAAAGAAAAATATATTAAACATTTTAAATAACTTTACTAACTGCTAGTATAGAGTGACTTTTATTTCTTCTTCAAGACATCATTTATTTCACAATCTAAAGCCATAACTATTCTTGAAATAACATCTAAGTCTACTCTTTTTATATTAGAATGATAATAACTTCTAATTGTATTTATAGATAAGTCGGTAATTTTTGATAAAATATTTTGAGATATACCTTTTTGGTCCATTATTGGCTTTATATCAACATAGAAAATATCATATTCTAATAATGGTGTATATTCTTTTTTCTTGCTCATCCGATACCAACTCCTTATAGATTAAAGGTATCATTTTATAGACTTTTTACATATGTCATATATTTGATATATGTTATTGACTTTATAATACACCATATGTTATAATTATTTTGTCAGATAATGAAGTTTGATTAGCTGACGTAGTACGGGACAGCTAGTTTAAGTGTCCCTTTTTTAATTGTTGGAAGGTGGTAATTAATGAAAAAAATAGTTAAAAACAAAAAAATCTTAATATATGCAATTACAACATTGATTTTAATTAGTTTAATTGTCGGAGGAATATTCTTCTTTAGTAAAGATAATGAAGAAAAAACACAAAATAAAGAAACAATAAATAATTATGTTGCCTATGTAAAAATTAATCCATTAATAAAAATTGAATATTCACAAACTTGTAAAAATGATACTTGCAACGACCCAATAGTAACTAAATATGAGTTAGTAAATGATGATGCTAAAGATATTTATAAAGATATTGATTTAATTGGTACTAATAATAATTTATATGATGTCATAACTCTAATATCTAAAACTGCAGAAGAAAATAATATTGAATTTGAAAATGTAGAAATATATAGCAACTGGGATAATCTAAATAATTATATAGATAACTCTAATAAAGATAACTACAAGTGGTCTTATATTGTAAATGTTAGAGATAAAGAAAATCTAGAAGATATTTCTAGTTCGTTAGAACAAAATAAAGTTTTGTATAATGTTGAATTTGAAACTGACGGAGGAAACGAAATCAATACACAAACTATTGAAAAAGGTAATCTAGTAAAACAACCCACTACTCCGACCAAAAAAGGATATAAGTTTATTGAATGGCAATTAAATGGAGAAAAGTTTGATTTTAAACAAGAAATAACATCAAACATTATATTAAAAGCAAAATGGGAAAAAATAGAAACCTCAAATAATAACTCTAATAAAAATGAAAATAACACAAATACTAATACTACAACAAATAATCAAAATAATAATGAAAATACAACAAATAATAGTTCAAATAACAATCAAAATACAAATGAATCAACTAATACTACACCTAACGAAGAAGATACTCATAAGGGTTTTATTAACTTAAACGATAATGTTCAATATTACAAAGGAACTTCTTGTGGTGGATATCAAGCAATTAAGGCTTCTTGTTTTAATAAAACTTATAGAGAATTAATGGCTGAATTTCCAAATAATTATAGTGCTGAACTTGATGACCCCGAAACATTAGAATGGTTATCTTTAGATGAAGTACCATATGAAAAATCTTCATTGGTTGGATATTTCCCTGGTTGCAAAACAACAGTATCTTCTAGTATTCAAAACACAATAAACAGCACACCTGGGTTTTATGGAGAATTTAGAGACAATGGATTTATGAAACCTAATTGGATTTACTTTACGGATTCTAAATATAATAAGTTTATAGGCGAAACAAATAATTTTGAAAAATATGGTTTATATGATATTACTGCTTGTGGTGGTGGTGGTTCAGGAGAATTAACCTATTATACATTAGATGAAAATGCTTGTGAAAAATATAATTTATCTTGTGATAGATGGTAAAATACTAGCTCTATTTATATAATAGGGCTTTTTCTTTTGTGTTAAAACATATAAAAACCACTATGTTATATTCTTTATATGGGGGATAGCAATGAATAATAATTTTGAAAAAGAAGTTTATTATTTTATCGAGTTAGTTTTCAACAATATTCAATCTGCTAAGACTAAGAAGAATAAGAAAACAGCAATTCTTACTAATCTTAAAGTTAATTCAAACGGAGAGAAAATTATTGTATTTAATAAGGAGAAAAAATACTCATATACCTTATACACAAAACGAATACAAGATTTTAAATTTAAGCAATACCTAACTAAATGTATAGCTCTAATTTATATTGATAACCTAACTAACTACTTAAATAATAAAATAACTTTTGAGGAACTAGCAGATATTAAAGCAGAAGCTCCACCAATAGTTAAAAGACTTTTAGAGCAAAAGAACAATATATCTGAGCAATTAATATTACTTCGTAGAAATAGACATATTGTAGAAGTACAGAAATATATTGATGACCTATATCATCATAAATCTGCAACTGCATACACAAAATATTTAATTGATAGATATTATTATAATTTAAAAGGTTTAACTAGACCTGAGAAGAACTGCTTAGAAAGGATGTTCAAATTATTATTACATTAATAAAACCCTAAACAAAAGAAAGAAGGTAAAATATGTTAAATCAAACCATTTTAGTCGGTCGTATAGTTTCAGACCCTCAAATAAATGAAACTAAAAATGAAAAGAAAGTAACTACTATTTCATTAGCAGTTCAAAGAAGTTACAAAAATGAAGAAGGAGGATATACAACAGATTTTATTCCCTGTGTTTTATGGGATGGTGTTGCACAAAATGTTGTAGAATATTGCAAAAAAGGAGATTTAATAGGTATTAAAGGAAGAATACAATCATCACTTGATAGAATTGAAGTAATCGCAGAAAAAGTAACCTTTTTATCAAGTAATAAACAAGCATACCAAAACTAGAAAGGAATCTCTAACTTATGCAGATTAAAATTCATAGGGGGATTAATCAAATCGGTGGATGCGTAACCGAAATTAAAAGCAAAAAAGCTAGAATACTTATTGATGTTGGTACTAACCTACCTACTTGCACAAGTAATGTAAAAGTAAATGTTGCTAATATTAGTAAAAAATGTGATGCAGTATTTATTACTCATTATCATTTAGACCATTTAGGCGAATATATGCAAGTTAAGAAAGAAGTACCTATTTATATTGGAGAACAAGCAAAAGTGATATTTACGATCTACCAAAAGAAAATGAAAGAGCCAAATATTGCAGAAGTGACACAAGCACATATTGATAGAATTGAGGCATTTAAGACTTTTAAACAAGATGAACAAATAGAAATTGGGGATATGAAAATAACCCCTATTCGCATAGACCACTCTGCTTTTGATAGTTATATGTTCCTTATTGAAGCTAATGGTAAAAGGATTTTACATACAGGAGATTTTCGTACACACGGTCCTATTGGTAGAAATACACCTAAAATACTTAAAGGAATAGGAAAAATTGATGTTCTTATTTGTGAGCATACAACACTTTCAAGACTAGATGAAACTTTTATGTCTGAGTTTATGTTGCAACAAGAAGCAATCAATTTGATACAAGATAACAAGTATGTATTTATAATGTGTGCTTCTACTAATATTGATAGGATAGCTTCTTTCTATCACGCAAACAAAAAATCAGGAACTAAACTTTTTATATGTGATGACTACCAAAAAGATATTCTTAACTATGTGACAAAAACAAGTACAAAATATGCAGACTATTATAACTTTTCAGATGTTAAAAGTTTTGATGGTAGGTTTTATAAAGAGATGATAGAAAAAGGTTTTTGTATGTTAGTACGAAGTAATTACTTTTCAAAGAAGTTTATCAATAGCCCTAACTTCAAAAGTGGTATATTTATTTATTCACAATGGTTAGGATATTTACAAGGTGAAACAGCTGATGAAGGTATTTCTAAATTTGTACCAAAAGACTATCATTATTTACACACGAGTGGTCACGCAACTGCAAAAGGAATTATCAAGGTTTGTAATATTGTTAAACCAAAAGTAATAATTCCTATTCACGGAGAAAACTCTCACGACTTTGACAAGTTAAATCTACCATATAAGATTAAACACTTAAAAAATCAAAAGACATTTAACATATAGTATTTATAATTTATTGAAAGGAATTAAATTTTATGACTAAGAAAGATACAAAAGAAGATACTAAAAAAGAATCTGAAAAAAGAAAAACTAGAAAACACTCTAAAACAAGAACTAAACCTAAAACACCATCAGATGTTAGTCTACTAGATAATCGCATAATTAGATTAACAAAAGCAGTTGATAGTGAAACATCTGAAAAAATAGTAGAACAATTATTGAAGTTGGATGCTATCAAGAGCAATAAAGATATAATATTTTATATCAATTCTCCTGGTGGGTCAGTTTCAGATGGTATGGCTATTTATGATGCTATGCAAATTGTAAAAAGTGATGTTAAGACAATATGTTTAGGTCGTTGTTCTTCAATGGCAGCGATACTACTTAGTGGTGGTACAAAAGGTAAACGATATATAACTCCAAATAGTGAAGTTATGATACACGAAGTATCAACTTTCAATAGTGGTAAAATCGGAGATGTAAAAATAAGTTATGAACACTCTAACGCACTAAACGAACGAATTATCAAGATATTAGCAGATAATACGGGTAAAGATATAGACCAAATTAGACAAGATATTCAACAAAAAGACAAATGGTTTAATTCTGATGAAGCATTAGAGTATGGCTTAGTAGATAAATTATTAACAAAAACAGCTTAGTAATACATAAATCAATTCTAATTAATAGATAATTATATACTTCGTATATAATTATGATAAAGAAGACAATTTGAAAATAACCACTCTCTAATTATTTTACTGAATTCTAAAAAACAAATATTCTTATTAATATATGTCATAGTGGCATAGTAAAAATCCTAGTTCTTGCTACTTCAATTATTGGAACATTTATATTCTTCGTATATAAATGTAAGACTAGAGGTAATTACTTGGTACTTTATAAAAACAAGATATTACACACAAGTTCTTATATATAATAATGGTAAGCAAAAAATTACCTACTTCTACATTTTAGAAAGGACCCAATTCAGAGATAATGTCCTAAGTAATACACTATTGTAATACTTTAAAAACTTGCTCATGCTAGATACGGAACAATTTAGGAGTAATTCTCTTATCAACCCAAATTTGAATAAAATTAAAGTCTACCTTAACCGTCATACTGAACACTTGTGGTAACACAATGGACCTCAGACCGTTAATTTATCTAGCCGTAGTTATTTAATAATGTAGATGATAAAAATCTAAAAGTGAAATTTATAGTATGTGGGACTAAAATTTCTCTTAACTACGAATTAAACAATTCTAATCATATAATCACTAATTAAAAACTAAGAACTAATACTAAAAGAAACAATAATATTAACAAGAATGTGAATACGATTAAAAATAAGAAAAGAGAAACATCAGAATTAAATATTAAAAAACCGATTATATTTGTAAGAACAACTATAGTATTTATAACTATAGTTTTCTTATAGTTGAATGTATATTATAAAAATTATAATTAAAGATATTTATATTATTGAATGTTTGTTAAATGGCATAGTTGCCATAGCAATATTCCAAATTGACATATGATATAGTGGCATAGTTGCCATAGATAAATTCCATAATTAGTAAGCGCTAAGTATCATTTAATTTCTAAGTATATCTTAGAACTTATCTATTATATGACCTCTCCTAGAGGCTCCTAGAGCATTACAGAGGTATATCTTATTTTACAAAAATTTTATCGCCGTATATAATAAAAGCTCTGTAGAGCTTCCTTAGAGGCTCACAGAGCATTATACTATTTATTACTAGATTTAGTTTCTTGAATATTATTTTCAACTTTGGAATCATTAGTTGTTTGAATATCATTACCTACTTGGATATTATTAGCTTCTCGCATATCAATTTCTTCAAGTATACAGCCCCATAGATAATCATTAAATATTTCTATATTAAATGTTTTTGGCGTTCCTGTTTTATTGTATGATTCGGCGTCTTCTTTACTTATCTTAAGGGTTTTTATGTATTCTTCATATATACCTCTGCTTTGCGAATTATCGAAACTAGGAGCCACATAATAATTGTCTCTTATTCCTCCAAAGGAATATCGTTCTTTTCTAAACCCTAGGGCTTGTATTTTCTTTCCAAATATTCCATTTGCTACAGCCTCTTGATTACAACTATTACACCAGCTACAATATTCTTCATATAATCTTGATATTGAGATAAACTTGCTCAGTGGGTACTGAAGACAAAATTCCTCTACATTATTAAATTCTAGAAAATAATTCCTAGTCGCTTCTTTAACACTAGCTGGAATAGTGAATTTTCCATTTTGTATTACATTATCAAATGCTTGTATAGATTTTGCAACGATTATTTTTAATATTTTAGGTTGGCGTAATAAATTCTCCATATCAACGCGTTTATGTGGATTTTCATCCGTAAATACTGAACGAAACGGAATTATCATAAATCGGTCCTTCATGTATAATTCGCTGGAGTGCAAATCGACAACTTCGTTTACTGTTAGAACCAATTTAACAAAGGGTCTAATATCATAACGTTCATCTGCTTTTTTTCCTACTGATATAGGCTCTCCTGAAATCAATCGACAAAGAAGTGAGGTATTACAGTATTTTAGGTTCCTCTGGTCCTCCGAGATATTAACATAGCAATGTTCTAATCTTTTAACGGTAGACTTGCCACCAGCTTTGCTCCCAGAAAGTGCTTCTAAATTTTCATGAGATACAGCATTATCTCTTAGCAAAGCCTCTTGGACTCTGCACAGAGTTGATTTTCCATTTCTGCCTGAACCCCAAAAAATGATTGCTTTCCCAAGACGTAACCTTGTAGCTGTATATCCCAACCACTCATAAAGAAGTACTTCGATTCCTCGATTTCCTCCAGATATTCCAGAAAAGAAAGCGTTTACTTTTCTTAATTCTTCAGAATCAGTAGTAAGAATGCTTTCATCATAATCAATATACTCGGATTTAAAACCTAAGTATAGCGCTTTCCTCTTCTTTAAGTTTATAGATACTTCATCTAGATTTTGTAAATTAAAACCATTATTGTTTATTTCCATCATCATCAATCCTTTCCTCTAAAATAAACTTTTCAAATTCTTCTTGATGCTCAACAATATATTGATGAACATCAAAAACAATACTATTAGCTATTTGTTTAATTTGCTCATCACTAAGTATCATTGAGCATCTCCTCTCACATTTTAATTAAGGTTAGATTCTACATATATCACTCCTTACTATCAAACTATTGAGCCTAATTTCGCTTGATGAACTTATAGTATCACAAGAAAAAGTAACTTGGAACAACACTAAACATTGACTTTTAATAATTAAAAGGTGTATAATAAGGTTACAAATATGGAGGTTTAGTATGAATAATGATGATTTAGACTTTGAAAGAGGAAATAGATTAAGAGAGTTAAGAATAAATAAAGGTAAAGCACTTGGAAAAAAAATTACTCAGAATCAATTGTTTGACGATTTGCAAAAATTAATGCCTGTTAACTCAAATAAAAAAGATGAAACTATTGTAAATGGTTCTAAAAGTATTAGCAAAATAGAAAATGGTCATGCCTTTTCGCTAAGATATGCTTTAGCTTATGCTGAATACTTTAATGTTTCTTTAGAATACTTATATGGATTATCAGATATTAAACAACCTGGTTATGATGATGTTATAAAAAAACTAGGTCTTTCTGATGATGCCATACATAAATTGGAAGAATTTAACGCAACAGTTAATAACAATATTACATATACTTTAAATGAGTTATTTGCACCTTCACGTGTTAAATATTTTGTTGAACTTTTACAAGCTTTTTTTGATTATAGATATATGGGCTATGAAACAAACGATGATGAGTACTTATCTCTATTTAAAATTAACGAAATTTCTAAGAACATTGCATATGAATTTAAGAATATAGGATGTAAACCATGGAAGTAGTTATATATGCAAGATACAGTTCTCATAATCAAAATGAACAATCTATTGAAGGACAATTAGAAGTATGTAGAAATTATGCTAAGTCTAATAACTATACTATTATTCATGAATATATAGACCGTGCCCAAAGTGGAACAAGTGATGATAGACCTGAATTTTTAAAAATGATATCCGATAGTAGTAAGAAGACTTTTAAAGGCGTTTTAGTATATCAATTAGATAGATTCGCACGTAATAGATATGATAGTGCAGTCTATAAAAGAACATTAAAGAAAAACGGTGTTAGAGTATTTTCGGCTCGTGAAAATATCAACGATGATGCTTCAGGAATTCTTATGGAATCTGTTCTTGAAGGTATGGCTGAATATTATTCTGCAGAATTAGGACAAAAGGTTAAAAGAGGTATGAAAATAAATGCAGAAAATTGTTATTATAATGGTGGCACAATTCCTTTAGGATTTAAACTTGTTGATGTAGATAGTAACATTACAGATGCATTAGGAAGAATTGTTAAGAAAAAGAAATTTGCTATTGATGAGGATTCAGCACCTATTGTTAAAAAGATATTTGAAATGTATACCGAAGGATATTTAATGGCTGATATTATTAGATATCTAAATAGTAAAAATATAAAGACTGCTACAGGTGGAGAATTTAATAAAAATAGTATAAGAAATATTCTTTTAAACAAACGATACATTGGCATTTACACATATAATGGCGAAGATACCATAGATGGCATACCTAGAATCATTGATGATGATATTTTCTATAAAGTTCAAGAAATGATGGTTAAAAATAAAAAAGCCCCTGCAAGAGCAAGAGCAAAAACTGAATACCTTTTGACCACAAAACTTTTTTGTGGACATTGTAAAGATATGATGACTGGTTATAGTGGAACTTCTAAAACTGGAAAATTACATAATTATTACATGTGCAATAATGCAAGAAAAAAACTATGTAATAAAAAAGCAGTTCAAAAAGATTATATTGAGGATTTAGTTATACAACAAGCAAGAGAGGTTTTAACTGATGAAAATATCAAAAAAATAGCTACAGAAGTTGTAGAACTAGCAAATCAAGATAAAGATAATAGTACTTTAAGAAGATTAAATAAAAAGTTAAAGGATAACGAAAAACAAAAAGCAAATCTATTTGATAGTTTAAAAATATGCACAATAGATGCAGTTAAACAATCCATTTTTGAAGAATTAAACAAAATGGAAATAGAACGACAACAAATCATGAGTGAAATTGCATTAGAAGAAAGTCAACATATTAAATTGACAGTAACTGAAGTTAAATTCTTTTTAGTACAATTAAGAAAAGGTAATATTAATGATATTAAATATCGCAAATTATTAATAAATACACTTATTTACCAAGTATTCTTATATGATGACAGCATTACTATAGTATTTAACACTCAAAATAAGCCTTATGAGAAGAAAATACCTAGACCAGAAGTATTAGAAAGTTCGCTTTTGGGTAAAGATGCTCTGCCAGTTGTAATAGTCAGATTAATGTCTGTTAATAAGACTTGGTACAAATATGTATCAAGTTTTTAATTAAATAGAAGTAGGGGTAGGTAATTTATGAATAAATATACTAGGGCATATTCTCTTTTATGGGAATTATGTAATAAATATTCAAACTTTAAAAAAATTATTGAATCAAATCTTGGTAATTGTGTAGGAACTAGTAGACAATTAAGTTATTCTTATAATAATGTTGATATTGTTTCAGGTATATTGCCGATATTAAAAGGTACTTTAAATGCTGAAAAAGAGGGTGGACACTGTTGGCTTGAAACACCAACTTCTATAATTGATACTTCACTAATGCTAGTAATTGATAAAAGCATTAAGGATGAAATTGGCTATATCGAAGAACAAAGAGTAACTCATCTTCAGCTATTAACTTCAAAAAATTATCAGGCTAGAAAAGATTTTGTTAATGATATAAATTTAAGAAGGAAAAAAATATAAAAACATATAATAAAATTTTTTTAAATCTTTATATTATATTACTAAAATGATATATAATTTAAGAATATATTTTGCATTATGTGATGAATGAATGTGTAGTTGATATTATTAGAAAAGTTATATTTAATAGTAATGAAACTATTCCTAAATTTAAAGATTTTATTATAAATTTTAATAATAAATTAAGACTATATAAATAAATTACATAATAGGTAAAAATATTGTAAAGAAATAGTAAAACAAATTAATTTTCAAGTTTTATTATTTTTTTTGTGTTAAAATTAAATTATGGAGGTAGTAAAATGAAGTGTGTATCTTTAATGGATAAAAGAAAATTTGAAATAACTGAAATGGAGGAACCTAAAGCAGACAATAATAATGTATTAATTGAAGTAAAAAAATCTGGGATATGTGGTTCTGATATTCATTATTGGGATGCAGGAGATCCTAAAGGGCTAATTTTAGGTCATGAATATTCTGGGGTTGTAATTGATCCAGGTAATAGGACAGATTTAAAAGTTGGAGATAGAGTAACTGCATTACCAATTTCTCCTTGTGGAAAATGTCCTTCTTGTCTTACTGGTAATCCACAATATTGTAGAGAAACTTGGACTTATGCAACTGGACTATCTTTAACTAATCCTGGTGCTTTAGCTCCTAAAATGAAAATAAGATCAGATATGGTGTTAAAATTACCTGATAATGTATCTTTTGAAGAAGGAGCTATGGTAGAACCAGTTGCTGTGGGACTTCATGCAGTTCATTTAGCTGATATAAAAGTAGGAGAAAAAGTTTTGGTAATTGGAGCAGGAATTATTGGTTTAATATCTGCAATGTTTGCCAAAAAAGAAGGTGCAAGTTTTGTAGCAATTAGTGAAACAAATTTATCACGTGGTAAAAAGGCAATAGATTTAGGAGTAGCAGACAAATATTATGATGCTTCTGATCCAGAACTTGTTAAACAAGTTATGTCTGATACTGTTAATGGATTTGATACAGTAATTGAATGCTGTGGTAATTCTGCTGCTGTAAGCAGTGCTCTTATGATGACTAGACCTGGTGGACAAATAATATTGGTTGGAGTTTCTCTAGGACCAGTTACAATTCCAACAGTAGTAGGTGTTATGAATGAACTTACTATTAAAGGTGCAATTGCGTATACTAAAGATGAATTTAAAACTTGTATTGATTTAATATCTAATAAACACATAGATGTAATGAAGTTTGTTGATGACATTGTATCTTTAGAAGAAGTTCAAACTTCATATGAACGTTTAACTAGTGGTAAAGATTCAGCAGTTAAAATATTAGTTGATCCAAACAAGTAATAAATTTTAGGTATGTGTATATAATATAAAACCTTAGATAAGTTAAATTATCTAAGGCATTTTTTAATTTATAAGGAAAGTTCGACTTTTGTATTATTTGTTTACCAAAGTCATTGACAAACGAATGTTTATGTTTT
>CALVPR010000040.1 GCA_944351765.1 uncultured Bacilli bacterium
AGGGGAATTCTACCCTTTTTTTGTATAATTTCATAAAAACTTGTTTAATATTTACGTATTTAGAATGCAATAGCATACTTAACTATAAAAAAAAGACTTATTGTCCTTGTAATTTTAAATGTGTTTTTAATTTTATATAAGATACTTCTTCAATCATATCATTAAATATTTCATCTACCAACATATGTTCTGGCATTCTATCCCTCTTCTTTCTTTTTCATAATAATAGCACTTTATTTGACACTTTGCATTATATTCGACAAAACTAGTGTATTTTTTCAATCATTTTTTCTTTTTATATGGAAAATTGACATATTCTATAGTATAATAAATTAAGGTGATATTGAATGAGATATTACTTTAATAAAGCTAAATCTAATTTTGCTAATCGTGGAATGGTTTTAGAAAATGATATTAACGTAACTAATGAATACTACATAGAAAAAGGAATAGCCTTAATATATAAGAAACCTACTCCAATAAAGATAACTAAAGTAAATTATGATAAATCAAAGATAGTTGAAGCATTCTTTGAAAGTCCATCTACTTTAGATTATAATGGATTATATAAAGGAAAATATATCGAATTTGATGCCAAAGAAACACAAAGTAAAACTAGTTTTGCTCTTGCAAATATTCACAAGCATCAATTAGAACACATTAAAAGAGTTTATAAATTAAATGGAGTTGTTTTCTTAATAATAAGGTTTGTCTTACTAAATGAAACATATATTTTAATGGGTAAAGACTTAATAGAGTTTTTAGACAATAATACCAGAAAGTCTATTCCTTACTCTTATATTAAAGAAAAAGGATACCGAGTAGAATTAAAATATATACCTAGATTAGATTATTTAAAAGTATTAGATAGAATAATGGAGGATTAAATGGAAAAAGTTAAAAAGATTTTTAATAATGTGAGTAATTTTATTAAAGAAAGAAAAAAAGATGAAATAATTATATGTATATTATTTGTTATTATAAGTATTTTTTCTATTTTAAGTTTCGGATGGTTAGGACTTATAGCATTGCCAATTATGGGTGGACTGATATATGTTTATTACAATCCAGAAAAAATTGCTAGATTGTTTGGAAAAAAGATAAAAAAAGGAAAGAAGAAAATTTCTAACAGTAAAAAGAAAAATACTAATAAAGAGAAAAAAGATGAATTTGATGACACAATAATTAAAGATGAAATTAAAGAAGAATTAAAGAAGGATGAGGATGTGTTAGTAGTGAAAAAGAAGGTGGCTTCTAAAAAGACTAATAATATAAAAAACAAAAATAGTAAAGTCAAAAAAGAAAATAAACGACCTCTTTGGAAAACTTTGCTTACAATATTTATCATAATGTGTATTGCAGGAATTGTTTCAGTTGCAGGATTTATATTATACATAGTTGTTGCTACTGAAGAATTTGATCCAACTGCCTTAACAAATAAAGAACAAACTGTTGTATATGATAAAGATGGCAATATTATAGATACTTTAGGAGAACAAAAAAGAGAAAATGTTACTTATGATGAACTACCAGAAGTCTTTATAGATGCTCTTATTGCTACCGAAGACTCTAGATTTTTCCAACATAATGGTGTCGATTTGCCAAGATTTCTAAAAGCTTCTTTTGGCCAAGTATTGGGTAATAGTGATGCAGGTGGTGCTTCTACTCTAACAATGCAAATTGCTAAAAATAATTTAACGTCTACTGAATCAAGCGGAATAGATGGTATTATTCGTAAATTCCAGGATATCTATTTATCAGTTTTCTATATTGAAAAACAATATACTAAAGAACAGATTATTGAATTTTATGTAAACGACAATTGTTTAGGTGGTAGAATTTATGGAGTTAAAGAAGCTGCAGAATATTATTTTGGTAAGTCTATTAGTGAACTTAGTCTACCTGAAGCATCACTACTTGCCGGATTATTCCAAGCACCAAATGGATTAAACCCTTATAAAAATCCTGAAGGAGCTAGTGCAAGAAGAAGTACAGTTTTATCACTTATGGTAAGACATGGATATATCACTGAAGAAGAAAAAGAATTAGCAGAAGCAGTATCAATAGAAAGTATGTTAGTAGAAGCCACAGAAGAAGGAGATTATGCTGGATACATTGATACAGTAGTAGCAGAAGTTCAAGAAAAAACAAAATTAAATCCATATCAAGTATCTATGAAAATATATACTAACATGGATAGAAGTATACAAGATGGTATTAATGATGTATTAAGCGGTAAAACTCATACTTGGGAAGATGAAGAAGTTCAAGCTGGTATTAGTGTTGTCGATGTTAATACCGGTGCTATTGTCGCAGTAGGAGCAGGACATAATCGTAAAGCTAATACATTTAACTATGCTACCCAAGCAAAAAGACACGTTGGATCTACCGCTAAACCTATATTTGATTACGGTCCAGGATTTGAATATAATAATTTTTCTACATATACCCTATTTAACGATGAACCTTGGGCATATACAGATGGACCTGAAATTGGTAACTGGGATGGAACATACCAAGGATTAATAACATTGAGACAGGCACTTAGTGTTTCTAGAAACGTTCCTGCATTAAAAGCATTCCAACAAGTAAGCAAGAAAAATATTATTGAATTTGTTACTAATTTAGGTATTGAAGCAGAAATTGAAGGAAATACATTACATGAAGCTCACGCTTTAGGAGCATTTAATCCTGGGGCTACTACCTTAGAAATGGCCTCTGCATTTGCAGCATTTGCGAATGGTGGATATTATATTGAACCTTCAACAGTAACTAAAATTGAATATCGTGATACTGGTGAAGTTGTAGAATTTAATAATGAAAAAGAAAGAGTTATGTCAGATTCTACTGCTTACTTAATGAACAATGTTTTACAATATGCGGTAGAACACGGATTTAATGGTGGTGCTAGAGTATATGGATCAACTGTTGCTGCTAAAACAGGTACATCAAATTTACCTGATGAAAAAATTCAAGAATTAGGACTTCCTGCAGGAGCAGTAAATGATTTATGGACAGTGGCCTATACACCAGAGTATTCAATAGCATTATGGTATGGGTACGAAACAGTAACTTCAGAACATTACCTATCAGGAGCTAGTGCACCAAAAGATGCAGTAATGCAATCTGTTATGAAGTCCATACCAAAAACTACAAAAGAATTTACAAAACCAGATTCTGTTGTAGCATCAGAAGTTGAATTTGGAACATGGCCTGCACAATTACCTAGTGAATATACTCCATCTGATTTAATAAGAACTGAATACTTTAAGAAAGGTACACAACCTACTGAAGTATCACAAAGATTTAGTAAATTAAATGATGTTACTAACTTACAATCTGAAGTTGATGGTAGAACAGTTAAACTTACTTGGGATTTTAAAGTTCCTGAAGTTGTTACTGAAAGTTATTTAAAAACTTATTTTAGTCAACCAGTATTTGGAAATGGTACTAATGGTTTCGTACAAGAAAGACTTTCATATAATCAAAATACTTTAGGAGGTCTAGGATTTGGAATTTACCTTGAAGATATTGATGGAACAACCACAGAAGTTGGATTTACAACTGATACGGAATATGTATTTACAGTACCTAACTCCTATGCTTCTAGAAACGCTACAATAATAGTTAAAGCTGAATACAAATCATTTAAAGCTAATGCTAGTAAAGGTGTTACAGAAAACGTAACAATAAGTGGCGGAAGTATTATTCAAAGTTTAAAAGTTGATATTGGTGACAGCGTTGTAAATTCCAAAGTTGGAGAATATAAAGAAAATGCTATTACAATTAGATATAACGGTATAACAATTGATAATTCAAAAGCTAATATATCTTATAAATTATATTCTTCTAGTGGCAGCCAACTTGGAAGTTATAATTCTTCTAGCGAACTAGAAAGTAAAGTTAATACATTAGCTGCTGGTAATTATAAAATTTCTTATATAGTATCTTATAAAGGTGAAAGTGTTATTGAAGAAAAAACAGTTAATTTACATAATTAAAGAACTAGAAAATCTAGTTCTTTTTGCATATATCTTTTAATTTACAATTAACACATTCAGGATTTTTTGCCTTACAATAATATCTTCCAAAAAGCACTAATTGATGATGTGTTCTACCCCATCTTTCTTTTGGTACTTTTTTCATTAATTTCTTTTCGATTATATCAACTGTATCTTCTTCATTAGCAAGTCCTAATCTTTTACTTACTCTAGCAACATGAGTATCTACAGCAATAGCAGGCTCATTATATATTACTGATAAAAAAACATTCGTAGTCTTTCTCCCCACTCCTGGTAAACTTTCTAAATACTTACGATCATTAGGTAGTACTGTTACATTATCGTTTAATAATCTAGTTGCTATATCTTTTACAAATACTGCCTTTTTATGATAAGTACCTATTTCTTTAATAATAGATTCAATATCTTTAATAGAAGCATTACTTAATGCTTCAATACTAGGATACTTCTTAAATAGTACTCTAGTTACCTTATTTACTCTCTTATCAGTAGTTTGAGCACTTAATACAGTAGCAATCAAGAGTTCATAATCTTTATTAAATTCTAGTTCACAAATAGGATTTTCAAAAAGTTCATTTAAATAATTAAATATCTTATTCATCTTCAAGCCAATTGTACTCAAAATATTCCACATTCTCCTTCTTTTTATTACGATAATTATTTTTATCTTTAATTACATCATCCTTTGTTTTTAATCCCTTTTTATTCCATTCTGATAGTATTTTATCTATATATCTAAAACTATTTACTCCATTATAAACAGCTTCTTTCAAAGCTTCAACTACTATTTCTTTATTATAATCAGTTACCCATGTTTTTATCATATCGTATTCCATCGGAGATATAGTTCTACCTAATTCTTGTTCAAATATAGTAAATATATCATTACCTACTTCTTCTGTTTTCTCTTCTACTCCTATTATTTCTTTTATTAACTTATTATATAATAAATCAAATACTATATATTCTTCTGTTTTATTATATTGATTTTTTTCTACAATTATATTAATAATTTGTTTTTCAAACAAACTATTAATAAGTTCCATTGCCTTATATTTATTTATATCAAGTTCATTAGAAAATAGTTCAGGATTATAAGTAACTTTATTACCAACATTAATCATATATATTAATAATATTAACTCTTCTTCAGTTATATTTAACTTCTTATATTTATTGAATATTATTTTAGGTACTACAATTGGTTTTTCTTGTAATAATTCAAGTAACTTATTATCCATACTACTATCCCTCTATTTCTATTTCATCTATATTTTCTAAAGTATATATATCATAATATATATATTTAATTGTATTTCCTTCTTTCCTTGTCTCTTCATACATAGGAATATCTGTTTTGTATATTATTTCATACTCACTAGTTTTATCTTGAAATTTTTCAGTACTATTATTATATACTTCTTTATAATCTTTATCTAATACAATTATATTATTTTTAGTTAATACAATATAATAATTATTATATTTATTATAATATATTATATCTTCTTTTATTTCACTATTATTTTTAATATCTTCTAATATATTGTTTAAATAATTATTATTTCTATTAACTATATAGATAACACTACCAAACAAAAATACTACTAAACAAATAAATATTATTATTATTTTTTTCATATTATCTTCCTCTTCATAATTATACAATGAAATAATATTTTTTTAAAGCATTTAACCACTAATTTCTTTAATAATATAATCATTATCTTTTAATTCTAATATAGTTAAATTATCTTTATTAATAATATAAGTATCAATCCAAGTAGTATATAAATGTTCTAAAAATTTACTAGAAAAATTACTATAAGCATTATAAAATAAAACTTTCATATTATCATTTAAATTAATATAGACTTCTTCTTCATTATTTAGAATATATATATAATCACATAAAGAATAATTACCAGACTTGGATATATCTTTATCATATATACATATATTATTTCCATTTAAAGTTATTTTTATTTTATTTTCAATAAATATTTCAATATCATTAACTTCTATATATTTATCAAATCGATATTTATTTTCGGCTTCTATATCATTACTTACTATTTTATTAGTAAGTAAATAGTCTACTCTATTTATTACATTACTATATTTATTTATATCTATTTCTGTATCTTTTAACATATATAATAAAAATTTATTATTATGATATATAATAACACTATCTTTATAAAAAATAACACTATTATTATTTATTTTATCTTCATAATTAACAGTTTCTGTTTTTTCAGTACAACCAGTTAAAAGAATTATAATACTTAAAAATAATAATATTTTTTTATACATAAAAAAGGCACCTCACTATAAAGTATGCCTTTTAATATTTATTTATAATGTATTCTTTTATTTTTTCATAATCATTATCTAAATTATTTCTAACTATTTCTTTTTCGATATCTTTCATAATATCTTTTAAATAACTTCCAGGATTTCTATTTAGTATTTTAGATATTTCTATTGGTTTCATATTTATATCTTTACTTGATAATATAGGTAACTTACTATATATATTATTTATTTTCTTTCTATCTATATTTTTTATGTCCGCTACTACTGTTGTTACATATAGTCCATATTTATATATTGTATAAGCATCATATATATTTTCTTTCATTAAAGCCCTTATTTCACTCATTTGCTCTTTTTCTAACTTCGTAAATGGATATATATCATCTACTTCTAATTGAGCCCAAATACCTATTAAACCATCACATAAATCAATGTCTTTAAGTTTAGGTATATCCAGGTCTTTACATAATTTAAGATTTACAAGTAATTCTCTTCCTTTTTCTTTATTTAAAGATAAAAATATTTTATTTAGTTCATCTTTCTTTCGTTGATAAGATAATGTTTTTAATAAATAGCTATATTTAGTTAAATAGTATTTTGTTTTTTCTTCTATTTCAAAATCTAATATTGCGGAAAATCTTATTGCTCTAAGTATTCTAAGTGAATCTTCACATATTCTATATCTTGGATTACCTACTGTTCTAATTAATTTATTATCTAAATCTTTTCTTACATTTAATAAATCTATAACTTTTTCATCTTTATCTATGCATAATGTATTAATTGTAAAATCTCTTCGTAATAAGTCTTTCTTAATGTTTTTTATATATTTAATTTTAACAGGTTTTCTATTTCCTTCATACTTCATTTCTTTTCTAAATGTTGTTACATCATATTTATAATTTTTATATATTACTGTTACTGCTCCATATTGGTTTTCCGTACTAGTTGCAATATCAAATAACTGCATTATTTCTTTAGGAGTAGCACTTGTACATATATCAATATCATTAGATTCTTTACCAATTAATTTATCTCTAACAAATCCACCGACTATATATGATTCATAACCATTATCATTAAGTATATTTATTAGTTCTATAGCTTTATTATACATATATCCTCCCATATAAATTATAGCATCCACAAAAGAAAAATGCAAAGTAATTACAACTACTTTACATATTCCTTATTTTTTATTTATTATTTGTTCTTTAATTAATTTAATAAATTCTTCTACGCTAGTAGTTTTAGTATCATTTTCTCCATGTAATCTATAACTAATTAGATTTCCATCTCTTTCTTTATCTCCTAAAACTAATGTATATGGTATCTTTTTTGTTTGACTTTCTCTCATCTTATAAGATAATTTTTCATCTCTATCATCTAGTTCTACTCTAATATCATTGTTTTCTAATAATTCTTTTATCTTATTAGCATACTCTAAATGATATTCATTATTTACAGGTATTATATTTATTTGAACAGGACTTAACCATAATGGGAATGCACCAGCATAATGTTCTATTAATATACCTATAAATCTTTCTACAGAGCCATATATTACTCTATGAAGCATAACTGGTCTTTTTTTAGATCCATCTTTATCTATATAAGTTAAATCAAATCTTTCTGGTAAGTTCATATCTAATTGAATTGTTCCACATTGCCATACTCTACCTAAAGAATCTTTTATATGGAAATCTAATTTTGGTCCATAGAATGCTCCATCTCCTGGATTAATTTTACATTTATGTCCTGATTTTAAGCAAGCTTCTTCTAAAGCTTTTTCAGATCTTTCCCAAATTTCTAAACTACCAATATATTTTTCTTCTGGTCTAGTTGATAATTCAATTTCATAAGTTAATCCAAAAATGGAATATATTCTATCAATAAAGTTAATAAGTCTTATTACTTCACTTTCAATTTGATCTTCAGTCATAAAGATATGAGCATCATCTTGAGTAAATGTTCTTACTCTAAATAAACCGTTTAGAGCCCCTGATGCTTCATGTCTATGTACATGTCCTAACTCACCTATTCTAAGTGGTAAGTCTTTATATGAATGAAGAGAATTTTTATATACTAACATTCCACCTGGACAGTTCATTGGTTTAATAGCAAATTCTTTTTCATCAATATTAGAAGTATACATATTTTCTTTATAATTAAACCAGTGTCCTGATAATTCCCAAAGTTCTTTACTTAACATAATTGGGGTTTTAATGAATTGATATCCCTCTTTAGCATGTTCTTTATACCAAAAGTTTTCAAGTTCATTACGAAGAATCATTCCTTTTGGTAAGAAGAATGGAAATCCTGGGCCATATTCACTAATCATAAATAATTCTAATTCTCTACCTAACTTTTTATGATCTCTTTTTTTAGCTTCTTCTAACATTTCTAAATAGTTATTTAAGTCTTCTTCTGTTTCAAAGCATACTCCATATATTCTTTGAAGCATTTTATTATTAGAGTCACCTTTCCAATATGCTCCACTTACTTTAAGTAATTTAAAGTATTTCATATCTTTAGTAGAATTCATATGAGGTCCTCTACATAAATCAATAAAATCATCTTGTTTATAAGCACTTATTACTTGTTCATTTTCATCCATTCTGCTTATTAAATCTTGTTTATATAAGTCATTTTTAAACATATCTAATGCTTCTTGTTTAGATAACTCTATTCTTTTAATTAACTTATTAGATTTTGATATTTTTTTCATTTCTTTTTCTATTTTGGGTAAATCTTCTTCTTTAATTACTTCATCACCTAAATCAATATCATAATAAAATCCATCATCAATAACAGGTCCTACCCAAAACATTGCATTTGGATATAAATGTTTTACAGCATGTGCAAGTAAATGAGCACAACTGTGATTTAATATATTTAATTTTTCATTTTCTTTAATATTTATCATTATTTTCTTCCTCCTCTTTTCTTATATCCTTTCTTCTTTTTTAACATTTTATTATATTTACATTCTCTCTTTAATGCTTTATTGCTTGCAAATGGATAAGTATAATCTCTTACCATTTCATTTATTACTCTATCAATATATTTAACGCTTAATGTTCCTAACAAATTCTTCCTAAGTTCAGTTAATTCCCCAATTGACATATTATTTAAATTAATATACCATATATTCCTTTTGTTATTATCCGTTTGCACTTCAAACGGAATATACCTTTCAATCATAAAATACCTCCCTATAATAATAAAAGACCTAATTTAGGGAGTGTCTAAAACACGGTACCATCCCTATTAGGTCTTAATTTAATAACGGCTACTAACCGGTAATCTCTTTCGAGTACACTCAAAGGTAGTAACTATATATATTGTTAATAGTTTCCACCAACCACTATCTCTCTTAAAACAAATTATATATAATCATGTCCTTCTCTTTGATTTAACAACATATTCATTTTATTATATATTTATTTCTTTGTCAATTACTTTTCTCCAAAAGTTTGCACTAATGATATAAATTCATCTTTATATTCATCTTTTTTACTATTTAAAGTCCATGTTAATAATTGACCATAATAATTTTCAGTTTCTACATAATATATTTGAATAAATGTATTAACATCTGTTTCACTTGTAGATTTAAATTCAATGTATTTACAATCATATTCCCCTATTTTTATATCTTTTTCTTCATAATCTTCTAAATCATATGTACTAGCATTTGATTTTATAGTATTATCCATATATTCTTCATATGTCCATTCAAAATCTGCTTTATTTTCCATAAGAGCAACAAAATATTTATCATTTTTTAAATCAGCAAGTTCAATATCAGCAGAGCTATTCAAAGTTCCTTTTTCTACTTGTTGCCAACCTTTTCCAACTTCTACAGAAAATATATTATTATAACTATTATATGTAGTTTTATCAGAATTATTGCTTGTACTATTACATCCAGTTAAAACTAATACAGTACATAATATTAAACCTAATATCTTTTTCATAGAAATTCCTCCTAGGCTTATATTATAACATACTTCGTTAAATTATGCAAAAAAGAAAAAAACCATATAGGTTTTTATAATCATAATTGGTGACCAGTACGGAATTCGAATCCGTGAATGCTGCCGTGAAAGGGCAGTGTGTTAAGCCACTTCACCAACTGGCCATAAATTAACAAAATGGTGGGCCTGAATGGACTTGAACCATCGACCTCACGCTTATCAGGCGTGCGCTCTAACCACCTGAGCTACA
>CALVPR010000041.1 GCA_944351765.1 uncultured Bacilli bacterium
CATTATAAAACATAAACATTCGTTTGTCAATGACTTTGGTAAACAAATAATACAAAAGTCGAACTTTCCTTATAAATGAAAAAATAGGATCCCCTATTTTTCTTTATACATAATAAGTGCTGAAAAGCAATATATTTGTTCTTCACTAAAAATAGAAGTAGAGACACTAAACTTAACATCTATTACTTCTATTTCATTTTCACTTATAAATTTGTTTATTTCTTCTTCTAAATCTTTTTCATGAGATTCATCTATTACTTTAACTTTCATATAATCACCAATACAATATTAGCATATTATTATGTCTTATATTGTATTTTCTTTGGTATTATCTAACTTATAATATACTTTATTAATATTACCTTCATCATCTGTATATTCAATATATAATTTTATATTTAAATTTAATTCTTCAATATTTTTTGTTGTTTCTATATACCCTACTAAAGATATACCTTTTACTTCTTCACTTCCTATAATTAAATTTTCAGGATCGTCAAATATACCAATTGACGGGAATATATCTTCTGTAAAATAATCATGAATAAGTAATGCTTTTACATTATACATATTAACTTTAGGATCATCAATGATAGCTCTATAACTTACTTCTTCACGATTAATTCTATCTATAGAAATAGTCACATTACAAGGAAGTTCATCACTACTAATATACTCTTTTTTAGCATTTAATTCATTCTTTATTGCTAAATAACTTTCTTTTTCTTCACTTATTTTATTATTATTTTCTATTTTTACATTGGAACAGCCTACTATAAAAATAATAAATACTACTAATACTACTAATTTTTTCATTATCTTACTTTCTCTTCTATTCTTGTTAATCTATTATATTTACTTATTCTTTCACTTCTAGATAATGAACCTGTTTTAATTTGTCCCAAATTTAATGCTACAGCAAAATCCGCAATATAATTATCTTCTGTTTCTCCACTTCGATGAGATATTATTGTTTTATAATTATTTTCTTTAGCTAATTTTATTGTATCTAAAGTTTCTGTTACAGTTCCTATTTGATTTAACTTAAGTAAAATTGCATTAGCTATTCCCATATCTATACCTTTTTGTAATAGTTTTTTATTAGTAACAAATAAATCGTCTCCAACTAATTGAATTTTATTTCCTAAACTATTAGTAAGAAGCTTCCATCCTTCAAAATCTTCTTCAGCCATACCATCTTCAATTGATATAATTGGATAATCTGTAATTAACTTTTCATAGAATGCTAACATTTCTTCTTTAGATAATTTTTTACCTTCAAATTCATAATATCCATCATTATAAAATTCACTTGCTGCTACATCTAATGCTATATATATATCACTACCTAAATTATATCCAGCTTCACTTATTGCTAATTTTATTAAATCAAGTGCTTCATAAGTGTCACTTATATCAGGAGCAAATCCTCCTTCATCTCCTACTCCACAGCTTAAGCCTTTATCTTTTAATATTTTCTTTAAACTATGAAATACTTCTACTCCCATTCTTAAATTATCTTTATATTCTTTTTTATAAGGAATTATCATAAATTCTTGAATATCAAGTCCATTTTCAGCATGGGCCCCACCATTTAATATATTCATCATACATTTAGGCATCATATTACCATTTCCTATGTATTCGTAAAGTTCTTTACCTAAATATAATGCTGCAGCTTTTAAATTGGCTAAAGAAACACCAAGTATGGCATTAGCCCCTAATATTCTTTTATCACTTGTTCCATCTAAATCTAACATTATTTTATCGACTAATTCTTGATTTAAAGAATCTTTTCCTATTAAATTATCACGAATAATGGTATTTACATTATTAACAGCTTTTAATACACCCTTACCATTATATCTATTTTTATCCCCATCCCTTAATTCTAAAGCTTCATTAATTCCTGTTGAAGCTCCACTTGGAACAGATGCAACACCTTTTACACCTGACTCTAACGTTACTTCTACCTCTACCGTTGGATTTCCCCTTGAATCTAATATTTCTCTTGCATAAATATCTTTTATCTTACTCATTCTATCACCATAATAATTATACTATCTTTTTAAGAAAAAGTATAGATATTACTAAAAAAAGAAGATTTTACGAAAAAGAAGATTTTACTCTTCCAATTGTATTTCCCTGTATTCTCCAATATTCTCTATTACACTTATAAATAACTTTAAACTTATTTTTGAAGAATAATTATTTTCTTCTAATATAGTTATATCTTTTATTTCTTTAATTGTTTTATTAGTAAGCAGTTTATCTTTAGCAAGTTCTATAGCATTATCAATTACTTCTTCTTCAGTATAATATTCATCAATTACATTTAACTCATATTGTTTTTCTTTAACTAAATTTATAGGCAAAAAATTATTATTAAGTAATATTTTAGAATTAACACTATATGTTTTAAACTTATTAAAATCAAATAAAGAAATTCTATGACCTAAAAAATTTATTACATATACTTCTTTCACCTTACCAGTTTGAGTCTCTTCTTTATAAATAAAAGGATAATCAACTTCTACTACATACCATACTTCTCCATACACTTCACCTTTAGCAGTACCAATAATTTTATTTCCATCAGGTTTAGTAATACTACCAGAAATAATCACATCACCTTTAGTCACATAATCATTAGTTTTTTTTACTTTTTCACCGCTAGTTGCTTCAATACTATAAATAATAGCATTTTTAGAGGATACTATATCATAGCTAACATTATCATCATTATCTTCCTTTATTTTTCTTTCTTCTACTCTAATTATATAGCTAGTTCCTGTTTCAGTAATTTCTATCCATTCAATTTTATCTTTATTATCTTCTAATATTTTTTCTTCTATTTTTTCTATTTCTTCATAGCTCTTCTTAAATATATATTTTTTGATTCCATTTTCTTTTAATTCTTTATACACAAGATTTTTAACTTCACTACTTGAATGAATAACTTCTATATTAAATATAATATTTGATAAAGTATAAAGTAAAATAATTCCCATTATTAAAAAGAATAATAAATATTTATTTTGCTTTAATTTTTCTTTTATTTTTAATCTTCCATATTTAGAAATAACAGTTATTTCATATATTGTTTTAATTTTTTTTATTTTTAAATAATCTTCATATCTAATAATTAATATAGCTTCTTTATAAGATATTGGTATATATTTAATAATATTAATATTATTCTTTATAATTCTTTTTATAAAATTATTAATATTTCTTCCTTCTATTTTTATTTTGATGATACTATTAAATTTATTAAAAAAAGTATTTTTCATATAACTATATTTATATTATAAATGTTTTGTTTTGTCATAGTATCACCTAGTATATTTTATTTGTAAATTTATCTTTTATGTTATTTTACTTCTATTTCCTTAATTGTTCCCGTAATTAATATTTCATTATCAACCATTTTTGAAACGACTAAATCTTTACCCTTTATTTTAGTAATCCCTTTATTATGTTTAACACTAATAATACTAGTATTAAAATCTAATATTTCAATATAATTATTTATATTTACTTTATCATCAATAATAGTTATTTTATACTCATTATCATTTAAATAATTATTAATTTTATTTCTTATATTCATATTTATCCCCATAATATTATATTTAAAAAAAATATTAATGTACCATAAAAAAACGAGCAAAATCTGGTTTCAATGTTTATTTCTTTCTTACCTTCTTTTTGATTTGCTCATTTTCTTTATCCATTTTAATTGGCTTTATTTCTAACTTTTCAACTTTTCTAATATTTTCCTTTAAATGATTATAAAATATTTTTTGCAATGCTTCATAATTTTCACAAAATTCTCTATTATTTTTCACAGTTTTATTAAACAAACTATTTCCTATATAAAATAAACTTAATATTCCTAATAACATTGTTAATATTCCTACATAAATAAGACAAAGATTTAATAAATATAATCCTTAAAAAGGGACATATATTTCTAATCCACAAAAAATAATTAGTAGTATGCTTTTTACTTCCATTTTTTTGTTTGTCTTTTTACTTTTAAAGTATTTATCTTTATTATTTAATAAATACTCCTCTAAAGTCGTATAAAACTCTTTTTTTATTAGTTTAAAATTATCAGGAGTATTTTGCAAATAAACATTATACGTATACAACTTATTTAAATATTTAGTTACAATTATACGATTATCAATAATATTTACTTTTTTAATCTTTTCATTTTTATAAAAAGGTATTTCTCCTTGCATAATTTATTCTCCATTATGTTTTTATCTCAACAAAGATATAAACCTACATTTTGATTTAACTTCTTCTTTTTTACTAATAGACTTATTAATAATATCCATAAAATATAACTGAGAATTATTAATTGATTGTTTTAAATACGAAATAACTTCATTTATTAAAGAAAAATCTGCCAAAGTAATAGAAATTTCTAATAGTATTTGTACAATAACTAATTCCAAAACAACATCTTTATCAAATATATCATCAAGATTTAATTTTAAGAAATAATTTATCTGATCTTCAAACATTCTTAACAAATATTTATTTTTATATTGTTCATATGTTTCATTATCTATTCCAGATAAATTTGCAAAAAATTTAGATTCTAAATATACACTATCCCTATCTTTATTATAAATAAAGTTATTTTCTACTTCTCTACAAACAAATAAAATATAATGCTTTATTTGTATTAATTCATCTTTTACATATAATAAATCACTATTATTTATTCTTTTATCTATCAAAAAATAAAATAAATTAGCAATATCTTTTTCTATGTATAACTCTATTAATCTTTCTTTATATTCTTTTTCTAATTCTTCATCAAATTCGTCTTCTATTTCATCATATTCTTCTGTTTCATCAACTTCTTTTAGTTTAAAAGCAGAATCATCTAATATAGAAACAATTCTTTGATATACTCTTTTAGGAGCACTATTAAAACCTATATTTATAATATTTGCATAATCTATATAAAATTCATTAACAGAATAATCATCATGGAGAAGATCTAATATTCCTGATAACATAATTTTATCATCATACAACCCTGAATACATTTTTCTTTCGTTTTCAATTACACTTATATATAAATCAAAGAGTGCAATATATTCATCATTTTTACCATATTTTTGTTCTATTGTAATAAGTTTATTTAATATTTTTTTTATATCTTCTGATGTCTTTATTAATCTTTCTTTTAATGAATCTTCCATACCTAAACCACCAACATTATTATATAATATTAAGTTTAAAAAGAAAAGAATTATTAACGTTTTTCACACAATAATTCTTCTAAACTAACAACTTTTAATCCTTTACTATATATATACCTATATACATATATAAATTCTTTTATATTTTTACTATTATTTTCAATAAGAATTATATTGCCATTATTTAATACTTTTCTAATTTCATTATAAGCATTAGAAAGTATATTTGTAGGTTTAATAGTATGCATTTTATTATTCGTACACTCTTCAATCACTTTATTTTCACTTGTTAAACAATATAATGAACTATTAAAATTATTTTTAATTAAATTATTTGATAATATTAAGGTATCTTTATTATATTCTCCATATGGATATATGTTATAATTAGTTTTCTTTAATTTATCTAAATTATTAGATAATATTTTATAATCTATAAATATATTTATATCATAACTTTTATCAATATTATTTAATATATTATTAAGTTCATTATCATTAGTAACTGTAAAAATTATTGATACTTCTTTTTTATAAGGATTACCTCTAACTATATATTTATCATATATATTAGTTAAACTATTACTAGGAGACACTTCTTTATATATTAAATAACTATCTTTAAACATTCCTAACTCTTTCATGTTATTATAACTTTTTTCTACATCTACTTCTTTACCATTAATTCCCGGTATCATAGAATTATCTTTAATAATGGCTTCAATTACATCTACTTTATAGTTATCTTTTTCGTTATTTATTTTAATCATAATAGGATCTTGTTCATTTACTACAGTTATTACTTGTTCTGTATAAAAAAAACTAAAACATATTAAGGTAATAAGTCCAATAGCTTTAACTATATCCTTCATTATATCACCTAGTTAAATATATGTTTTAGTAATATTTTTATTATTTATTAGAAGATTCTTTTTTATCTTTTTTTAATAGTTCTTTTCTAGATAAATTTAGTTTACCTTTTTTATCATATCCAGTTGCTATAGCAATTATTTCATCTCCTACTTTAACAACATCTGATGGTTTATCTACCCTCTTATCATCAAGTTGTGATACATGAATTAATCCTTCACATCCTGGCCATAATTCAACAAATGCTCCAAAGTCATGAATATCTACTACTTTACAAGTATAAATTTTACCTATTTCAACTTCTCTTGCAACATCTTCAATCATTTTTATTGTTTTATCAATTATTGCTTGATCAGAATGATATACGATTACTCTTCCATCATCTTCAATATCTACTTTAACAGCATCTTTATCATTTACTGATTTAACATTAGAACAGTCTAAAATAATTTTAGTAATCATATCTCCTCCACGACCAATTACATCTTTAATTTTATCTGGATTAATATGAATTTGTGCTATTTTTGGAGCATATTTACTTAATTCTTTTCTAGGTTCTTTAATTGCACCTTCCATAACATCTAATATTTGCATTCTTGCTTTTTTAGCTTGTGCTAAAGCTTCACTTAAAATTTGTTTAGTTACACCTTTAATTTTGATATCCATTTGCATTGCACAAATACCTTCTCTTGTACCTGCTACTTTAAAGTCCATGTCTCCCATATGGTCTTCAAGTCCTTGAATATCTGTTAAAATTGTATATTTATCATCTTTAGTGATAAGTCCCATTGCAATACCCGCAACTGGTGCTTTAATTGGAACACCTGCTGCCATTAAAGACATACATCCGGCACAAATACTTGCTTGAGATGATGATCCATTGCTTTCTAGTACTTCTGATACTACTCTTATTGTATAAGGGAATTCTTCTTCAGATGGAATTACTTGTGATAATGCTCTTTCTCCTAAGGCACCATGTCCAATTTCTCTTCTTCCTGGAGCTCCATATCTTCCTGTTTCTCCTACTGAAAATGCTGGAAAGTTATAGTGATGCATAAATCTTTTCTCATCTTCTATTCCAAGTCCATCTAATATTTGATGTTCCCCTAAAGCTCCTAATGTAGTTACTGATAATACTTGTGTTTGTCCCCTAGTAAATAACGCTGAACCATGAGTTCTTGCAAGTAAATCTACTTCTGCTGATAATGGTCTTATCTCATCCATTGCTCTTCCATCAGGTCTAATTTTTTCTTCTGTTATTAATCTTCTTACTTCTGATGCTTCAATATTATCTACTATTTTACTAACATCTTTTAGTATACTTTCCAAATTCTCATCATTCTCATATCTATTAGTAAATTCTTCTATACTATCTTCTTTTACTTTATCAATTGCAGCATATTTTTCAATTTTATCTTTAATTTGAATAGCTTCTAACATTTTAGAAGTAGCAAATTCTTCTACTTCTTTAACTAAATTTTCATCAAGTTTAACAAGTTCTACTTCGATTTTTTCTTTACCTACACTTTTAATTATTTCTTCTTCAAAACTAATTAATTCTTTAATTGCTTCGTGCCCAAACATGATAGCATCAACCATGTCTTCTTCACTTACTTCTTTACTTCCTGATTCTACCATGTTGATTGCATCTTTAGTACCTGCGACATTCAAAATAATATCACAAAGTTCTGTTTCTTCAGCTTTAGGATTTATAATAAATTCTCCATTAAGTCTACCTACTATAACTCCTGCAACTGGTCCATCAAATGGTATTTCACTTATACATAGTGCAAGAGAAGAACCTAAAAGTGCAGTCATTTCTGGTGTATTATCTTGGTCTACTGATAATACTGTACTAATAACTTGTACTTCGTTTCTAAAGCCTTCTGCAAATAAAGGTCTAATTGGTCTATCGATAAGTCTTGATGCTAATGTTGCTTGATCAGTAGGTTTACCTTCTCTTTTAATAAATCCTCCCGGTATTTTACCTACAGAATATAATTTTTCTTGATAATTAATTGTAAGTGGAAAGAAATCAGCAGTACTAGCATTTTTACTCATTACACTAGCAGAAAGTACAGCCGTATCTCCATATCTTACAAGTACTGAACCTGATGCTTGTTTTGCAAGTTGCCCTGTTTCAACAATTATTTCTCTTCCCCTGAAATCTAACTTAAATACTTTTTTCTCTGTTTCCATATTTACCTCTTTTCTAAAAATAAAGGCACTCAAAAAAGAGTGCCTATCATTTTATATTTATTTTCTAAGTCCTAACTTAGCTACTACTTCACGATATTTCTTAACATCTGTTTCAATTAAGTAGTTAAGTAAACTTCTTCTTTTTCCAACTTTCATTAAAAGTCCACGTTTAGAATGTTTATCTTGTGGATGATTTTTTAAGTGTTCTGTTAAAGCATTAATTTCATGTGTTAAAATAGCAATTTGTACTTCAGAAGAACCTGTATCTTTTTCATCCCTAGCAAATTCTTTAATAATTTTTTCTTTTTCTACTTTACTTAAAGCCATGTTATTTACCTCCTTTTAAAATTTGACTCCTATAATCATAGTAATACGTAAGGAGTACGTATTACCAAGAATTAGGTACAACTTAATAATACATTATATTTTATGTTTTGACAAGTATTTTTATCTAATTTCTTCTATTTTCATAAAATTAGTTGAACTAACGTGTTTTTCTATTGGAATACCACCAGATAATATTACAATATCACCTTTATTTAAATTAAATATTTCTTTTGCTTTTACTACGCAATCTTCAAGCAATTTATCTGTTGTTTTTTCGATTGGTATAATTGTTGGATATACTCCAAAGTTAAGTGCTAAACTATATGCTACTTCGGAATTTGGACAAGCTGCTAATATAATAGAATTTGGTCGTAAGTTACTTATTTTTCTCGCTGTGTATCCACTTAAAGTAGCCGCTACTATTACTTTTACATCAAGGGTATTAGTAGCCTCGTCTATTGAAGCTGCTACAGTAGATGGAATATCTTTAGTATAATGAGAATTAATTTTTTCTTCATAATCAAAATATTTTTCATTTGCTTCACAAATGCTTGCCATATAGCTTACTGCTTCAATCGGATACTTACCTGTAGTAGTTTCACCACTTAACATAACAGCATCAGTTCCACATAATACAGCATTTGCAATATCACTTACTTCTGCTCTTGTTGGACGCATATTTTTCTTCATTGATTCTAACATTTCTGTAGCAACAATAGCAATTTTTCCATTTTCACGACATTTACGAATTATATATCTTTGAGTAATTGGTAATTCTTCCATTGGAACTTCTACTCCCAAATCTCCCCTTGCTACCATTATTCCATCACTTACTTCTAATATAGATTCTAGATTTTCTACCCCTGTAGTGCTTTCAATTTTAGCAATTAATTTTAAATCTTCTCTATTATTTTCTTTTAATATTTTTCTTACTTCTAAAACATCTTCTTTTGTAGACACAAAAGATAATGCCAAAAAGTTTCCATCATGCTTACACGCATAAACTATATCATTATAATCATCTTTACTTATAAATGGAATATCTAAATGAACTCCAGGAACACTTAAACTTTTTTTATTTCCAAGTACTCCACCATTTATAATTTTACAAGTTACTCCATCCTCTTCTTTAGAAATAACTTCTATTTTCATAAGTCCATTTTCAAGTAGAACAACATCTCCTATATTTAAACTATCAATAGCACTAGGATGACTTACAGAAAATCTTAAATCATTTCCTAACACATTTTCCTTAACCATTCTAATTGTATTTCCTTCTACTAATGTTATTTCATCATTTTCTAACATTCCATTTCTAAATTCTGGCCCTTTTGTATCATATAATATAGCAACATATTTACCAGTTTTTTCTCTTACTTCTTTTACTGTGTTTACAACATTTACTTTTTCTTCTTCAGTTGCATGAGAAAAATTTATTCTTGCAACATTCATTCCTGCATTAACCATTTTAGTCATAGTATCAACACTACAACTAGCAGGACCTATACTACATATTATTTTTGTCTTTTTCATACTTCCTTTTCACCCGATTTATGATTATAGCATATTTTAAATAATTTGTCATTAATTTTTTTATAAAGATGTAATAAATCAACTTTTTTTAAAAGTTTATAAAAAAATCTTGCCAAACTAAAAAAGTTATGATATGATTAATGAGCAAGTGAGTTATTGGACCCTTAGCTCAGTTGGTTAGAGCATCCGGCTCATAACCGGGCGGTCGTAGGTTCGAGTCCTACAGGGTCCACCATTTTTTTAAGCGGGTGTGGCGGAATTGGCAGACGCACTAGACTTAGGATCTAGCGGTTTATCCGTGGGGGTTCAAGTCCCTTCACCCGCACCAGATTGATAGGAAACTCGAACTTTTATAAATTCGAGAGTAATAAATTACTAACAGAAATGTTAGTTTTTTTG
>CALVPR010000042.1 GCA_944351765.1 uncultured Bacilli bacterium
AATACCAAAAATTAGAAGAATTAAATAGAGTTATTGTTGATGAATTTATTGATAAAATTTATATTGGAAAGTTAAATAAAGAAACCAAAAGTAGAGATATTCAAATTAAATGGAATTTTGAATAGAGATACCCTTCTCTATTCTAATTCCTATTACATAGTAAAGGAGGCAATATATGAAGAATGAAATTATACTATTTGAAAATAAAGATGTAAAATTAGAAGTTAATATGAAAGATGAAACAGTATGGCTTACTCAAGAACAAATGGCAAGATTATTTGATAGAAATATTGGTGTTATATCAAGACATATTAAAAATATTTTTACTGAAAATGAATTAGACATGGAAAGCAATTTGCAAAAAATGCAAATTCCTAATTCAGATAAACCTGTTTCTTTTTATAGTTTAGATGTTATCATAAGTGTTGGTTATCGTGTTAAATCTAAAAATGGCATTATTTTTAGAAAATGGGCTAATAAAATTTTAAAAGATTATTTGATTAAAGGTTATGCAGTTAATCAAAAGAGATTAGAATATCTTGAAAAAACAATTAAATTAATTGATATTGCAGGAAGAATTGATGAAAAATTAAATGGTAGTGAAGCACAAGAAATAATTAAGGTCATAAATAATTATTCAAATGCTTTAAATTTACTTGATGATTATGATCATAGAAGAATATCTAAACCTAATGGGACAATAAACAATAATAAAATAACTTATGAAGATTGTATGAGTATTATAGGCAAATTGAAGTTTAATAGTGATAGTGAATTATTCGCTCTAGAAAGAAATAAAGGTTTACAAGCAATTATAGGCACTATATACGGGTCTTTTGATGGAAAAGACTTATACCCTACAATAGAAGAAAAAGCCGCAAATTTCTTGTATTTAATTACTAAAAATCATACATTTATAGATGGTAACAAAAGAATTGCTGCGACACTATTTATATATTTCCTAGAATTTTACAACATTCTTTATAACGAAAATGGACAAGTTATTGATAATAATACACTTGTTGCAATTACACTACTTATAGCACAATCTAATCCTAAAGAGAAAGATATACTAATTGATTTAGTAATGAATTTCTTAAATAATGAATAATGAATTAACAAAAAATTTAAAAGATATGACACCAGATGATTTTTACCAAATAATTAATAGCAATGGCAATAATGAAATAAAAGATTGGTTAGCTAAATTAGGTAGTGAACGAATTGACGAATTATTTGATCCATCTTTAATAGTAGAAAGATCAATAAATACTTGGAGAGCAATGGGATATTCTGAAGAATGGATTAAAAATAAATTATCAGAAATAATAAATAACTCTAATAAACAATAACAAACAATATAGGTTGCATTAGAACACACTCTTTAAACCTATATAAAATAAGACTTAAAAGTTAAACTTTAATAAAATATGTTCCTTAAAGGTTAAAAAATAGGCTTGAATCAGGTATCTATCAATCCCTTATAAAATAAGGAAAAAAAAGAAAAAGTGTCTTCACTACATTCAAAGAGTAGCTTTAATTAGAACACTAGCAACTGAACCTGATATTCTCTTGTTAGACGAAGCATTCTCTGCTCTTGACTATCAATCAAGATTAGCAGTATCAGACGATGTATATAAAATAATTAAAAAAGAAAAAAAGACTGCTATTATGATTACTCATGATATTGCAGAAGCTATCTCTATGGCTAATAGAATTGTTGTTTTATCCGGAAGGCCATGTAAAGTAAAAAAAATATTTGATGTAAACTTAACTAATGCTTCTACTCCAATTGAAAATAGAAAATGTAAGGAATTTCCTATATATTATGATCAAATATGGAAAGAGATAGATTATCGTGGATAGTTTAGACTATAAGAAATATAAAAAGAAATTACTTATTAATAAAATATTAGTTATATTTACTCAAATTACTTTGCTAATTTTATTATTAATTATATGGCAATTACTTGCAGACTTTGAACTTATCAATACTTTTATTTCTTCATCACCTAAAAAAGTAATAGAGACTATTATTTCATTACATGAACAACAAAATTTATATCATCATATATGGATTACTGTATATGAAACTGTAATAAGTTTTGGAATTGGAACTATTTTAGGGACAATAATTGCTATAATACTATGGTGGAATAACTTCTTATATAAAGTATTCGATCCATATTTAACAATAATAAATAGTTTACCTAAAGTAGCATTAGGTCCAATTATAATTATTTGGGCTGGAGCAAATATTAATTCTATTATAATTATGGCTTTACTTATTTCTGTTATTGTAACTATTATTACTGTATACAATGGATTTGTATCAACAGATCAAAATAAAATTAATTTACTTAAATCATTTAAAGCAACTAAATTTCAAATTTTAAGGCATGTTATATTACCAAGTAGTTATTCTACTATTATAAGTAGTTTAAAAATAAATATTAGTATGTCCCTAATTGGAGTTATTATGGGAGAATTTTTAGTATCTAAAGAAGGTATTGGATATTTAATAATGTATGGTTCACAAGTATTTAACTTAAATCTTGTAATAGCAGGTATAATTATTCTTATGATAGTGTCTTATCTTATGTATTTAATAGTAGTATATATAGAAAAGAAATTAATAAAAGAAAATTAAAATAGCATATTCATGTATGCTATTTTTTTTATAAATTTTTGATATAATATATCACATTTAGCTTTATCCATTTCTGGCATATCTTTATATGGATTAATAATTCCTAATTTATCATATTTTTCACTACCTAATTTATGATATGGTAAAAAATCTATTCTTTCAACGTTTTTAATCTTACTTACTATCTCTTTTAATTTATCTAAATATTTATCATTATCCATAATACCAGGAACAACTACTTGTCTTATCCATACAGGAATAGAAGTTTTATTTAATTCATTAATAAACTCTATTGATTTATCTATATTTCCACCAGTTAGTTCCTTATATCCTTCGTTGTTTACATGCTTAATATCTAAAAGAATTAAATCTACATATTTAAATAATTCACTATAATTTCCTAAACCATTTCCTGATGTATCCACAGCAATGTGGATATTTTCTTTTTTTAACTTCTTACATACATTAATTAAAAAATCTATTTGTAATAATGGTTCTCCTCCTGAAAAAGTTACACCACCATTATTTCGTTTAAAGTATGGTTTATTTCTTATTATTTTTTCTACTAATTCGTCTTCTGTTATATTATTTTTCTGCATACACCACATTTCTGGATTATGACAATATTTACATCTTAAATTACATCCGTTAAAAAATACTACAGTTCTAATACCTGGGCCATCAACAAGTCCAAAAGTTTCAATCGAATTAATACTACCTTCCATATTACATCTTCTCATGAAAAGTTCTTGCTATAACTTCTTCTTGTTGCTTTCTAGTAAGTCTATTAAATCTAACTGCATATCCGGATACTCTTATTGTCAAAAGTGGATATTTATCTGGATGTTCCATTGCATCTATTAAAGTTTCTCTACTAAGTACATTTACATTTAAGTGATGTGCTCCCTGACTAAAATATCCTTCTAATAAACTTACCAAATTTTCAATTTGTTCTTCTTTATTCATTCCTAATGAAGTTGGTACTATTGAAAAAGTATTTGATATACCATCTCTACAGCAATTAGTATAATCAAGTTTAGCAACAGAATTTAAACTTGCTATCGCCCCATTTATATCTCTTCCATGCATTGGATTAGCTCCCGGTGCAAATGGTACTCCTTTTTTTCTTCCATCTGGAGTAGAACCTGTTTTAGCACCATACACAACATTTGATGTTATTGTAAGAACAGATAAAGTAACTTCTGCATTACGATAAGTTTTATGACTAGATAATTCTTTATATACTTTTTCTAATACTTCTTTTGCAATGTTGTCTACTCTGTCATCATCATTTCCATATTTAGGAAAATCTCCTTCTATTTCAAAGTCTACTATTATATTATCTTCATCTCTTATTGGTTTTACTTTTGCATATTTAATTGCTGATAAAGAGTCTGCTACTACGGATAACCCCGCTACTCCATATGCCATAAGTCTTCTTACATTAGTATCATGTAAAGCCATTTGCCCTGATTCATAAGCATATTTATCATGCATATAGTGAATTATATTCATAGCATCAGCATATATTGAACACATTTTTTCTATAGCTTTAAAGTATTCTTTTTTCACTTCATCATAATTTAAAATCTCACTAGTATTTTTAGATAGTCCTTCTAATACTAATTCTTTTTTTATTTCATCTATTCCACCATTAAGTGAATATAATAATGTTTTAGCTAAATTACATCTAGCTCCAAAAAATTGCATATCCTTACCTACTCGCATTGCTGATACACAACATGCTATAGCATAATCATCTCCATAAATAGGGCGCATTATATCATCATTTTCATATTGAATTGCATCAGTCTCTATTGACATTTTAGCACAATATTTTTTAAATTCTTCAGGAAGCTTTTCACTCCACAATACTGTCATATTAGGTTCCGGAGCAGGATCTAAATTAGTTAAAGTATGCAAAATACGATAAGAAGTTTTTGTAACTAAAGATTTTCCTTCTTTTGTAATACCTCCAATTGAGCAAGTAACCCAAGTTGGATCACCAGAAAATAATTCATCATATTCTGGTGTTCTTAAATGCCTTACTAATCTTAATTTAATTACTAATTGATCTATTAATTCTTGAGCTTCTTCTTCGGTTAAAGTACCATTATTTAAATCTCTTTCAATATATATATCAAGAAAAGCATCAATTCTACCTAAACTCATTGCAGCTCCATTATTTTCTTTAACTGCTGCTAAATATCCAAAATATAACCATTGTACTGCTTCTTTAGCATTAGATGCTGGTTTAGATATATCATAGCCATATTTTAAAGCCATTTCTTTTATTTCATTTAAAGCTTTAATTTGCATAGAAACTTCTTCTCTAAGTCTTATATTTTCTTCATTAATTACTTTTATATTTTTCAAGTCTTCTTGTTTTTTTAACACTAAATAATCAATACCATATAATGCTATTCTTCTATAGTCTCCAATTATTCTTCCTCTTCCATAAGCATCAGGTAATCCAGTTAATAATCCATTATGTCTTGCTTTTTTTATTTCATCAGTATAAGCATCAAATACACCTTGATTATGTGTTTTCCTAAACAAATTAAAATACTTATCAACATCTTTATTTAATTTATATCCATAAGCATCTAACTCCTGATACACCATTCTAATACCACCATATGGATTTACAATTCTTTTTAATGGTGCATCAGTTTGAAGTCCAACGATTACTTCATTACTTTTATCAATATACCCAGATTCAAAAGCATTAATACCAGACATATTATCTACATCAATATCTAACACTTTCTTCTCTAACTCTTCTTTTAATAATCTTTCACACTTGGACCAAACTTTATCCGTTTTTTGTGTTATACCTTTTAAAAAATTCTCATTTCCTTTATATTCTTTATAATTATTTTTTATAAAATCAGAAACATTTATTTCTTCATTCCAAAATCCTTTATTAAATTTTTGATATTCATTCATCATACCACATCTCCTAGCTTAATAATTATACCAAAAACGCATAAAAAATTAAAGCTTTTATAAAAAAAGAAACTAAAAATTTTAGTTTCTTTAAATAAATGATACTATTAACAAAACGCCAAAAATTAAAATAAATAGCATCAATATAAATCTCCATATATATTTTAACCAAGTAGTATATGGAATATCTAAATATGTAAGACCAGCTATTAAAATTAAACTAGTAGGTCCAATTAACATTACTAATCCATTCAATGTTTGAAAATTTAAGGCAAGAACTTGATATAAGGATTCATCAGTTATAGCAGATAATAATGGAGTATAAACACCATAAGCTGTATAATATAAATCTGGATAAACTAAACTTCCTAAAATGTTAAATATAGAAGCCATTAAAACATTTATACTTCCCATAGCAGCATTTGTACTAGTAATTAAATTCTCTATAAAACCATTATTATAAGCACAAACTAAAACTGTCAATGAAAAAGTAGTTAAAATAGCAACTGGTAACATTTTTTTCATACCTTCAATAAAAGAGTCGATCATTTCATCAAATTTCATTTTAGATATAAATTTAACAACTAAAGAAAATACCAATAGTAATGCGCAAATTACCATATAATTTCCTAATTGTCCCCAATCACCAAAAGCATATGATATTGAAGTAATAATACTATTAAATATTTCAAAATCTCCAACCTTTATTGAAGTTAACCAAGTATGGAAATCATTAAATATTGTAATTTCAAATAATGATGACCAAGGTAAATATCCTAATACTAATAAAACAAATATTAAAGATAATACAGTAATTATAGGCCATAATCTTATATTTTTATAGTTATCTTTTACTTCAGATATTTTTAAATCATTATCATTTAATTCATATTTAACTTTTTTGTCTTCTACATCCTTAATGTGCTTACTTATAAAGTAAATAAGTAATGCTACACCTAAAATTAATAATATTAATTTAGGAAAAGTATTAGCAAATTTATCAACTCCTACAAATTCTTCAAAAGTAACAAATGATGTAGAATAAGAACTTGGATTCCTTAAAGTAACAAATAGTCCACCTATATAACCTATAACAATGGCAACAATAGTAGAACTTATTGCTACTAATTTATCATATCCTAATAATAATATAATAGACATAACAAACGGAACAAAAATAAACAAACTCATCGTAAACCCAGTTAAAGATGATATTATTGCAAACAAAGCAGTTATCACAAAAACAAATTGTTTACTATTTTTCTTAACCTTTAAAACTATTGTATCCAATAATTTCTTATAAGCACCACTTTTTGATAAAACACCATAAAATCCGCCTATAACAAATAAAAATACTGCTGTGTCAAAGAAATAATAAAATACTTGAACAGAATTTAATAAAACAGTTCCTAATCCTATATAACTAGCAGTTCCTTGTCTACCAGGTACAAAAAAGCTTAATATTACTAACAATCCTAAAATTATTAAAATTGCCTTAAATAAACCATGTTTTTTCATATTATATCCTCCTCGATTATCATTATAGCATACAAAAACTAACTGTGTTAACTCATTTAACTATTTGTTAACCGGATTATAAATATAAAAAAGTATTATTGTTTCTTTTTCATATGTGGAAACAACAATACTTCTCTTATTGTATCACTATTTGTTAACATCATAACTAATCTATCAATCCCCATACCCATTCCACCAGTAGGAGGCATTCCATATTCCAACGCTTCTACAAAATCAACATCCATTTCATTTGCTTCTTCATTACCAAGCTCTCTTTCTTTTAATTGATTTTCAAATCTTTCATATTGATCAAATGGATCATTTAATTCCGAGAAAGCATTAGCATATTCACTTCCACAAATAAATAATTCAAATCTTTCAGTAAATCTAGGATCACTACTTTTTTTAGCTAGTGGACTAATTTCAATCGGATGTCCATATACAAAAGTTGGTTCTACTATTGTATCTTCGACATATTTTTCAAAAAAAGCATTTATTATATGACCATATGAGAAATGATCCTCAATTTCTATACCATGCTCAATTGCCAATTTTTTTGCATCTTCAAAATTCATATTGTCAAAGAAATTAATACCTGTCTTTTCTTTAATTGCATCGACCATATGTATTCTTCTATATTTAGGAGCCAAGGATATTTTGTGTCCTTTCCACTCAATATCAGCTGTACCTAATACATCCATTGCAGCATTGTATATAATATTTTCAGTAATATTCATCATATCTTCTAAATCGCTATATGCTTTATACAACTCAATAGTTGTAAATTCAGGATTATGATTTCTATCCATACCTTCATTTCTAAAAATTCTACCTATCTCATATACAGCATCCATGCCACCAACAATTAATCTCTTAAGAGGTAATTCTGTAGCAATTCTTAAGTAAAATTCCATATCAAGAGTATTATGATGTGTCACAAATGGACGCGCTGCAGCTCCTCCCAAAATCGGTGATAAAATTGGTGTTTCTACTTCTGTATAACCTAAATTATCCAAATATTTTTGAATAGACCTGATAATTCTAGGTCTCATAAAAGCTACTTTTCTAGCATCCTCATTCATTATCAAATCAACATATCTTCTTCTGTAGCGTTCTTCAACATCATTAAGACCATGAAATTTTTCAGGAAGAGGTCTTATTGCTTTAACTAAATGAACATATTCTTTTGCTTTTACAGATAGTTCACCAGTATTAGTTCTAAATACATTTCCCCTAATACCTACTATATCCCCAATATCAGCTTTATTAAATAATTCATATTGTTCTTCCCCTACAGCATCTAATCTTACATAAATTTGAATTTGTCCAAATTTATCTTGAATATGCATAAAACCTGCTTTACCTTTACCTCTTTTAGTCATAATACGACCAGCCACTGTAACAGGAATTTCTACTTCATGTAATTCATCTTTAGTCATGTGTTCATATTTTTCTTTTATTTCTTTAGAATTTGAAGTAACTTCAAATTTACTACCAAAAGGATCAATTCCTTTATTTCTTAATTCCTTAACCTTTTCAATTCTAACTAATTCTTGCTCTGTTCTTTCCATAATTTAACCTCTTTCAACTACTACATATGTCCCTGACATAATATCATGTAACCCTCTTTTATCTTTTCTATATAATATAAATAGCATTGTAATAACAATAAAAATTGACTGAACTGCAGTTAAAATACCATATATATTTAAATAAAGCATCTTATCAACAGTTGATATTAAAATTAAATTTATAATATTAACTAATATCTGATAAATAATAATTGATCTTAAAACGAGTTGACCAATTCCTACTTTTTTATTATCTTTACCACTTATTCTTATTTTTAATAACTTTTTACCAATAGTTTGCCCTTTATTAAAATATTGAAATACAATAAAATATCCAACCGTCATTATAACTGAAACTGTGTCTACTAAAATAGATTCTTTATTATATTGATATTGTAAATCTAATAACTTATTCACAGATTCCACATCTGTAGGATCATATTCCGTTAAATAATTTGTAATTTCAGAATTCAAATCATTTCTTTTATCAAAATTAATATTATATGTTATCAAATTTAACAATATAACAACAATTAAAATATCAATAATATAAGCCAAAAATCTTTGTAAAAAAGTAGCATTCATATAATCACCCATTTCACAATTATTATATACTATATTTTAAATTTTTTAAATAGAAATTTAATATTTTTTTTATTTCATCGACAGTAGTGGCTTTAAAAATTTGTTCTTTTACTAATATGTTATTAGGTAATCCTTTTAAATACCATGAAATATGACTTCTCATTTCTAATACCGCAATTTTCTCATTTTTAATTTTCAATAAATAATTCAAATGCTTTAAACACATCTCTATTTTTTCTTCATAAGTTGGTTTGCTTAAAACAACATCTTTTTCAAAATAATAAACTAATTCTTTAATTAACCATGGATTGCCTAAAACACCGCGCCCAACCATAATTGCATCGCATCCAGTATATTCAAACATTTTTTTTGCTGATTCAATATCAACTATATCACCATTACCAATAACAGGAATAGATACTGCTTCTTTAACTTTTTTTATAATGTCTAAATCAACTTTACCACTATAACCTTGGCTTCTAGTTCTTCCATGAACAGTTATAGCACTAGCACCTGCTTCTTCACATATTTTTGCAACTTCCACAGCATTAATATTTTTAGAATCCCAACCACTTCTAATCTTTACAGTAACGGGAACATCAACTGCTTCTACAACAGCTGAAACAATTTCTTTAATTTTTTGAGAATTCTTTAGTAGAGCAGATCCTGCCTGTGATTTTATAGCAACTTTAGGCACAGGACATCCCATATTTATATCTATAATGTCAGGTTTCATAATTTCACATATTTTTTTAGCTGCAATAACAAAACTTTCTTTGTCAGAACCAAATATTTGTTGAGCAATAGGTCTCTCCATTTCTTCCATATACAACATATCTTCTGTTTTTTTATTTTCGTACATTAAAGCTTTATCACTAACCATTTCAGCATAAATAAGTCCACAACCCATTTCCTTTATAATTTTTCTAAATGCGCTATTACAAACACCTGCCATAGGGGCTAGTACAATGTTGTTTTTTATTTCTACATTACCAATTTTAAACATAACAATACACCTCAACACACTTTGTTATATTTTACTAATAACATTATATATATTAACACTAATATAAAACAAAATATAAAAAAAATATTAGCAACGACCTATTTTCGCAAGAAACTATCTTCGGCGCTGAAGTGCTTAACTTCTGTGTTCGAGAT
>CALVPR010000043.1 GCA_944351765.1 uncultured Bacilli bacterium
TAATAAGCATAGAATTAATCATAGATCCAGTTTTTAGACATTGCTTAGCTTGACAGCATTGGGTAGCGACTATCCGATCCTGGTCTATGGAGGAATAAAAATTCCTATGAAGTAGAAAAAACTTATCGTGAGATAAGTTAGTCAAAATTTATTTTGACATTTGTCCTAAAAAAATACCTTTTATAGGTATTATTTTAATTTATTTTTGTAATAGTCATATAATTCTTTAAATCTAGCAAAGTGAACTATTTCTCTTTGTCTTAAATAAAGTAGGGGACCAATTACATCTTCATCATCAGTTAAATTTATTAAGTTTTCATAAGTAGCTCTAGCTTTTTGTTCAGCAGCCATATCTTCTGATAAATCAGCAAGTGGGTCCCCAGTAGAAGCAAAATATGCTGCAGTAAATGGAATACCGTTTGAATCAGTTGGATATATACCATATCCATGTTCAGCATACATTGAGTCAAGTCCAGCTTCTTTTAATTCTTTAAGTGTAGCACCTTTCATAAGTTGATATACCATTGTAGAAATCATTTCTACGTGAGAAAGTTCTTCAGTTCCAATATCAGTAAGAAGAGCTTTACCTCTTTCATCAGGCATAGTATATCTTTGACTTAAATATCTCCATGCTGCACCAAGTTCGCCATTAGGTCCACCATACTGTGTAATTAAATATTTAGCCATTCTTAAATCTTTATTTTTTATGTTAATTGGGTATTGTAACATTTTTTCATATTTCCACATTATCTCATTACCTCCCATGGCCATGGACAATTAATCCAATTAAAATTAGATGTTTTAATTAAATTATTGTCTAGACTAATTGGCCCATACATATTTTCATAATGATTAGTTAATTTTTTTAATGTTACAAGATAATTATTATATAGTTTTATACATTCTGTATCATTTGGATTTACATCTAAATATAAAGTTAAATCATTTAAAGCAAATTTATATTGCTGTATCTGCATCATTAATGCACTTTTTTCACTAGTAGGTTTTAATTCCATAGGTTTATAATTTTTATATCCTTTGTATAAATTTTCAAACAAGTTTCCTTTTATAAAACCTTCATATGGTTCATATAATTTAGGATTATTATCCATAAAAGTATTAGCAAAAGTCATATTATCAAAATCAATATTTTCTTTATACAAATCATTATTATTAATTAAGTAGTCATAGTAGTCGTTAAAATCACTCATTTTATTTCCCTCCAATATAAGTTATGTTCATAGGGAAATAGTGTATGGGTATATAACTAAAAAAACTAATAATAAATATTAGTTATTGAATAGTATATCCTCCATCAACCATAATTGTTTCTCCAGTTATAAATGAAGAATCATCACTTGCTAAAAATAATATTGTTTTAGCAATTTCCATTGGATCTGCTAGTCTATCAATTGGATGTTTACTAATTACTTCTTCTTTCATTTCTTCGGTGTATTCATCAAGTAATGGTGTATCAACATATCCAGGTGCGACAACATTAACTCTAATCTTATCTTTTATGTAAGATAAGGCAATAGATCTAGTCATATTAATAACAGCGCTTTTAGAGGCACAGTAAGCAAATGAAGTAGGTTTTCCAACGACTCCTAAAACAGAAGATATATTGATAATAGATCCACCAGTATTTTGTCTTAACATTTCGATAATAGCATATTTGTTAGTTAAAAATACTCCTGTTAAATTAACGTTAATAACATTGTTCCATTCTTCCATAGTTTCTTCATGACACATTAATTTTGAACGAATACCTGCACATGCTACAACAATATCTACGTGTCCAAAATTATTAATAGTTCTTTTAAATAAAAGTTCTACTTCTTCATCATTAGATATATCAGTATTAAAGCCAACAATCTCATCGATATCTCCAAGCTGTGCTGCAACCTCTTTTACATTTTCATCAACATCTGCAATAACAACCTTTGCACCTTCTTTTAAAAAAAGTTTTGCTGTAGCAAGACCAATACCACTAGCACCACCAGTAATAACAGCAACTTTACCATCTAATTTCATTTTTATACCTCCCTACATTTAATATAATTATAATATAATAATTCCTTATAAAATATAGTAACTTATTAATTTTACATTTTAAATGTCAAGTAAAATATCTGACAAACTACTAGTTATTAATTTGTGTTTATGATATAATTTGTAAGAAAGTTGGTGTAGTATGAATTTAGATAACTTAAATAAACAACAAAAAGAAGCAGTTACACATATAGATGGGCCAATGCTTGTTTTGGCGGGAGCAGGTTCCGGAAAAACTAAAGTATTAACTAGTAGAATTGCCTATTTAATAGAAAATGGAGTAAATCCTAGAAATATATTAGCAATAACTTTTACTAATAAAGCTGCAAAAGAAATGAAAGATAGAGTAGTTAACTTAATTGGAAGTTCTGCAAATTACATTCAAATTTCAACATTCCATTCATTAGGACTTAAAATGATAAAAGAAAACTATAGTATTTTAGGGTATGATAAAAACTTTACTATATTAGATAGTGATGATACATTAACTGTAGTAAAAAAGATAATTAAAGAAATGAATTTAAACCCACAGTTTTATAATGCAAAAGCAATAAGAAATAAAATAAGTTCTGCTAAAAATGAGCTTATGAGTGTGAGTGAATTTTCTCATGTTGAATTTGATAAAGACATAGTTAGAATATTTGAAAAATATAATTCGATATTAAAAACTAACAATTCTGTGGATTTTGATGATTTACTTGTTCTTCCAATTCAATTATTAAATAATAGTGAAGTATTAGATAGATATCAAGAGTTATATAAATATATCTTAATAGATGAGTATCAGGATACTAATGAAGCACAATATAAATTTACAAAGAAGTTAGCGAGTAAATATAAAAATATTTTTGTAGTAGGAGATAACGATCAAGCAATATATGCTTTTAGAGGAGCTAATTTTAAAAATATATTAAACTTTGAAAAAGATTACCCTAATTGTAAAACAATATTACTAGAAGAAAATTATCGTTCTACTAAGATGATATTAAATGCTGCCAATAGTGTTATTAAAAATAATAAAGAAAGAAAAGATAAGAATCTATGGAGTAATAATCCAGATGGAAATAAAATAAAATATATCCAAGCGGATAGTGATAAAGAAGAAGGTAGTTATATTTCTTCCAAAATAAAAGAATTAAATAATAGTGGTGTTAATTATGAAGATATAGCAATACTATATAGAACTAATGCTCAATCAAGATTAATTGAAGAAGAAATGCTTAAGAACAATATTCCATATAGAGTAATAGGTAGTTTCTATTTCTATAATCGTAAAGAAATTAAAGACTTATTATGTTATTTAAGACTTATTAATAATCCACATGATGATATTAGTTTAACTAGGGTAATAAATGTACCTAAAAGAGGAATTGGAACTAAAACAATGGATAATTTAGATGCTAAATCTAATGAATTAGGTATATCATTATTTGATGCTATTAGTGATGGTAAAGAGTTAGTGTTTAAGAATTTAATATTAAAAATGCAAGAAGAATGTGAAAATTTATCTTTAACAGAGATGGTTGATTTAGTATTAAATGAAAGTGGTATGAAACAAGAGCTTGTAAATGAGAAAACACTTGAAAGTGAAATAAGACTTGAAAACTTAGAAGAATTTAAGTCTATTACTAAAAACTATGAAGAAGAATTTGGAGTAATTTCTTTAAGTGATTTTTTAAATGAAATATCTTTAGTTAGTGATATGTCTGAACATCAAGAATCTAAAAATAAAGTAAGTTTAATGACTGTTCATGCTGTAAAAGGGTTAGAGTTTGATTATGTATTTGTAACAGGTATGGAAGAAGGAATATTTCCACATTATAATGCTATTAATGATGGAAGTAGATCTGCTATTGAAGAAGAAAGAAGACTGTGTTATGTTGCAATAACAAGAGCTAAAAAAGATTTATGGTTACTTAATGCTAAAAGAAGAATGTTATTTGGTAATACTCAAACAAACTTACCTAGTAGATTTATGGAAGAAATTGATCCAAAATATTTAGAAGTAGAAAATAATCGTAAGAGTGTCTTTAAGAAAGTTAATAATTTTGTTAAAGAAGAGATGTTTAATAAAACTGATGTTGATTATCAACCAGGAGATTTAATTAGTCATACTGAATATGGTCAAGGTGTAATAATATCTGTTGATAAGTCAATTATAACAGTAGCATTTCCACATCCTTATGGTGTGAAGAAACTTATGAAAAACCATAAGAGTATTAGTAAGGTAGCCGTATCATAGAGAACTTTTAAACATATAATATAGTGGTGATAAAAGTGAATTATAGATTATTAGTTAATAAAACTAATGGCTTATCAAAAGACTTTATACCAGAAGATTTAGTAGATACTAAAAGTGAATATAAAGATGGAATATTGATTAGTGAGGAAGTGTTAAATGCTTTTAGAAAATTACAAAATGATGCTAAAATATTTAATTACTATTTTGATATAGAAAGTGGATATCGTCCTTATGATTATCAAGAAAAATTATATAATGAATTAGTAAAAGAAAAAGGATTTAATTATGCTCTTAGGAGTGTAGCAAAACCAGGGTATTCAGAACATCAAACAGGGCTTGCAATAGATATATGCATATATAAAGATGGGAAAAGTTATATTGAACATGATATAGAAGAATTACCTGAAATCAAATGGTTACATTCTAATTGTCATAAATATGGTTTTATATTAAGGTATCCAAAAGATAAAGAAGAAATAACAGGATATATGTATGAACCTTGGCATTTAAGATATGTTGGAGATATTGCTCCATATATTTATAATAATGATTTAACATTAGAAGAATATTATAAGACATTTAATTTATAAAATTAGATGTTTTTTCTTTTGAATAATGTTATAATACTAATAATTAATTGGAGTGGTTGTATGAATTATTATGAATTATTAGGAGTATCAGAGACTGCTACAACAGAAGAGATAAAACATGCTTATAAGATACAAATAAAAAAGTGGCATCCTGATATAAATAAAAGTGAAGAAGCTATTAATATATCAATAAAATTAAATGAAGCTAAAGAAATATTGTTAGACGAGACTAAAAGAGCAGAATATGATAGATTTTTAAAAGAACAACAAGAGGAAACCTATAATAAATATGTTTATAATAAAAATAATAAACAAGAAGAAAGTTATAATAATAAATATGAACAAAATTATGAACAAGAAATGGTTACTAAATGGCAATATCTATATAGTTGGATAAAATATGCTAAAGTAAAAAAATATAGGAAAGTATTAGGAGTAACAGGGGTATTATTAGAAAGTCTTTTTTGTTTTCTAATAAAAATATTATTAATAGTATTTGCATTTGCATGCAATTTAGGTAGTGTTACTATTTTGTTTATTTGTAATATTATTGCTCCTTTTGTAGGACTTGCTATGTTAATCTTTATTTTTAAAATCTTAACATCGGGATTATCAACAACTATGTCAAATGATAATAACCTTTTTATGGTATTAGTAATATATTATTTGGTATATCTTTTTAGTTATATTCTTCCTAAAATATCAGAGTTAATATTATCTCCTAAAGTATTTGATATTTTATATAACAAAATAGATATAAATTTATTCAAAAAATGTGTTGGATATAAAGAATATTAATATTGCTTTTTTTTTTAGAATAGTGTATATTTTATATGGTGGTGATAAGGATGGATAAAGAATTAAAAGAAGCCTTAGAATTAGAAAGAAAGAGACAAGAAAATAATATTGAATTAATTGCATCAGAAAATTATGTATCTCGTGCAGTGTTAGAGTTACAAGGAAGTATACTTACTAATAAATATGCTGAAGGGTATCCTGATAAAAGATATTATGGAGGATGCGAGTATATAGACATATTTGAAAAGAAAGCTATTGAATATGCTTGTAAATTATTTAATGCAAAATATGCAAATGTACAACCACATTCAGGAAGTTCTGCTAATATGGCAGTATATAAGGCACTTCTTAATGTTGGAGATAAAGTAATGGGATTAAATTTATCACATGGTGGCCATTTAACACATGGACATCCAATTAATTTTAGTGGCCTTGAATATCAAATAATTTCATATAATGTAAATAAGGAAACAGAATTAATTGATTATGAAGAACTTAGAAATATTGCTTTAAAAGAAAAACCAAAGATGATAATAGCAGGTACTAGTGCATATTCTAGAATTATTGATTTTAAAAAGTTTAGAGAAATAGCTGATGAAGTAGGAGCATATTTAATGGTTGATATGGCTCATATTGCGGGACTTGTAGCAGCAGGCCTTCATCCTAGTCCAATTCCTTATGCTGATGTAGTAACATCTACTACTCATAAAACATTAAGAGGACCAAGAGGGGGAATTATTCTTACAAATAATGAAGAAATAATAAAAAAGATAAATAAGATAATATTCCCTGGTATTCAAGGTGGACCACTTATGCATGTAATTGGGGCAAAAGCACAATGTTTTTATGAAGCATTACAACCAAGTTTCAAAGAATATCAAAACCAAGTATTAAAAAATATTAAAGCATTAAGTGATACTTTAATAAAAGAAGGATTTAGAATTGTATCTGGTGGAACTGATAATCATTTAATTTTAGTAGATGTAAAAGAAAGTATAGGAATAACTGGTAAAGAAGCGGAAACAATATTAGATAAAATTAATATTACTGTTAATAAAAATACAATTCCGTATGATACAGAAAGTCCATTTAAAACAAGTGGAATTAGACTCGGAAGTCCTGCGATGACGACAAGAGGATTAAAAGAAATAGAATTTAAAAAAATAGGAATGATAATATCTAAAGCATTAAAAAATAAAGATAATGAAGAAGTACTTAAAGATTTACAAAAAGAAGTATTAGATCTTACTAGTAAGTATCCCTTAAACGTATAGACATTATTTAGTATAGTGTCTTTTTTTTATTATGATTTTAATATAGAATATCTATTGACATAAAGTTAAATATATAATAACATTTATTATGAAAAAGTTAATAGGGAGGTTATAATATGAAATGTAATTATAAAATAAAAAATATTGACTGTGTTAATTGTGCTAAAAAAATAGAAGATTATTTAAACAAAGATGACAAAATAAGTGATGTAAGTATTAACTATAGTACACTAAATATTAGTTATGTTACAAATATTGAAAACTCTATAAACTATGTAAATAAAAAAATAAAAGAAATAGAACCAGATACATATATTTATGATAAAGAAATAAAAGAAAAAAATTATTTCTATGATTATTTAAATTTAATATTAGGTTTTATTTTAGCAACTATTGGAATATTTATAACAATACCATATTATATAAATTATATATTAATTATAATAGGATTTATTTTACTTTTAAAAAGAAGTGCAACACTAGCTTTTAAACTTATAGTAAAGAGTCATCAAATAGATGAAAACTTTTTAATAGTGATTTCTTCAATCGGAGCATTCTTAATAAATGAAAAATTTGAAGGATTAATGGTTATTACATTATATGAGTTTGGAAAAATATTAGAGTCTAAGGCTATAAATAAAACAAGAAAGAGTGTTTCTGCACTTGTTAAGATAAAAGAAGATTATGCTAATTTAAAAGTAAATAATACTTATAAGAAAGTTTTATCAGAAAGTGTAAAAGTAGGAGATACAATAATAATAAAAAAAGGTGAAAGAGTTCCATTAGATGGTATCATAACAAGTGGTATAACTTATATTGATAATTCATCTTTAACTGGGGAATCTAAATTAGTATCTTTAACTATTGGAGATAAAGTATTATCAGGAAGTATTAATAAAGGAGATATAATAGAAGTAAAGGTTGATACACCATATAGTGATTCTACTGTAAATAAAATATTAAATTTAGTAGAAAATGCTAGTGAAAATAAGGCTAAAACAGAAACTTTTGTTACTAAATATGCTAAATATTATACAGCTATTGTATTAGTATTAGCAGTATTAGTAGGTATATTTTTACCATTAATAACAAATTGTACATATAGTGATAGTATTTATAAAGCATTTACATTTTTAGTAATATCTTGTCCATGTGCTATTGCAATATCAGTTCCACTTAGTTATTTTTCGTCACTTGGATTTGCATCTTCTAAAGGAATTCTTATAAAAGGTAGTAACTATTTAGATGGAATTAAAGATATAGATACAATTGTTTTTGACAAGACAGGAACTTTAACAAAGGGAACATTTCATATAGCTAAAATAAATATATTAGATAATAAATACAAAGAAGAAGATATATTAAGATTATTTAAAATAGGAGAAACTTATTCTAATCATCCAATCGCGGTATCTTTAGTAAAAGAAATAGATATAGATGTTAGTGATTATAAGATAAAAGATTATAAGGAAGTATCTGGTTTAGGAATAGAATATAAATTAGATAAGCAAACAATAAAAATTGGTAATGCTAAACATGTAAATAGTAAAGAAAAAGAAGATAATACTGTAATATATATAAGTGTTAATGAAAATATTATTGGAAGTATAGTTATTGAAGATACTTTAAAAAGCGAAGCTCCGGAAGTTATAACTAAACTAAACAATATGGGAATTAATACTAAAATGTTTACAGGAGATAATTTTGAAGTAGCTAAAGATATTAGTTCTAAATTAGGAATAAAAGATTATAAATATAATATGCTTCCTAATGATAAATACAATGAATTAACAAAGATACTTAAAAAGAAAAATAATAATAAATTAGTTGCTTTTGTAGGAGACGGAATAAATGATTCACCAGTTATTGCACTATCTGACATAGGTTTTTCTATGGGAGGAGTAGGAAATGATAGCGCTATAGAAGCATCAGATATAGTTATTACAAATGATAATTTAAAAAGTTTATTAACTGCTATAAAGATATCTAAAAAGACAAATACAATAATTAAAGAAAATGTAACATTTGCAATATTAACTAAAATAACAATATTAATATTAAGTGTAATAGGAATAGCTAGTATGTGGCAAGCAGTTTTTGCAGATGTAGGAGTTACTATTATTACTATATTTAATACACTTAGACTTTTGAAAGGAATATACTATGAAAAAAATAAATAACATAATTATAATATTATCATTAGTAATAGAGCTTATATATTTTATAATGAATCCAATTATTACTATAGATAATATATTATTATTACTATCTTATATACCAGTAATATTTATACCAAGAATATTTAATTATATATTTAAAAAATCTAAAATAAAAATAACAGATGATATAGAATTTGCTTATTTAATATTTCTTATATTAGCATTTCTATTTGGAAGTATTATGGGAGGATATTCTAAAATATATTGGTATGATTCATTTACACATTTATTATCTGGAGTATTTACAGCATTTATGGCTATAGTATTACTTAAATGGCTAAATAGATATAATAAAAAAGATATTGTATTTAATATAATTTATATAATTCTTGTAACTTTATCAGTAGCGGTTCTTTGGGAATGTACAGAATTTACTATAGATAAAATACTTGGAACTGACACTCAAAAAGTATTAACAACAGGAGTTAATGATACTATGAAAGATATGATTTGTGCACTAGTAGGTTCTATTTTATATAGTATTTATTATTTATATAGTTTAAGCAAAAAAAGTAATATATAACTTACATATATTAT
>CALVPR010000044.1 GCA_944351765.1 uncultured Bacilli bacterium
TGTAGATGTTATGTTGAAAAAACATCCAACTTGTAGATGGAGAAGTGAAAAAGTAAGAAGTAGAAAATATTTTATTTTAGTAGAAGGGTATGACTGGATAAAATTTGTGTATTTTGAAAAAGAAAAATCTTTAATAGATGCTGATGTAGAATTTTTTGAAACCAGAATTAAATTGTATAAAGATTTTTTGAAAGTAGAGCATAATGAAAACTGGTGGAATGAAGATATGGATATAAAACAATTAGAAAAATATTTTAATAGAGCAGAATCTAGTATAAGAAAATCAATTAAGAAAATGTGTGATAATGGTTTTAGTAATTATAAATATTTAGAGAATAATAGAGTTATTATTTCAAGAAAAGGAGTTGAATGGATTTGTAAAAATGTGTTTAAGCAAAAGTATTTAGAGTTATTGGAAAAATATAAAATGGAATTAACGGAGTTGTATATTAGAACAGGTTATCCCTATGATCATTTTTTTCATAGAAATTAAAAAAAATATTGACATCGAAACAAATGTTTGATATAAAATATAAATAGAAAAAAATCTTTATAAATAATTGTTGATTGGTGGAAAAAAAATAAATTTTATGATATAAAATAAAAGAAAATTTTATATTTATTGAGGTAAAAATATGCATACAATGTTATTAAGTTTAAAACCAGAGATATTTGATTTAATTAGAACAGGAAAAAAGATATTTGAATATAGACATCAATTTTATTCTGAGCCTATAAATGCTTATTTATATATTAGCAAGCCGGTTCAAAAAATTGTAGGATATATTGAATTTGATAAAAGAATTAATTTACAAGATTGGAAAGAAGAATACAAATGTAATAGTGAAGTGAGTTACAGAATTGATGATTACCTATCAAGAAATTATAAATATGCGATGCCAATAAATAAATTTAAAATGACAACAGAAATAACTTTGAAAGATTTAAGAAATGATTTGAAAAAATTTATTATTCCAGAATCTTACTATTATTTAGATAATTTTGATGAACTAGATAACTATATAAAAAACAATATAAAATTTACAGGGGAATTAATTGAAAATAATTTTGAGATCATAAATGAAGCAGATATTTGTAGAAAAAAATATTGATTGCAAACTATAATATTGCATTAAAGAAATGAATGTGATATATTTATAATGAAAAGAGGTATGAAATGAAAGAATATAAAGTTGGAAGTTTATTTGCCGGAGTTGGAGGAATTTGTTTGGGATTCCAAAATGCAAAGACTAAAAATGCATGTTATAAATTGTTGTGGGCAAATGAAATCGATGAGTATGCTTGTGCTACTTATAGGAAAAATTTTAAACATAAATTATTACAAGGAGATATAAAATTAGTATTGCATCCTGAACTTGCTAAGAGTAGTGAAGAAAAAGAATATTATGAAAGTTTACATGAAATAATTTTAAAAGAACCTATAGATATTTTAAATGGAGGTTTTCCATGTCAAGCTTTTAGTATTGCTGGAGAACAAAAAGGATTTAACGATGAAAGAGGAAATTTATTTTTAAACATTATAGATTTAATAGAAATGTTAGGAGATAAATTTTACAAGCCTAGAGTTTTGTTTCTTGAAAATGTGAAGAATTTACAAGCACATGATAATGGTAGAACATATAAAGTTATTAAGCAAAAATTAGAAGAGTGTGGATATAAAATATTCGAAAAGGTATTAAATACAATGGATTATTCTGATTTACCTCAGAATAGAGAAAGAATTTATATTATTGGATTATCAAATGAAAAAGATATAGAATTATTTAATATTTTTGATGAAGATGTTTTATCTAATTTAAGAAAAAATAAAACTTCAGAAGAAAAAGTCAGTGAAATAAAAAAAGTAATTAATTATGATCTAACCAAAAATGATGCAGAAAAATATTATTATACAAAAACAAAATATCCAAATTATTTTGTTTCGTTAGATGAATTTGAAAAATCAAAAAAAGAAAATAGAATAAATTTGGACGAACAAATAGATGAGATGTACCAATTTTATCAATGTCGTAGAGGTATGTATGTAAGAAAGAATAAAAGTGGTGTTTGTCCAACATTAACAGCCAATATGGGAACAGGAGGGCATAATGTTCCACTGATTAAAGTAAAAGATGGTATAAGAAAATTAACTCCAACAGAAACATTTAAATTACAAGGGTTTCCAGTAGGAAATGGATATGAATTGCCACAAGAAATTAATGGAAAAAAATATCCTGAATCTCAATTATATAAACAAGCTGGTAATGCTGTTTCAGTTCCAGTAATAACAACACTGTCAGAAGAGATTTTAGAAATCTTAGATAAAAATGATAATAATTAAAATAGATATATAAAAGAGTGATTATGATATCACTCTTTTTGTATATCTATGAGACAATTGTATAATAAAAATGCAATAATTAAAATTGTAATTGCATTGAGAAAATTTAAAAATGCAAACATACAGATTGTTTAAATTTGATAGAAAATTAGATAAAATCCTTTGTAGGAGGTAGTATATGAATAATAAACATTCAGAGAAGTATATTAGAATAGGGTTAAATATTGCATTACAAAGAAAATTAAAAAAAATGACACAGAGCCAATTAGCAGAAAAGATTGGTATTAGTAGAACACATATGAGTAATATTGAAGCTCCTAACATGGTAACGCCGGTTTCTTTAGAAGTTATTTTTGACATTTGTGATGTTCTAGATATATCTCCAGAAGTATTGTTTAAAATAAATTAATTCATATATGAAAAAAGTATGAAAAAAGTTAAAGTAAAATTAAAAGATGGAACTACAGTAATAGGCGATGAATTTGATATGGAAGATTATAAAAAATTCCAACAAATTTTTCGTAAATGGATGAATATAAATATTGATTTAAAAAAATTTGGTGGAAGAAATTTAAATGTGCCAGATGTATTTAGTGAAGCTTTGTATTGTATCTTTTTTAATGCTGTTAGAACAAATGGTACAGCACATTCTTATGATGCAGTAGATAAAATTACTGGTGAGGGAATTCAAATCAAGTCAGCTTCTATAAAAAATGATTGTACGTCATTTGGACCTACTTCAACATGGGATAAGTTGATTTTTGTGGACTTAGCACCATTTGGAGAAGTAGATGGAAATATATGGTTTTATGAAATTGATTCAAGTAATATATATAATATTGTTTTAAATTATAAAAAAAATGAAACTTTTAGAGATCAACAATTACAAGGAAGAAGACCTAGACTTTCAATAAAAGATAAAATAATAAATCCTCTTAGATTAGTTCCTATAAAAAAGATTAATTTAATGGAGGATAATGATGAATAAAGAGAGTAAAATTTATAAACAAGATATAGTAGAAAGAATTTATTTTATTACAAAGTTAGTGCAAAACCAAAAGAATACTACAATGCAAGGAGCATTAACATCTAAAAGTGATTCGATGGGGGGCATTTTTGATAGATTTATCAATACGATATCTGATTCACTAATTTTTGACAAAGTAATTTTTCCTCAGATTGAAACAAACAAAAAAGTAAAAGCAATAAGTGACAATTATTATTATAAACCATCCAAAAAAGTAGCAGGCATTGCACCAGACCTTTTTGGAATCACTGTTAATGGAACAGATATAGCTTTTACTCAATTTAATAATAAATGGGAGCCAGTACCTGGGATGCCACAAGTTGAAGTAAAAACATTCAAGGCAAAAGATCAAATGATTACTTTGAGAGATCAAGAATACAAAGAATACTTAGTATTTGTAGATTTAGATTTAAGAATAGATTATTTGGTTCCTTTTTTAGATTCAAATATATTAAATAATAAATTAGTTTCAAAAATGAAAATGAATAGGGAAATTTTTATTAAAGAGGATAAAAAATCTAAGATAACAGAGGTGACTCCAATAAATTATTCATCAGATGAAATAGGCAACATGAAGTTGCTATCTATTACAAACGCCATGGATTTTAAGGAGCAAGCAACATTTTGTGGAAAACAAATTAGTGTAAGAAGAATGAAGAAAATAGAAGTTAGGGAAAAAAATGTTAAGAAAGGTTTATTACATGATAAATTAAGTTTGTTTGCTAATAAGAGTTCACGTATAAACGAATTATATGAATTTAATGATTTATGGAGAAAAAGATATAAAATTGAAGATGATGTAGCTTTATTGGATTTTTCTGCTGATAATATAGAAAAAATAGAAATATGTAAGGATAATAAAGAAGGTGTAGTTATAACAGCATTGGGAGAAGGATGCAGTTTCAATGGCACTACATTAGAAGTAGGAAAACAATATTCTGTTGAATTTCAAACTTTAAATAGAAAAGACAATAATGGAAGTGAATATTTTATGCAAAAACAATGTGCAGTTTATTTGAAAGGAATAGAAAAACAACTTATAGATGAACTAGAAAATATTATAAATTCAGTAGATAATTGATATTTTATAATTTATAAATTAACAACTGAGAAAAAAGTTTATGACTATTTAAAGTAATTGAAAATGAAAATTTTGTTATAGTATTCAATAAAAGGAAAAATTGTGATATAACAAAAATGAATAAGCATACAAAATATGGAGGTTAATAAATTGAAGGAAATAATGGAACAGATAAAACAATTTAATGAAGAAAGAGATTGGGATAAATTTCATTCACCAGAAAATTTAGCAAAATCAATATCAATTGAAGCAGGAGAATTATTAGAATGTTTTCAATGGGATGGTCAAAATTATAACAAAGAAGAAGTATGTGAAGAATTAGCAGATGTTTTTACATATTGTTTTCAAATGGCAATGAAATTAAATGTAGATCCAGAAGAAATTATTTTGAATAAGTTAGAAAAAACAAAGAAAAAATATCCAGTTGAAAAAGCTAAAGGTGTAAGTACTAAATATAATAAGCTATAAAGATAATATTATGGGGGAAAATTATCATGATAGTATATGAAGCAACAAAGCAACTATTTGTAGAGGATGTTGTGCAAGATAGAATTGAAGAAAATATAGATAGAAAATTTTATGAAAAGATGGGGTATCATACATCTCAATCTGAAAGAAATGCATGGAATAATTCTATGCAATATATGATGAAGGTTTTATTAGATAATAATATTCCACAGAATGTTGGAATTGCAATAGAATACAAAATACCGAATACCTCAAAAAGAGTAGATTTTATTATAACAGGTAAGGATGGAAAATTAAATAATACAGCAATAATTGTAGAATTAAAACAATGGACTGAGGCTAAAATCGTAAATGGAAAGGATGGAATTGTAGAAACTTTTACAGGACATGCAGTAAGAGAAGTTCCACATCCTTCATATCAAGCGTGGTCTTATGCTACAACAATTGAAGATTACAATGAAACGGTACAAAATAGACAAATTACATTACATCCTTGTGCATATTTGCACAATTATTTAACTGTTACTCCATCAACTATACTATCAGATGATTATAAATATTATTTAGAAAAAGCACCAGCATTTATAAAAGGTGATGTAGAAAAATTACGAGAATTTATAGCTAAATATATAAAGTATGGTGATGAAAAAGAAACTTTATATATGATAGATAATGGAAAAATAAGACCATCAAAGTCTTTACAAGATTCTTTGTTAAATATGCTAAAAGGTAATCAAGAATTTATTATGATAGATGACCAAAAACTAGTTTATGAAACTGCAATAGAAATGGCAAGAAAGTCATATAATGATGGAAAGAAAAGAGTACTAGTAGTAAAAGGTGGACCAGGGACAGGAAAATCAGTATTAGCAGTAAATTTACTTGTTAAATTAACTAGTGAAAATATGATGTGCTCATATGTAACGAAAAATGCTGCTCCAAGAAGTGTATATGCGGCTAAATTAAGTGGAAGCCTTAGGAAAAACAGAATTAATAATTTATTTATGGGATCTGGATTATTTACTGAATCTGCACCTAATGAATTTGATGTCTTATTAGTAGATGAGGCTCATAGATTAAATGCAAAATCAGGAATGTTTCAAAACAAAGGTGAAAACCAGATAAAAGAAATAATAAATGCTTCAAAGCTTTCTGTATTTTTTATTGATGAATCACAAAGAGTTACGTTAAAAGATATTGGAACAGTAGAAAAAATAGAAAAGTATATAAATCAAGCAGGAGCAGAATCTGAATTAATGGAATTAGAATCACAGTTTAGATGTAATGGATCTGATGGATATATAGCTTGGTTAGATGATGTACTAGATATTAGAAAGACAGCAAATAATGAAGGATTTGACTTAGATTATGATATTGAGATTTTCGATTCACCTAATGAGGTAAGAGATAAAATATTTAAAAAAAATAGAATTAATAATAAAGCTAGATTATTGGCTGGATATTGTTGGAATTGGATAAAAGAAGGAAAAAATAATTCTAATATTCATGATATAGTAATACCAGAGTACAATTTTGGAATGAGTTGGAATCTGGGAAATAGTCAAACATGGGCTATAGATTCAAATTCAGTAAATGAAATAGGATGTATACATACATGTCAAGGGCTTGAATTTGATTATGTAGGAGTAATTATTGGTAGAGATTTAAGATATGAGAATAGAAAAATTGTAACTGATGTAACAGAAAGAGCTAAGACAGACCAGTCAATAAAAGGAATTTATAAGTTGTACCAACAAGATTTTGAAAAAGCAGAAAAAATAGCAGATGAAATAATTAAAAATACATATAGAACTTTGATGACTAGAGGACAAAAAGGTTGTTATATTTATTGCGTGGACAAAAATTTAGCAGAATATCTGAAAATGAGGATAAATCAATATAAAGAAATAAGTTATCCAATAGAAGAAAAAGTAAGTGCAGATAATTTAATGGTTGCAGAAGATAATGAAAGTTATAATTTAAATGATAATGAATAAAAATAATATATTTAGATACAAAAAATGACAATTTTTACTATTGGTATATTATATAATAAGTATAAATGATAAAACATAATGAAAAGGAGATCGATTATGGTAAATTTAAATATATGGAAAACCGTTTTTCAAAGGAATTTAAAATTATTTGATAAATATTATCCAGAATATAAGAATCTAAGTAATGTAGATAGATCTAGATATGGGCTATATTTATTCATACTAGCAAGTATGTTCGATATTGATAATAGGGAAGAATTTGAAAAGTATATTATTGATACTAATTTTAATAATACAATCTTAAAAGAAGAATCATTAAATGATAATAAGATAGATGTAATATATATTGATGATGATGAGAAAAAGATCTATATTATGAATTTTAAATATAGAGAGAAGTTTAAACCAAATAAAAGTTTTGAATATACAGAAGTTGATTCAACAATTAACTTTTTAACATTGCTAGAGGATGAAGAATTCGAATCAAAAAATTTAAATAATCCTAAATTAGAAAAATATTTTAATGAAATACGAGCAATTTTAAATGATGTTTCTAAAATATATGATATCGAATTTTATTTTATCTCAAATGAGGCAAATTCCTTTTCAGACGAGATAAAGCCTAGATTAGAAAGTATAAAAAGAGAAAAAGGAATTCAAATAGTACCAATTACTTTGGAAGATTTATATAATATAGGAAATGAAGAAAAAATAATAACAAATGCTAAACTTTATATAGAAACAGATAAATTATCACTCTTTAAGAATGATAATTATTCAACAAATAATTCGTATATTATGAATATTAGTCTATTTGAACTATTAAGAATAACTTGCAATAATAGTCAGTATCGAGAAAATGACAATATAAAAAAGGATGATAGTTTTAATATATTAAATTTTGTGCAAGAAAAGTCACAACTGAGAGATAATGTAAGAAGTTATTTAGGATTAACAAAGTATAACAAGAATATAAAAGAAACATTAAATAATGATGTAAGTAATTTTTTCTACTATAATAATGGCATTACAATTGTATGTAACCAAATTAACGCAAAAGAAATAAAAACTAATAAAGTATATTCTATTGAACTAAAAGATATACAAATTGTAAATGGTGGACAGACAATATCTACTTTATTTAAAATTATAGAAGAAAATGATATAGACGATTTGTTATATAAATTAAAAAATACATATATATTAGTGAGAGTATTTAATATTGCAAATAATGATGAATTAAGACTTAATATAGCTCAATATACAAATAGTCAAAATGCAATAGATAACATTGATTTAAAATCTGTAGATAAAATTCAAATAGATATTGAACAATATTTAAAAACATTTGAAATAGAATATATTAGAAAAAGAGGTATAGTATCAGAGAGTAATGATTCTATTAAGATGATTATGCTTGCCCAGCTTATATATTCTTTTAAAGGCTTTCCAGATAGAGCAACTAACCAAAAAAAGAGATTATTTGATGATTATTATAAATTTATATTTTATGATGATTTTGACATAGAGTCATGTAGGAAAATTTATGAAATATATAAAAGAATAATAGGTTTGAATTTAAAGATAGATCTTTCAGAAATTTATTATATAATATATATTATTTCAAAAAATTATAAAAATTTTATTGACTTGGCGGAAAAAGATATAGAATGGATTGACAAATATATTATAACAGTAATAGATAATAAAATTAAAGAAATAGCAGAGAAGTTCACAGAAGAACAAGGCAATAAATTTGCAGTAAGTAGAGCTTATATAAAGAAAGGGTTTAAAGAGGCAATAGATAAAGAAATAAAATTTGAACTTTATTCTAGAAATTAAATATAATAATTATTATTGGAAAAAGAAAAAAGTATAAGGAGACCTGATCATTATTATTGTTAATAAATTGTATATAAAAAATAAAATTTTATATATAAGTGAAATTTGGTATAAATTAAAATAAGGCTATTTATTCAATATTTCAATAACCTAAAAAGTAGAATATTAGAATTAGATGATATAGATGGGGAAGCAAAAAAACTATATATAGCATTTAAAGGCTCAAGAAATATTACTGATATAGAATTCCATAAAAATAAATTAAAAGTTTATATAAATATGAAAAAGGTACTTTAAATGATCCATTAAAAATAACAAAAGACATAAGTAATACAGGACTTTGGGGTAATGGAGACTATTGTGTTACAATAAATAGTGAAGATGAAACAGACAATATTATTCCTTTAATAAAACAGTCTTTAAAAGTAAATAAAAAATAGACAAAAGAAAAGCAAAATGATAGTAATTAAAAATTACAAAATTATTTTGCTTTTTAATTATTTAAGGTGGAATTATTATGAAGGTAAATAAAGATGAACCATTACCTAGACATACAGAATATGATTGGGAAGAATGTTATGCAAAAGTTGTATTAGAAAATGTGCTTAAAGAGGAATTTTATGATTTGAATATAATTGATAAACCGGACTTGCAAAATGAAGAGTTGAATGTGGGAATTGAATGTACAGTATCAATAAATATAGAATCTATAGAAGCAGAATATTTATATTCTGAGCTTACATATGGAAAAGCAAAGAATCCAGATAAGTGCAAGGAAAGAATAAAGAAATTAGGATGTAATATCACAGAATATTCAATGTTTGAATCTAGAACAGTATCTTTAAACAGTATATTAGGTGCAGTTAGAACTAAA
>CALVPR010000045.1 GCA_944351765.1 uncultured Bacilli bacterium
AAAATTATAGTAATTTTTCATCTCTAATGTGGAATTTACTTATTCAAAGTGGAATTTACTTTTGCAATTGAGCTTTTACATTTTTAAATATTCTTTTATAACTTCTATAGTATCATTTACAACATTTTTTCTTGTAGCAAATTCTAATGCTTCATTTAATTTATTTATTACTATATCTTTAGAAATATATTGTATTTCAAAATTTCCATCTTTTTCATCAGCAGTTAAATGTAAATTAGCTATATTAGGGAGCAAATCCATTTTATAATTATAATAATTAGCTATATATAAAGAATTTATATTATCTTCTGGATAATTTTTAATAAAATATTTAATTGTCATAAATGGTATTAATTTATTAAATGTTATGTCAACTCCTGCTTCTTCTAATAGCTCCCTGTGTAAACATTCCATATCACTTTCATCATTATCTACATGTCCCCCAAGTAAATAATAATTATTGTGACAAAAACATAATAATATTTCATTATTAGAGTTTTCTATAACTACTTTAGCTCTTTTAACAACTCTACTTATTTCATTTTCTTTTACACTATCATCATTATATATTATTGTTATTGGACTAATTAATTCCATTTCTATACCTAATACACCATATTTATCTTGTTCTTCTTTTGAATAATATTTTTCCATATCTTTATAACTATATTCTTCATTAGAATTATACCCTAAAGACACTTTATCGAAACATTTATATAGCTCTTCAAAGCTATTATATCTATGTAATTTTATTACTTTAGTTTTAATTATTTCTCCATTTGTTCTGTTTTCAAATAAAATTATATCATTTTCATTTATTAGACTTCTTTTCTCATCATTAAGTCTTAATTCAATAGTTTTTGTACCATTTTTTATTTTTTCAAATGGTTCATTATGTAATCTCATATTATGTATCATTTTCGTCACCTTCTTCATAATTCCATAAACCTAATTTACCTTTTATATTTATAGGCTTGTCATATTTTTTTATATTTTCTAGTTTCCATGCATAAGTCTCTACATGATTACTTCTTGCATATACTAAAGGATTTATTTTTCTTAACTCTTCGTTAAACTTAGTATCTACCAAAATACAATCAGTAATTGTTGCTTCCCCGATTATTGCACCTTTATAATATTCTAAATTATATTCTTTAAATCTTTCTCTGGCATCTTTTTCTACACTCATTCCTGCATGAATTAATATCTTACCACGATATTTAGTTTTCCAACTTCTAAATTCATACTCTTTATATCCATTTATAATTAATGATGCCCATGGTTCTTTTATTGTTAATACTTTCATATTGCACCTTCTATACTATCGTTTTAAATTACGAATATTTTTAACATGTTCTTTTCTTTTATTTTTATCTAAAATATTCATATTCTCTATATTTAGTGATAATTCATTTAAATCACAAGTTATTATTTCTTCGTTATATTTTAATATATTTCTATTTATTGTATCAACTTGAACAACCGGCTTATTAGATGTAACTTTTAATTTTACTTGATTAGAAAAACAAGTAATAGGAATAAATAATTCTTCATTTAATTTTAAAACATTACTTAAAGCCTTAATATGTCCATAATTTTGATACATTGGATTATGAAACGTATATTTATTTTTACCTAAATATTGATACCATTTTTCTTTATATTGATTACCTATTATTAATCCATAATAGTTTTTCATTTCAATTACAAAAATACCATATTTAGATAATACAATATGATCTATTTGATGAGTCCCTTTTTCATCTTCAATCATAATATCATTTAATAATTTATATTTATTTTTAGGTAACTTTTTTAATTCTAATTTTAACCAAAATTCTCCCATAAATCCACGAAATTTAGGGTAATATATATCTATTAAAATTCCTAATATTAAAAGTGTTAAACCTATAGTAAAATATTTAGGATTATCTTTAATCATTTCTATTATCTTATCAAACATAAAAATTACTCCTTACCTTTATATAACATGCATTCATTATCATGAGAATTAATTATTCCAACTGCTTGTAAATAAGAATAAATTATGGTTGTACCCACAAATTTCATTCCTCTTCTTTTTAAATCTTCTGATATAGTATCTGATAATTTTGAACTTGTAATACCTACTTCATATATTACCTTATTATCGGTAAACTTCCATATATAATTAGAAAAACTTCCATATTCTTTTTGAATTTCTTTAAATATCTTACTATTATTTATTGAAGCATTTATCTTAAGTTTATTTCTTATTATATTTTTATTATTTAATAGTTCATTTATTTTTTTATTATCATAATTACAGATTTTATCTATATCAAAGTTATCATAAGCTTCTTCAAAATCTTCTTTTTTATTTAAAACACATTCCCAAGATAATCCTGCTTGAAATGATTCTAATATTAACATTTCAAATAATTTATGATCATCATATACTGGTACTCCCCATTCTTCATCATGATATTTAATATATAATGGATTATTCATATTTACCCATTTACATCTTTTTACTTTGTTCATATTTATTACCTTCTTTATTTCATTTATTACTTTTTCAATATAATTATCTTTATATTTCTTTTTATATACATAAATATATGATGGATGTTCAATATACTTTATTGGTAAATTTAGTTTAATATTATTTTTCTCTATATATTTACTTATAAAATTATATACATTATTTCCAAGTAAAAATATTATTTTAGGATTCATTACTTCTATTTCAATTAATAAATTACTTATACATTTATTCATTTCATTGGTACTTGGATATCTTATCTTTCCTTTATTATCAAGTGGTAAGCATTTTACTAAATTAGTCTTATAATAATTTAAACTAGGTAAAATATCCTCTATTTCTTTAATTAGGAGACCACTATTAGTGTTTTCTTCTAAAGGATAATTTTTATCTATATCATCTACTTTTTTAGCAGATAATCCAACCCACATTACATCACAGTGGTCTTTTTTATCCAATAATGGAAGTTGATTTATATATAAATTACATTTTCTACATTTTTTAATACTATTTAATTTAAGTTTCATATAAACACATCTATCTTTTATTATTTTTTAAAACTTTACATAAATAATTATATCCATTTATAATTTTATTTTCGATGGAAGTTGGTTCTTTATATATTATTTTCAAATTATCCATTACATTATCTTTTCCATCTTTTAATTCATAAAAACTATCATAAGCACTTGCTTTTATAGGTAAAATTCTTTTTATATCATCACTATTTAATATAGGATCTACAACCATTTCACTATATTGCCATTGAAGATATGGAGAATTAAACTTTTCTTTTGAACATTTAGGAAATAACTCTTTCCATTTTTGAAACCATATAAAATGCAAAGTTTCGTGAGCACAAGTTTCAATTAAAGCATCTTCACTTATACCAATTGAAAGAGAAAAACTATTATTATCTAAATTTCTCGGAAAAACAGGTATTAACCCAATACTAGCATCTATTATATCTATATTAGACCAATCAATATTTAAATAATCACTAATAGCATTCATATATATATCATTATATTTAGACCATATAATATCATATCTTTTTACTTCTTGTTCTATTTTCTTTTCATTTTCTTTATAATTATAAATTACAACTTCTTCTATTTTTTTATATACTTCCTTTTTTGATAAAGTTTTATCTATATTTTTTAATTCTGGAAATAATATCATCATATAACACTTTATATCTAAAAAATCATTATTACTAAAATAAAAACATTTAATTATATCAATATTTTCCTCTATTGTCATTTTTCTAAATTTAATTTTAGGTATCATAGTCATCATTCCTTCTCATACTTAATATTATATCAAAAAATATAGAAAAAAGAAAAAAAGTACTTTCGCACTTTTATCTGAATTGACAACATGATCCACATTGTTCATTAGTAACTACATTTTCTTCAGTACAAGTATATCTTGGTTGATATGTATGTTTGTATATATGATTATTTATTATTCTTGTATTTATTGGGCATACATGTCCTTGCCCTTTTTTGATAGATTTAATTTTTAATTGCTTTATTTATTTCATCAAATAATGCAGAACACTTTTGATAATCTGAATTTCTTAAATCTATTTTTATTTTTTCTACCAATTCATTGCCATTATTTAATTTTGAAATTGCACTTATATATTTTGATGCTTTATTATAAGTATCTCTACTTTTACCTTCCTTAAGAATATTATAAAATTCATTAATAAAATGGTCATATAATTCAACATTATACTTATCTTTTAAAATTTCTATATTATCTAATAATAAATACCTATAGTTACTATCAATTAATAAGTTCCATAATTTTTCTTTTTTATCATAAAATTTATAAAGTTTTATAAGTAAAAATATATCTTTTGTTTTGCTTTCAATCAAATCAATTACCTCTTCTTCAGATAAAGAGTAAGAAAGTATCTTTAAATATTCAATATGTCCTAAGCATAAAAAACTATACAAGTCATGTGCTAAACTAATTTCTTTATTCTCAAAATCAGTAATCATAACAAACCTATACAACACATCCGGAATATACATTTTATTCTTAAAATAATTTGTATTTATTAACTTCATAAATTTTGAATACAATTCTAAAACATTACTACTATTTTCAATTACATAATCAATATATTGTGAATATTTAGCGTTTTTTAACATCATATTAGCACACTCTGTTATTGTAAAATCATTTAATAAATGAATGGCTATTAAAACATTTGATTTTGGAACTGTATTTTTAATACTATAATGTTTTAAACTATCTAAATAATTTTCTAATATTTTACAAAATTCATAAATTTCTTCACTACTTTTATTTTTTTTATAAAAGTGAGCAATCCATCTATAATCAGAATAAACTGATAATTTTTCATTTAATAATATTTTATCTATTTGTAATTGTAATGATTTATTTTTATATAGTTCCTCTATTTTTCTTTTTTCTCTAACATTTAATATTTCTTTATCAAAATCATTATAATCATAATTATAATAACCAGTTAGATCTTGAACTCTTTTGTTTAATCTATCTAAAAATACAAATTCATCACTATTATTCTGTAAATATTTTTTATAATTCTTTCCTAAATATAAGTCATATGTTCTTTTCTCATTATTTTTAAGTTCTGTTAACAATGTTTGTTTTAATTCTTCTATACTCAAATCATCAACATATTTTTCTAATACTACATCAAAAAATAATGGTTTTTCAAAATTAGAAGATTTAATATAATCATAATAATAATCTCCATCGCCATAATAACTATCATATCCATAGTAGTCGTCTTCGTCGTCTTCATCATAATCACTATTCAGCCAAGATTCATAATCATCTACTTCATCAGGAAACAATTCAAAATATAATGCCGTCATATGCTTACAAGTAATATTTCCATTTGCATGAGGACAATCACAATATGATTTTCTAGGATGTTCTATATCTATCTTTACATAATAAGGATTTTTTAAACTTCCATCAACATATCCTTCAAATTCATGATCATTTAGTTGTTTTACATTATTAACTTTGTTGTGTTTATAATAATCATATCCTCTACTAACTGAAGAACTACTAGCGCTTGTAAGAATGCTCATACTACCACCTCTTGATATATTATTATATCATGATTTTAATAATAAGTATTAAAAGTAACCTTAATATTTATAGTTTTATCTTCAAATATTTCTATTTTATCAATTAAATTAATTATTAGTTCTCTACTAGGTTCTTTCATAGATAAAAAATTATTAATATACTCATTAATCATTTTGCTTTTAGATTCTTCATTAATTTTTTCATTAATAGTATTATTTAACTCGTTATATCTTTTTTGTTTTATATTTAATTCATTTCCTAATTTTACTTTTACTCTTTCAAATTGTTCTTCGGTTATTTTTTTATTTAACTTATCGATATAAATAATATCTAAATTATCATTTATTTGCTTAATATCATTAGTTAGCATCTCTAACTCTTTTTTATTTTTTAACATGTTATCTACAGATAAATTATTTAAAACATCATTTTTAATTTTATCTTTGTTAATATAGTTTAAACACATATCAGTTAAAGAATTAATAATTACTTTTTCTAATTCATCATAGTTATTTGAGTGAGTTGTACATAGTCTTTGTTTCATATAAGTTCTGTAATAATTACAGATAGTATAACATCTATTATCTTTTTTTCTTCTTGATTGTATTGATATCCTATGGCCACAATCCCCACAATACAAAAGGCCATCTAATAAATGAATTTCTTTTTTTTCATTTCTTCCCTTATTTTTAGGTATTCTTTTTTGTACTTCATAAAAAGTATCTTTATCAATAATTGCTTCGTGGGTATTTTCTACTATTATATAATCTTTAGGATTATTTCTAATAACCTTTTTAACCTTATAATTTACCTTACTTCGTCTATTTTGTACCATATCACCAATATACATCTGATTTGTTAAAATATCTCTTATTGTTTTAGAATGCCACTCTCCATATTTTAAATTATAATTACTTTTCCATTCAAAACTATAATACCCTGCAGGTGTTTTTACTCCTTGATTAGTTAATTGCTTTGCTATCTTAAAAAATGATAATCCTTCTAAACACATATCAAATATTCTTTTTACAACTAATGCTTGTTCTTCATTTACCACTAAATGATTTTTATCATCTGGATCTTGCTCATATCCAAATGGAGTTCTACCTCCTACCCATTTTCCTTCTTTTTGTTTTGCTTTTAAACTAGATTTAATCTTTTTAGAAATATCTTTAGCATACATATCATTCATAATTGCTTTAAATGGTGCTATATCATTATTTGAACTATCTAAAAATGTATCTATATTATCAGTAACAGCAATATATCTAACATTATGCTCCGGAAAATATTTTTCTATCAAATTACCTGTTCCAATATAATCTCTACCTAGTCTTGACATATCCTTAGTAATAACCATATTTACTTTACCTAATTCTATATCATTTAATAGTCTATTAAAATCAGGTCTATCAAAATTAGTTCCACTATATCCATCATCAATATAAATATCATAAACTCTTAAATTATTTTCTTTAACATATTGAAGTAATAAACTTTTTTGATTTGTAATACTCTCACTCATCATTACTTTATCATCATCTTCCCGAGATAATCTTATATAAATACCAGCATTATATACCTTATTTATACTCCTTAACAATTCTTACCTCCTTCTAGAGATAAATAAGTACATGATGATGTTACCTCTCTTTTTTTATTTTTACAAATCATCTGAATATATTTTTTTAGTTCTTTATTTAAAACATTTATTAAGATATCATTTATATCATTTTCATTATTAAAAATAAAATTTATTTTGTACTTATCCATAAATTTTGTACACCTCACTTAAACTTATGGATAAATTATTAGTTTTAGTAATACTAAATCGTGTAAATATTATATTACACATTAATTTAGTATTACTTATAAGCATTCACCTCTTTATAAATTATTCTTTTAAATTTCATATACATCATCTCCTTTCACGATGCATGCTAGCTCATAGATTAATATTTGTCAAATCATATTTCCCTAATTATTTAATTTAATCATCCTAACTTTAATTAGTTTTTAATAAATCTAAACAAGCAGGATAAGATGATGACCCCATAATATAAAAAGAACCCTTATAAAATAAGGATTCATTATGGTGTCATTCTTATTTTGCACTTGCAAAATTCATCCTACTTTGTAGGTTGATATAAAGGATAAAGTCTTATTTTATAAGATATTATACCATATAAAAAAGATCCTACATTTAATAAATTATTCATTTTTGTAGGATGTTAGTTTTTTTCAATTATTTTCTTCTATTTCAAAGTCTAATAGTTCTTCACACATTTTTTCATATAAATCTTGTTCATGTTTAATAGTATCAATTAAGAACATTTTATCATTTTCATATTCTTTTAAACCTCTCATGTAATAAGGTTTATCATCATCTAATACAATAAATGGCATAATGTTATTTTTTAGGCATTCTTTAAACATTATAATTCTACCAACACGACCATTTCCATCACCAAATGGATGAATTCTTTCAAATCTAAAATGAAAATCAACTATATCTTCTAAAGTAATGTTAGTTTTAGAATTATATTCATTTAATAATTCTTCTATTTCTTTTTCCACATCTTCTGGAGCGGTAGTATTAATAACATTAACTACACCTATTATATTAGGAACAACTTTAAATCCACCAACATTATATCTGGGATTTTCTTCATCACTAGTATTTCTCTTTAAAATCTTATTCATTTCAATTATCATGTCTTTAGTTAGTAATTTATCTACATTATCTAACATATAATCAAATAATTTAAAATGATTTTTAGATTCGATTAAATCATCTAGTTTAATTAAATCGTCGCTTTTAGGAACAAATGAAGATGTATCGAATATTGCTTCAGTTTGATCACTAGTCAATCTACTACCTTCAATTTTATTTGAATTATAAGCAAAATTGACTTGTGAATAATGATATATATTACCTTTAAATTTAGATTCTTTTTGTTTAATTAATTCATTTTT
>CALVPR010000046.1 GCA_944351765.1 uncultured Bacilli bacterium
AACAAAGAAAAAACAACTCAATATTAATTGAGTCATTTTATAAAAATTTTTGTATCACATCATTTACAAATGTACAGGTTTAATTACCACTATATTGTAATAGTAACACATATTTTTTTCGTTAGCAATATACTTATTACTTCCAGTAATATATTATAATAAGGAAAAAAAAGTAGAATAATCTACTTTATGCTCCCATTTGTTTTGCAACTTCGTCAGCAAAGTTTTCTTCTCTTTTTTCCATTCCTTCACCAACTTCATATCTTACAAAACTAATTATCTTACTATTTTTACTTTCAACATATTTACTTACTTTCATTTTGTTTTCTTTAATAAAGTTTTGATCTAATAAGCAAACTTCTTCATAAAATTTATTTAATCTTCCATTAACAATCATTGGAAGTTTGTTAGAATCTAATCCTTCTTTTTCAGCTGCTTCAGTTAAGATTGCTCTTTCTTTTTCAACTATTTCAGAAGGTACTTCTTCTTTATTTAAATATGTTGGATTCATAGCTGCAACTTGCATTGAAATATCTTTAGCAAGTTCTTCATCATTTCCCTCAAGTACTACAAGAGAAACAATTTTTCCTCCCATATGAGAATATGGTCCAAATACTTGATTATCATTTTTAGTAATTAATTCAAATCTTCTAAAAGATAATTTTTCACCAATTTTACTTACTTTTTCTACTATTAAATTCTCAATAGTAGTCCCATTAACTTCTAATTTCATTGCATCTTCCATATTAGTTACATCACTATCTAATACAGTATCAGCAATTGTATTAACAAGTTCTTTAAATTCTTCGTTGCTAGCAACAAAGTCTGTTTCAGAATTAACTTCTACTACAACAGCCTTATTACCTTTAGTTTTAGTAACTGCTAATCCTTCCGCAGCAATTCTTGATTGCTTTTTAGCAGCTTTAGAAATACCTTGTTCTCTAAGCCAATTAATTGCTTCGTCAATATTTCCATTAGTAGCTTCTAATGCTTTTTTGCAATCTAACATTCCTGCTCCAGTTGCTTCTCTCAAGTCTTTTACCATACTTGCACTAATCATTGTAACCATCCTCTCACTTTATTTTAAAACTTCAATTAATTCTTCTTTTTTCATTTTTGAATAGCCTTTAATTTCTTTTTTCTTAGCTAATTCACGAAGTTCTGTTACTGTTAAAATTTCTAAATCAATTTTAGTTTCAGTTTTTGTAACTTCTTTTGGCTCTTCTTTTACTTCTTTTTTAGCTTTCTTGTCTAATTTTTGTGTTTTTTTAGTTTCATCCTCTGAAACATAATCAATAATAGTTCCTCCATTGGCTTCTACTATTGCATTAGTAAGTGCTCCAAGCACAACTTTAATACTTCTTACTGCATCATCATTTCCAGGTAATACGTAATCAATCATATCTGGATCACAATTTGTATCAATTAATCCAAATACTGGAATGCCTAACTTTCTAGCTTCTCTTATTGCATTATATTCTTTAGTAGAATCAACAATAATAACCGCTTGTGGTAATTTAGTCATTTCTCTAATACCATGTAAGTTCTTGTCTAATTTTTCATATTCTTTCTTTAATCCAACAACTTCTTTTTTAGGTAATTTTTCAAAAGTACCATCGGCTTCCATTTTTTCGATTTCTTCTAGACGGTTAACTCTTCTTCTAATAGTTTTAAAGTTAGTAAGAGTTCCTCCTAACCAACGTTCTGTAACATAGTACATTCCTGAACGTTCAGCTTCTTCTTTACAAACATCTTGTGCTTGTTTTTTAGTTCCTACGTATAATACCTTTCCACCTTCACTAGCAATTTTGTTAAGTGCAGCATAAGCTTCTTCCATTTTTTCTACAGTTTTTTGTAAATCAATAATATATATATCATCACGAGAGTTGTAGATATACTCTTTCATTTTAGGGTTCCATCTTTTAGTTTGGTGTCCAAAATGTACCCCAGCTTCTAATAAGTAGCTCATAGATACTACTGCCATAATTAATTCCTCCTTCGTTTATCCTCCGAATACATCTTCTTTAAATATCACCTTATTGGCACTAGATATTTAAATCCGTATTCGTGTGTATTTTTTGAAAAGCCACTAATATATTACCATAAAATTTAACTTTTCACAATAATTTTATGTATTTTTAAAGAAAAAAGAAACCATTTCTGATTTCTAATAATTATCTCTATCTCTTAAGAATGGTGGAATATCTAAATCATTATCAATATCTTCACCACTTCTACTTCTAATAATATCTTCTCTTGTAGTATTAAAACTATGATATAAAGGTTCACTTGGTTTTTCAAATCCTGTAGCAATAACAGTAACTATTACTTCATCTGTTAAATTTTCATTAATAACTGCCCCAAATATAGTATTGATATCAGTATTAGCAGCAGTTCTAATTACTTCAGCAGCTTCTTCTACTTCAAATAATGTAAGTGAAGATCCTCCTGTTACATTAATAATAGCATCAGTAGCACCATTGATTGATGTTTCTAAAAGTGGAGATGATACAGCTTGTTTAGCGGCTTCTACTGCTCTTCCTTCTCCAGAACCTACTCCTATTCCTATTAATGCATTTCCTCTATCTTTCATAACGGCTTTAACATCAGCAAAGTCAAGGTTAACTAAACCTGCTACAGCAATCAAGTCTGATATTGATTGAACTCCACGATGAAGAACATTATCAACTTCTCTAAATGCTTCTAACATTGGAGTAGATTTATCTATTAATTCTCTTAATCTATCATTAGGTATTACAATTAAAGTATCTACATGTTTTTTTAATTCATCAAGTCCTCCGATTGCTTGTTCCATTCTTTTTTTACCTTCAAAACTAAATGGCTTTGTAACAATTCCTACAGTAAGTGCTCCTAAATCTTGGGCAATTTCCGCAATAACTGGTGCAGCACCTGTTCCAGTACCACCACCCATACCACAAGTTACAAATATCATATCAGCACCCTTTAGTGCTTCTTCTATTTCAGCCTTACTTTCAAGTGCAGCTTCTCTTCCTATTTCCGGATTAGCACCCGCACCAAGTCCATCAGTAAGTTCACTACCTATTTGTAATTTAACTGGAGCAAGAGAATTATTTAAAACTTGTAAATCAGTATTGGCAACAATGAATTCAACCCCTTTAAGACCAGATTCAATCATTCTGTTAACGGCGTTATTACCACCACCACCTACACCTATTACTTTTATTTTTGCTAACTGATCCATTTCCAAACCAAACATATTATTCATTATTTTTCCTCCTTATTTGTAATAAAGTTCTCTATAAACTTTGTAAATATCATATTGTCTTTCTTTATTTTACTACTAGGTGTAACTAGTGCTGTAACATCATCAGTATCCATCATCGAATATTCTCTACCTCGCATATCCATCTTATTACAAAAGTATTTTATCATCCCTAAAGATGTAGTATACTTATTATCTCGGACTCCTAATGTGTCCATTGAATATATTATAACACTTTTTCCAAAAATTTCAAAGGCTAAATTCTTAAAAGCCTTAATTTCTGTAAGACCACCTGTTAATATTATATAACTAATACTTTGCTTTGTCAGTAAAAGTATTTGTTTTTTTGCAAGTTCTAATATTTCACTAAGCCTACTCATTACTACTTCTGATACTTCTAGTTGATTAAGTTTTAAAATTTCTCCTACTGTATTTTTTATTTCATAAACATCATTTAATTGACAAAACCTTTTATGAGATGATGCAAATTTCTCTTTTAATATTCTAGCATCAAATACGTTTATGTTAAATATATAAGACAAATCTTTTTCAACATTTAAGCCACCTAATTGTATTGTTTCAGTATTCATAAGTTTTCCTTTATTAATAACTGATACAGTAGTAGTCTCATGTCCTAAGTTTATTATAGCTCCAACTTTTTTATCAGTATTATTATTTCTTACCTCAAAATAATCAGCAAGTCCTGATAAAGTAATTTCTACAACTTCAAGTCCAGCACCTTCAACAACGTTTAGTACTGAATAAATATTTTTCTTAGGTACAGAAACCATTATCCCTTTTAATTCTAATTTTTTACCCTTTTTAAGTACAGGTTTGTCTACCACTTCATTATCTAGTAAAAATTCTACCGGAAGTACAGTAACTAATTCGTAATCTATAGCAAGTTTACTATAAACAGAATTTTTTATTACTTTATTTATATCTTCAGTAGTAACTATTTCATCTTCATTATTAATATCAACACTACCTGTCACAAACATAAATTTAGCATTATAATTAGGAACATTTACGATAACTTTTTTTATTTCAACCCCTAAATCATCATTTACTTCTTTTATTCCATCTTTTATTGCATTTATAGTTAAATTAGGATCAAATATTAATCCCTTCCTAACACCTTTTGATTTTATTGTATTAGAGGAAAGAATATTTATATTATTATTTAAAAGTTCTCCTACAACAAACTTAATTGTATCAGAACCAATATCAATACTTGTGTATATTTTTCTCACATTATCGACTCTCCCTAAAATAATACAAATATATTATACAATAAAAAAAAATAAAAATAAAGAAATATTACTATATTTTTATTAAAACAACTAATATTTAATAAAAAGGCTAAATACAAAACCTTGTATCTAGCCAAAACATTACTTGTAATGCTAATATATTATATGTTATAAATCTATTTCTTTGACATTTAATTTCCCTTTTTTAGAAATCCCATTATTATTTTTCTTGCTTTTGACAATGGACATAACAATTTTAGCAATAATTAGAATCACTAAAACTACACTAACAACTACAAATAATATAAAATTTCTATCTGCTTCATTTTTATACATTTCAAGTAAATTCATCATTGATGAACTATATTTTTGAACTGTTCCTTCAGACGGATCATATTGATATAAACTTTCTTCTCCTGTTTCTATATTAACCGCATAGAATAAGTAAAAATTTTGTAAATCAGTATCATCAAGTGCATATGTCTTCTTAATTAAACTATCATCAGAAAATTTATATCCTTCCAACGAATCTTCAGCATAATTAAATGATGTTTTTTTGAAACTTGGAATGTCTACATTTTTTCCTGTTAAATATAAAGTTATGCCATTAAATGTATATTCTTTATATAAAGTATATTTCCCATCTTCATATATATAGTAATTGGCATTCCCATTTTCATCTTTAAGACCTACTAAAGTATATTTAGTTTTATCATTATAGTAAGCAAGTACTTCTTCTCCATTAATAGTTACTGTTGTTTTTTCATAGTTTTTAGGAGCTTCCAATACATCTTCTTTTCTAATTACAGTATATTCTTCATTATCAACTTTAACATTAATTGGATCTAATTCTTTTACTTTAACATTTATAACATAAGTTCTCTCATTACCATTTTCAGCAGTAACTTTAACTTCTAATTTGTTATTACCTTCAGTTACCTCTCTTTCACCTGTCCCACTAACACTAGCGCTTCCATCTTCAGTAGTAGCTTTAATATTAACTTTTTCTACATCATTTTCTACTTCAATAGAATATTCTAATGTATTTTTATCAAAATCTATTTCATATCCTTCAACGCTAAGTGATTTTAAATAGTTATTACTCGAATATTCTTTAGGGGGTATAACAACAGGTTCTTTTACAGTAATTGTAATTGATTTATTAGATAAAGCATACTCACTTGCTTGTGCTAACTCCCTTATTCTAACATTAGATGAAGAACAAGTTACAGTACCTGATGTAGTAGGTTTTATTGTTAGAGGAAAAGATTTTGATTTGTTCGCAGTATTCAAATCTTCAAACCCTAAATCTACACTTGAATTAACACCTGCTCCTGTACATGTTACTGTTCCAGATGTTGTATAAATACCACTATCTGCTGATATTAGCGATGTAATTGTTACTGTGCTTCCTTTAGTTATTGAAGAAGCGCTGGTCTTTATAGTCAAACTTGTTGCACTTACACTGTTTGTACATATAATAAATATGAACATAAATATTAATATTCTTTTTAACGTCTTCATTATATTCCTCCTATTTGTTTAAATCTGTATAGCCATTTAAATGTCTTAAAATTGCTAAACAATCATCTTTATCTATTTTTCCATCTTTATTTGGATCAGCTGCAACTTTGTAAACATCAGTTAAGGTTGTATAACCGTTTAAATGTCTTAAAATTGCTAAACAATCATCTTTATCTATTTTTCCATCTCCATTAATATCACCATACATTAATATTGTTAATGTTATTTCATCTTTAGAGTTAGATATAGTAACTTTATCTCCAGTTTTAAATACTCCACTAGTCTTACTATTTCCATCTTTATCTTTAATTGTTGCACTAGCATAGGCACTAACTTTACTTACATTGTTAATTAAACTTTTTACATCTGTATCTTCACTAATACCATATATATAATTTCCATTATACTTTATTCCAATGTTGTCAAGAATATAACTTAACTCAACAGTTTCTCCTTCTTCTACTTCATCTTTAGTAATATCAATAACATATTTTCTGCTTCTACCACTTTCAGAAGTAACTGTTAATGTGATTGTTGTTTCCTTATTTGTAATAGGAATACTACCAGTTCCTTTTACAGATGCCTTACTATTAATTGGAATAGCACTTATATTGATAGAATTAACATTACCTGGAACAGTTATATCATAACTAAATTCATCATAACTAAAATTAGTAACACTTTTATTATCTATTTTTATGTCTTTTAAATAATTATTAGGGTTTCCAACACTAGGAGATACTACTGCATAATTACTCATATTCTCGTATACAGGAATTGTAAATTTTATTGCAGTACTTAAATAATCATTAAAATTATTAACATAAGTATTATATGTAGTATTAGTTTCTTGAACAGGAGCCGCTAAATTTTGCATATATTGATGATCAAAATGACCATTATTAGTAGATACATCAAATTTTTGATAATACATAGTATCTTGATTAACATCTATATATCCACTTCTTATAAATAAGGCTCCGCCATAAACTGCATCAAAAGGAGTATCCCATCCATTGTCTTTTGCGTACAACATTCCATTTACGATTTTATTATCCCCATAAACTTTGATATTAAAGAAATTATAATAGCCACTATATTCTTGCCCATTATAATAAAATGTTCCTCCAAGTCTAGGATCACTTTCAGAAATTCCTGTTATTTCTTGTTTTATACGACTTGCTATATGTACTGCACTAACATCTACTTCTTCAGTTGCATTTATTATATCTTCATAAATATTACCTTCATATCCATCATATACTTTTGGCCAAAAAGTTTGATAATATAAAATTTTTTGTATTATTTCTGGTGTATGTGCACTATTATAATTTAAAGATTCAAAAGCAAATATATATTTTTCATTTAAATATGTTCTAGGATCCATATAATATGCAAGTGCTTCAGTTGAAGCATCATACCATCCTTCTTCTGTTGAATAATCATAAAATATATCATTTTCAATGTCATAAGTATTTATTCCCATAGAACGATAATTCTCCGAGAAAGCACTTCCTTCAAGCAAATTTCTACCATATGCATTTTCGCCCTTTATAACATCATTAAAATCAATATTAATTCTTTCAGCATCAAATATCCAGTTAGGATGCCTTGCATGAATTTCTGCTAAATATGGTAAATAGCTTTCAGGGAAACCGCTAATCCTTAAACTATTATAATAATTATCTAAATTTTCTTTTGTATTATAATAATTTGTTGCAGTAGAACTTAATTTAGTTGTATTTACAAAATAACCACATACGTAGCCACTATTTCCTTTAGAATCAGTTATGTTATAGTAATATCCACAGCTTCCACTTCCTTCTTTAGTAGAATTTATCTTTACCTTTTCACCACAACTAACCTTTTTCCCTGTAGCATTTCCACCTGGAGAATTCCTTAAACTAACATCAGTTGTATCTTCATAACAAGCAATAAACCCGTCAGTTTCTAGAGCACTATCATAATTCTCTTTTATATATATATTATCACTACCAGATAATTTAATAGTTTCAAGTATTTTTATATAAGTAGAAACAGCATAACCAATTTCTCCATTACCATATTCAATTCTATACCATTTAGTCCCATTGCCATCAGTACCAGCATTTTGATCTAATACTTTTATTTCGGTATTACATGCTAAAGCTGTCTTTATACTACCACCAATACTTTCCCTTATATTAAGTGGTTCATTATCATCAGGACAATAAATTTTAGCTCTAGTAACATCTGCCTCAGTTAAATTAATTAAAGCAAAAAACAAAACTATAGTTATAATTATATATGTAATTTTACTCTTCATACTACCACCCCATAGTCTTACAACATTATAGCATAATTTTGTCAAAAATTGTATAACAATAATTTATTTCCCATAATTTTACATATTTTTTAACAAAAAAGAAAACTATTTTTTTAGTTTCCCCAAGTTTGACAGTTAGTAAATAAAAAAGTTGTCTAGATATTGAAAAATCTAGTTTTTTTAGCATTTTATACTT
>CALVPR010000047.1 GCA_944351765.1 uncultured Bacilli bacterium
TTTGAAGTGTTTTTTTATAAAATTTTGCTATTTTTGACTATTTTTTTGACTTTTTTTAGCGCCCTATGTATAGTTGATTTTCTCTTATTTTATAAGGGTTTTAACGCAAGTTAAGTAAGCATACACACTCCACATGATATGTGTTAGGAAACATATCAAACAATTCTATATCATTAAATTCATATTCTTCACTTAATTTTTTTATATCTCTTGCTAAAGTCATTGGATTACAAGATACATATATAATTTTTTCAGGTTTTATTTCTTTAATAATAGATATCGTTTTGTCATCAAGTCCACTTCTTGGTGGATCTACTACAATTAAATCAGGATTCATTTTATTATTTATAACTGTTGAAACATCACCTTCAATGAATTCAACATTATCTATCTTATTTAAAAATTTATTATAATTAGCACAAGTTATAGAACTTTTATTAACTTCTACTCCTATTACTCTATTACATAAATCACTTATATATATTGCTATTGTCCCAGTTCCACAATATAAATCAAGTGCTGTTTCAAGCTTTTCAAATCCCACATATTCTCTAACTTTATCATATAATCTAATTGCCTGTTTTGTATTTACTTGAAAGAAAGAATCTGACGTTACTGCATATTTATAATCTCCTAAATTAAATACTATAGAATTTTCTTTTAAATATCTAGTAGCCTTCTCTCCAGATTTATCTTCTTTGTCTTTAAATACCATATTTGTATTTAATAGTTTATTTACACTAGTTATTTTTACTAAAACTTCTTCACCATTAGTTCTCAATAATATTTCTTTTAATTCACTTATATCTAATTTTTTAGTAAGAGTTTCTATTACATCATTTAACTTTTGATTTAAAAGTAAACAACTATCTATTGGAACTAGTAAATTAGTTTCATCTTTATAAAAACCCATTTTATTATTTTCAATATGAAAGACAACTTTATTACGATAATGAAACTTATCTTCACTTTCACAAATATTCGGATTAATATCTATATTTGCATATCTTTTAAATATATCTATTACTGTATTCTTTTTAAATTCTAACTGCTTTTCATAATTAATATGAGCTATATTACAGCCACCACATTGATGGTAATATGGACAATTATAGTTAATTCTATTATTGCTAGTTTTTATATATTTTGTAACTTTTCCTTCCATATATTTTTTAGTTTCTTTTATAACTTCTACTTCTACTGTTTCTCCAATATAAGCATTAGGTATAAATATTACTTTACCGTTAATTTTACTTATTCCCCTACCTTGATGATCCAATTTTTCTATTTCTACTATATGTCTCATAATGTACTCCTTCTTTTACCTATTATATCACATAATATTTCCATTTCTTCATAAACTTAAATGAGGGATATATATGAATAATGCTATCTTATTTTATTATAATTTAAAACCGGATAAAATTATTAATAATAATAGTTATTATTATTTTTATATTAATAATGTAATGTATCATTTAATTACTTATTATAAAAACATAGATGATGCAGAATCAATATATAAAATAAATAACTATATGTTGTCGTTAGGTCTTCCCGTACATAAGATTATAATGAATAAAGACAGCAAAATTATTACTTATATTGATAATGTTCCTTATATTTTATATCAAATAAATTTATCATATAATAAAAATATTACTTTAAAAGATATAAACATAATTTCAAAAAGCAGTTACTATAATAAGAATTTAGCAAGAGATAATTGGGATACTTTATGGGCAAATCGTATTGATTATTTAGAATATCATATTAATCAAAACGGAAAGAAATATCCAATTATTGTAGAATCTTTTAGTTATTTTGTAGGTATGTGTGAGAATGCTATTAGTTATATTAGAAATACTTATGATGAAGAAAAAAAAGAATATACTGATAACTATGTTATATCACATGATAAGTTAATATATAACAATAATTTATATTCTTTATATGATCCTTTAAATATTATAATTGATCATAAAGCTAGAGATCTTGCTGAATATATAAAATTATCTTTTTTCAATGATAATTTTAATATATATGAAGAATTAGAAGAACATTTTAAAAATAACTATTATTCTAGATATGGGATTCGGCTATTATTTGGAAGAGTATTGTACCCTAGTTTTTATCTAGATATGTATGATCAAATAATTACAAATACTCTTAATGAAGATAAAGTTCTTGAAATAATTAATAGAATTAATGATTACGAAGATTATTTAAAAAATATATTTATTTTTTTAAATAAAATTTATATAATTCCCGAAGTTGAATGGTTAATGAAAAAAACGAGTTAATTCTCGTTTATTACTTTTATTATTTCTGGAATTTCTGATATTAATACATTTTCAACCATTTCTTTTAATGTGATGGCTGCCATTGGACATCCAGAACAAGTTCCTTTTAGTGAAACATAAACTACACCATTTTCATATTTATTTAATTTTATATCTCCGCCATCTGCTTGTAAATATGGTCTTATTTTATCTATTACTTCATTTATTTTTGTAATTATTTCTTTGTTTTCCATTTTTTCATCACCAATATAATTATATAGATTTTTCTTTATTTATGCAACAATTTATACCATTTTTAATAATTTAATGTTATAATACTTTCAAGTGGTGATAGTATGGGAAATATTAAGAAAAAAGATATTATAAAAGTTAAAGTTACTGGGGTCCAACCTTATGGTGCTTTTGTTAGTTGTAATGATTATAATGGTTTAATCCATATTTCTGAAGTATCTTATGGATATGTAAAAGATATTAATGATTTTATGAATGTTGGTGATGATATATATGCTGAAGTAATTAATGTAGATGACAAAGAAAATCATTTAAAATTGAGTATTAAAGATATCAATTATAAAGATGATGGTTCTAAATTAATTAGACTTGCAGAAACTAAAAGTGGATTTGAGCCATTAAAAGAACATTTAGATTTATGGATTGATGATAAAATTAAAGAAATTATGAATAAAATGTAAAAAAAAATATAATTTTTTATTATAAAAGTCTTGACACATAATTATATAAATGATATATTATTAACTGTCAAGCAAGGAATGGGCGATTAGCTCAGTTGGTTAGAGCACTTGCCTTACAAGCAAGGGGTCATAGGTTCGAGTCCTATATCGCCCACCATTTTTATGTTTTATGCCGAAATAGCTCAATTGGTAGAGCAACTGACTTGTAATCAGTAGGTTACGGGTTCAATTCCTGTTTTCGGCACCATCTTTTTTTTGGAGGGATAGCGAAGTGGTCAAACGCGGCAGACTGTGATCTTGATCTGGAGGTATCTATGTTATTTGACAACAATAAAAATATTGGTAATTCTAGTTTAGGTATTGCTGTTGCATATTTTTGTTCTAATGGTTATGTTGTTTCAATACCTTTAAATGATACGCAAGACTATGATTTAGTTGTTGAAAAAGATAATAAATTATATCGTGTTCAGGTAAAGGGAACATCATTTAAAACAAAATATGGCATATATCAAGTTGCACTTAAAAGTTGTGGTGGAACTAAAGGTAAATTTTATAAAACCGTACGTAATACTAATGTTGAATTATTATTTATTGTTACAAAAGATTTAGATAAATATTTAATTCCAATTGAAAATATAAAAAATGATTATACTTTTAATTTAGGAAACAAATATGATAAATACCTTCTTTAATTTGCACCTTTATTAAGAAATTAGTAAAGTGGACATCGCTAATTCGGGGAAGCTTTAGCATTAAGTTGATGGTAATCCCGAGCTAAGTAATTATTTACTGAGTGTAGAGACTTTATACGATGAACCTAAGTCACTATGATATGGTTAAGAGAAAGTCCAGACTACAAACACTATTAATTAGTGGTAGTGAAAACTATAGTAGTAAAGAAATCTGTTCCTTCGGGTTCCATGGTTCAAATCCATGTCCCTCCACCACTCTTATAGTAGTAAGCTAGATTGCCTCGTAGCCAAGCGGTAAGGCACCACACTTTGACTGTGGCATGCGCTAGTTCGAATCTAGCCGAGGCAACCATTAATCTTGTTCCGTTAGCTCAGTCGGTAGAGCATTTGACTTTTAATCAAAGGGTCTGGAGTTCGAATCTCCAACGGGACACCATTTATGTATTTAAAAAGATAGTTATTAACTATCTTTTTTTCTTTCTATATAAATACTCTTCTATATGTATTTGATTTTCATCATATTCACTAGAACATAAACTATTATACATATTCATAAAAAGTATATTAAAAGGCGGATATTTAGTACCACTATTTCTAAATCTAATTGAGTTTTTTAACCATAAAGTACTTGCTTTTTTATTAGATAAAAACTCTAAAACATATTTATCTTCTTTTTTTATTATTTTTACATAGTTAGCATCTTCAATCGGATCATCATCACTATACCAACAAATATATTCACCATTGTACAATTTTTTATATTCTTCTGAATCCAAAAGTTTTTCATTTAACTCTTCTTTAATTTTATATAAATTTTCTAATTCTTTTAATGAATAAACAAACACCTTTTCTATAGAAGAGACATTAAATATATTACATTTAACTATATCATTATATAAAATATCAAATAAAGAATAAAGGAAGTAATTTTCTTTTGTAATTTCAAATGTATCTACTTCCCTTTCTTCTTCACTTTTTAAATACCAATATAAATCTAAATTGCCCCCAAAAGTTATTGTTAATATTTTATTATCATCAAAAATATTTATTGTGTATCCTGAATCTGTTTTTCTTTTATTCCAAGTTAACATAAAATACCTTCTATATTTTTTTTAATACAAAATATTTACAATCATTAGCACAATTTTCTTTTAGATATTTATCTAAATTTTTATAATCATTTAATGCTCTTACTTTTGGGTTTGTACTTTCATAAAATCCTTTTAATCTTAACTTATTATAGGCAATATCCCCTACTATATAATCATAATCATCAAAATATTCAGTACATTTAGATATAAAATCATCTTTATCAAAACCATTTTTATGATTAGTTATTAATTCATATTTATTATTACTCGTTATTATCTCCATTGTTATACTCCTTATAATAATCTCTATCAAAGGCCCCTTTTTGAAGTTTATATTTAGATAAATTGGAACCAGAATTCCATGTAATATATCCTCCCATTGCTCCAGCATCATATAAACCTTCTATTTCTTTTGCAACATTTTCTGCATTATAATCAATACCATTAGAATCAACATAAGTCATAACATCATATGCTTGTATCCATGTTCTAACAACTGCAGGAGTTGGACATTCTTCTTGTCTTTTCATTGCTTCAGTTGCCCAATTATACATAAGTTCATAAGGATGATTCCATGGTTCATTTATCCCATAATAGCCATTTGAGAAATGATCTGGATAAGGCATTCCACTTATTACATCCACAACATTTGATATTGCAGGCCAATATTGACCATATGCTGTTGTATAACTACCATTAGTAGATTCTCCAAAAACATCAATTGAAACATAAGCATTTACTTTATGAAGCTCATCTTTTGCATATTGGACAAATCTTTGAATTGCTTGTACTTTACTTTCTTCATAATTATTATGTAAGTTAACACTATTTTCAACTGACATCATACGATCAGGGAATCTTACATAGTCATAATTTATTTCATTAAAACCAAACCATTCTACAGCTTCTTTAGCTAAAGCTACTTTATAATACCATACATCTCTTGAATATGCACTTGGCCAATAAGCACTATTATGTTTAAATGGTTCCCCAGTAGCTTTAGATGATATAGCATTTTCCGGATGATCAGTTACATAATAACTATCTTTAAATACAGTAATTCTTCCTATTACATAAAATCCAGCATCTTTAATTTTTTGAATAGCATTCTTATAATCTTCAACACTATTAATCGCTTTTTCATAAGAAGTTGGACTTATTTCTTTCATAACATCAGATGGATATGATATTGCAGTATCATCTACAATATCTACTACAAAAGCATTTATTTTAGTAGTTTTAGCATATTCTATATAAGCATCTACACTTCCTATTACACCACCATTTAAATATAACGAATACACAGCTTCTGGCATCTTATTATTTTCGAAAGATACTTTTTCAACTGGATAGAAATCCAAATCAATAGCATCTCCTCCGCCATAACTGTTTTTAATTTTGGAATGTATTTCATCATATTTTTCTGCTTCATAATTTTTCTTCGCTTCTTCTTCAGTTAATTCAATATATTTTCCATATATGTATCCTTCATTATCATCAGTTTTTACCTTATAAGTATTTACTTTGCCATTTTCATCAATACTATCATAAGATAATACTTCCATTTTTTCCCCTTTTGCACCTTGATCCACTATTTTAGGATCATCTAAACTCTCAAGTATAGAAGCAGGAGTTCTTACATATACATATTCTTCTTTTACAGCATCTTCTTTTTTATCTACTAAATTAGTCTCTAAAACATAATAATTTTCTTTATCTAATGTAATTTTAACATAATTATTATTATCTTTAGTAACTTTTTCTTCCATTTTAGCTTTAACTTCAGAACCTCGTGCCACTGTTTTATTTTCCAATAACTCTTCAGTTTCAGAATTATAATCATATAATGTTACTGTATAATTATCATTTGCTAAATACTTCGTAACTTCTTTTGATATTAATTTTTTAGTACCATTAAATAAAAAAATTAATAACACTACAATTGCTACTAAAATAGCTAAAGCAATAATTATCCTACCTATTTTTAATTTCCTTTTCTTTACTTGTTTCATTTTACACCTCTTTTTACCTATAATTAGTATAACACAATATTAACTTTTTTACTACTTCAATTTGACAGAAAAAAACACTTAATTAAGTGTTTCTAATTCCAAAATATACAAAACAAAAATAACCTACAGCAATTAATAAAGATATTCCTACAATAAAAACTAATACTTTTAAAAAAGCGTGTCCTTTATTGTCAACTAATTCATCATCTTCATCAAAGAAATCTTTTTTAGAAAAAGCATATGAATCACTATAAAATTCTTCTTTGCTTTCCTTTATTTCTAAATCTTTATCTTTCTTTATAAATGTACTATCTATTGGTATATCATCAGTGGGAGATTTGACCTCTTCACTCATCGGTTCCATAACAACAGTATTACCACTTGGTTTTAAATCAGAAAGGAGATCTAAAGGGAAAGATTCTGTACTAGATTTAGTATTATTTTCTTCTTTAAGCGTCATTTCTTTTTCTTTAATCTTATTTAAAGCTTCAGGAGATACTTCTAATGTTTGTAAAAAATTATGTTGTTTAGTAGTATTAGCCATCATTTCTTTAGCTTTAGCATTTTCGCTTCTTGCTTTTTCAATTAACTCGTTTATATCATATACTTTTTTAGCAGTTACTTTAACTTCTTCAGGTTCTTCTTCTTTTAATTTTATACTTGTACTTGTAAATTCACCGACTACTTTTGCTTTTTTGTACTGTTCTCTGCTACTTACAATTGTTTGTAAATCATTCATATTAATTTCACTACTATTATCAGATATTGGTAAATGTTCCATATTACTATAGTTTCCATATACTTCTTTATATAAATCAGCATTTTTCTTACTTCTACTATAATCAGATAAATCTTTACGATAAAATTTTTCCATTCTACTTTCCATATCTAACACACCTTTACTTATATAATAATAACATATTTTTTAGTTATTTAAAACTATTTTATTGATTTTTAATTAATTTATCTATATAATTATATTGGAAAGAGGGATAAATATGAAAGTAACAATTAAAGAAGAAAAATGTATGGGATGTGGAAGTTGTCCTTCATTAGTACCAGACGTATTTGATTTTAATGATGATGGATTTGCTTATGCTAAAGTAGATACTGTTCCAGAAGATTTAGAAGATGGTGTAAAAGAGGCTATACGGAACTTAAACACTTTTGAAAAGATAAATCTTAGCAAACCATTGAAAAATGGTTATTTTTTTGTCAAATTTTGAA
>CALVPR010000048.1 GCA_944351765.1 uncultured Bacilli bacterium
CGTAAAAATTTGAAATCATCACCTGAAGAGATTTTGAAATCTATCAATGGTAATTTTGATGAGTCTCAATCATCAAAAATGAATATTGTTCTAAAACATTATGATTCAATTAATGAATGTATCAATGAATTAGAAGAACAAATTTTAAAACTTGCTTTTAAATATTCAACTGAAATAAATCTTCTTTTAACTGTTCCTGGTATAAAAGAAATATCAGCGATATTTATTATAGCAGAAATTGGTACTAATATGAATACTTTTATTGATGATAAACATCTTTGTTCATGGGCTGGTCTTACTCCAAGATGTAATGAATCTGCCAAGAAAAAGAAATCTGTTAGAATCACCAAAGCTGGTATTTATATCAAGCCTTTACTTGTTCAGTGTGCTTTATGTGCCATTAAAGATAAATCTTGTCCTTATATTAAGGCTAGATATGAATCCTTAAAAAGACGTCGAGGCCACAAGAAAGCCATTATTGCCGTTGCAAGATTATTACTTACAAGCATATACCATATTTTACTTACTGGTGAAGTTTTTGATTATAAAAGATTTGAAAATCTAATGGATAAGAATTTTAAATCTCACAAAAATATTCAAAATACTCCAGAAGAGATGATTTCTTATTTAACTAATTTAGGTTACAACATTACTTTGCAGAATACCTAATAACAGTTTACTATTTCAAAGAACAACTTATTTTAGAGTCTTCATTGACTTACTTTAAGTTCAAAAAATTTTCCTATTTTTGAACTCCTTTTGTATGTTTCAATTTAATTATGTTTTTTTCAACCTTATTCACCTAATTAAATATATGCTATATATTGATATTAATGAAAAAAGAAGATGTTACTCTTCTTCTATTTCACTATCATCTAATATTGTTAAATCAGATAAATCATCATCATTATAGTCATCTTCTAATGGTGTATCATAATCATCTTCTTCATCTTCATAACTGTCTTCTTCTTCATTATCTTCATCATTTTCTGCTCCATCATCTGATTCTTCATAAATATCATTTATATCTATTTTTACAGAATGATTTGCTTTTAAATCCCATTTTCCATCATTTAATAAAATAAATTCTTTAGATGTTGTTAATGATTGAAAGAAATCAGCAATCTTCTCTTGATATTCTGCTTCACTTAATCCAAGTAAATTACATATTTCCTTAAACAATTCAGCTGTATTCATTGTTTTTTTATTTTCTTTCAAATACATCTCCGCTATTTTTGTATAAGATAATAATTCTAAGTCATCTCTAGTCATTTTATTTAACATTTTGTTTCCTCCTACATTTCTTCTCTTGGTATTATGCCAATTAAATCTAAAGCATTATTTATAACTATTTTAATAGCTTTTACTAGTATTATTCTTTCTTTTGTAGATATTTCATCTTCTGTTATTATTTTTTCTTTTGCATAATAATTATGGAATAATGCTGCTAATTCATAGACATAGTTAGCTACTAAATGCGGCAATTTCTTCTCACCAGCGCTTATTACTATATCTTCAAATTCATATAATTTATTCAAAATAATATATGTCGCATCATTATCTAATGTTCTATATTCTTCTTGTTTAGTAATTTTTTTATGATAATTTCTTAATATAGAGGCAATTCTTGCATTTGCATATTCTATATAATATACAGGATTATCATTAGATTGTTTTATAGCTAGATCTAAGTCAAAATCCATTTGTGTATCTATACTTTTAGATGCAAAGAAATATCTTGTAGCATTTATCCCTACTTCATCAATTAAATCGATTAGTGTTATTGTTTTTCCTGTTCTTTTACTTAACTTTAGTTCCTCACCATCTTTTATTAATCTAACCATTTGAAGTATTTTTATATTTAATATATCTTTATCTTTACCAAGTATTTCTAATGATGCTTTTAATCTATTAATATAGCCATGATGATCAGATCCTAAAACATCTATTAATTCTTCAAATCCTCTATCTATTTTATTAATGTGATATGCTATATCTGGAAGTAAATATGTATAATTACCATCATTTTTTATTAATACACGATCTTTTTCATCACCGTAATCAGAAGTTTTTAACCATAAAGCGCCTTCATTTATATAACAATTTCCACTGTTTTTAAGTTTATTTAATACAGTATCTACAAGGCCTCTATCATATAAACTTTGTTCACTAGTAAAGACATCAAAATTAACACGATATTTATCTAAATCTTTTTTTATTTTATCTAATAAAATATCCAATCCTTCTTTTCTAAAAAAGTATATGTCTTCATCAAGCTTACTATCCTTATAATTATCATATATTTCTTTAGCAATAGTTATTATTTCTTTGCCATGGTATCCATCTTCTGGTAACTCACATTTTAGTCCACATAATTCTTTATATCTTTCTTTTATAGATATTCCTAAATTATTCATTTGATTACCAGCATCATTTATATAATATTCTCTTGTTACATCATAACCAATAAAACTTAATATTCTAGATAAATTATCACCATAAGTAGCGCCTCTTCCATGTCCTACATGAAGTATACCTGTTGGATTAGCACTTACATATTCTAAATTTATTTTTTTATTATTTCCTATATCACTTTTACCATAGTTTTTATCTTTATCTATTATCTCATTAAGTTTATTTAATAAATATTTTTTACTTATAAAAATATTTATAAATCCCGGTCTTACTACTTCTAATTTTTCAATCATATCATTATTAATGTTTTCTGCAATCATATTAGCAATGTCCATAGGATTTTTACCCAAATCTTTAGTTAAAGTTAATGCTATATTAGTAGAATAATCTCCATTTCTTTTATCTTTAGGAATTTCTACTATTACATCTTTTTCTATATTTAACTTATTTAAACTACATTTTATAATATGTCCTATTTCAGTTTTTATACTCATACTTATCACTCATTTCTATGCTATATTCATATTCATTATCAGAATCAATTACTAAATATCTTACTTTTATATAATTATCTTCTATTTCTACTAAATTAGTTTTTATATTTAATTCAATAGTTAAATCATTTTCTTTAAGTAAATATTCTGAAATTGTTTCTTTATTTAAATCAAATATTAATATATTTTTAAATTCATCATTTTCTCTTATTAATATTATTTTATTATCTTCTTGTAATATTGTATTAGTAACTGTTTCTTCGTTATAAGTTATTTTATTTTTGTTTTTTATTCCAAAAGTATCTATATTAGTTATTATTCCTTCATCTATATCTTTTAAATAACCTTTTACTTTAATTTTTATATCATTCACCACCAAACATAAATTTCATTTGACATTATATCACAATATTAATAAAAATAAAACTTATATTTTTATTTTTTTGTTAAATAATAATTATGGATAATAAAAAATACTTATTTTATATTGAAAAGTGGTGAATTTTAATGAAATTTATAAAAAAAATAACTAAATTAGGATTATTATTAATTGGATTATTTATTTTATTTAATGTAAGCATGTATGTTTATTGTTTAATAACTCCTAAAATGGAAATAAATAAAGCCCAATCTTATTATTTATATGATAATAATGGGCAAGAATTTATGTCTAATGGAAATGAGTGGATAAGTCTTGATAATATTAGTGATTATTTAATTGATGCTACTCTTAGTACGGAAGATAAATATTTTTATATGCATTTTGGTTTTGACTATCCACGTATAGCAAAAGCGGTTATTACTAATATCACTACTAAAAGTATGTCTGAAGGAGCATCTACCATTACTCAACAATATGCGAGAAACTTATTTTTAAATTTTGATAAAACTTGGTCAAGAAAACTTGATGAAGCAATGCTAGCATTTGAATTAGAAACTCATTATACTAAAGATGAAATACTAGAAGGATACTTAAATACTATAAATTATGGTGGTGTTTTTGGAATTGAAAATGCTTCAAAATATTATTTTAACAAAAGTGCTAGTAATTTAACTCTAGCAGAAGCTTCTATGCTAGCGGGTATTCCCCAATCTCCTTCTAATTTATCTCCTATTAACAATCCTGAAGCTGCGAAAGAAAGACAAAAAATAGTTCTTACATTAATGAAAAATAACGATGTTATTACCGAAGAAGAAATGAACGAAGCATATAATACAGAACTAACTTATTACGGTAAAACTTCTGATAATGATTTAAAATATATAAATTATTTTAAAGATGCTGTTATTGAAGAATTATATAGTATCAATAGCATTCCCGACTCTTTAATTGAAACCGGTGGTTTAAAAATATATACAACACTTGATTTAGATGCACAAGAAAAATTAGAAACAGCTGTTATTGAACAAATGGATGAAGAAAGTGAATTACAAGTTGCAGGAATGATGATGGATCCAGAAGATGGTGCTATTATGGCATTAGTTGGAGGGTCAAATTACACAAAAAGCCAATTTAATAGAGCCACTAATGCTACTAGACAAGTAGGATCTACTATGAAACCATTTTTATATTATGCTGCTTTAGAAAGTGGATTTACTTCAGCATCAGCATTTACTAGTGAAAAAACTACTTTTACTTTTTCTAATGACCAATCTTATTCTCCAAAAAATTATAACGATAAATATGCGGAAGGGCCAATTTCAATGGGAGCTGCTATTGCTTATTCAGATAATATTTATGCTGTTAAGACTAATCTTTTTTTAGGAGAAGATATGCTTGTTAATATGGCTAGTAGAGTTGGCATAACTAGTGAACTTACAGCAATACCATCTTTAGCACTCGGAACAGAAGAAATCAGTTTAAAAGATATGCTTACTGGATATTCTGCTTTTGCTAATATGGGCTATAAAGTAGAAGGACATTTTATTGAAAGAATAGAAGACAGTAATGGAAATGTATTATATGAATATAAAAATAAAAAAGAGAGTATTTTAAATTCTAGTACAACTTACATTTTAAATGAAATGCTTACCTACACATATGATAATGCTTTTATAGATTACAATTATCCTACTTTAATAAGCTTATTGCCTCAAATAACACATAAATATGCAATTAAATCAGGAACTACAAATACTGATGTGTGGATCATTGGATATAACCAAGATGCTGTATTAGGTATTTGGAATGGCTATGATGATAATAGAGAATTATCTAGTGAAGATAATGGTCATCACAAGAATATATGGATTAATACAATGGAATCTTATTTTAAAGATGTAGAAACTAATTGGTATGAAAAACCAGAAAATGTTGTTGGAGTTTTAGTTAATCCTATAACAGGAAAATTAGCTAATGATGGTGATGAAAAAACTAAAATATTTTATTTTATAAAAGGAACAGAACCATATTCAAATGATAATACTCCAAATTTAGATTCAGTTTTTAATGAAACTAACAATTAAAAAAGCCTATATTTTAGGCTCTTTTTTTAATCTTATAATTATTTGATATTCATCAATCAAATCAATTTCTTGCATATCTACTTTAGATCCATCTTTCTCTAATTGAGGTAAAATATTTTTAATAATATTTACTTTTTCTTCAAGAGAATTATTTTCAATGCTAATAACATTGTTATCTACTGGTGTAGGTACATTTTCACTATTTGATGAAAAAGAATTAAATTCAGGTTGATATATCATTCCAAAATTCATATTTGCAGATTCATCTTCCAGTGATGGATAATTTTTATTTCCAAAGCTTATAGGTTCGCCAATTTTAGGAAACTCTAGAGGTTTGTTTTCAGGCTCCTGTACTTTTGGAGGTTCTTCTACTTTTAATAAACTATCAAAATTTGGAACTTGATTTTGTGGAGGTTGACTTGGAATTACATCACTTTTAGCAGCTTCCTTTATTGCATTTATATCTATTACTTGAGTCTTTTCCATATTATCTTCTAATTTAGGTTCCATTTCATTAAACACATTAGAATTAGTATTAACCAAGTTTAAATCATTTAATGCAGATTGAACATTTTCTGTCACTTTGGGTTGTGAAATAGTTTCTGTATAACTAGAGTTTGATATTGATGGAATTTCCATATTTGGATTACTAATATCCGCTATATTTATTGTATCGTTTTTTGGTTGCTCATAATTAACATTATTAAAAACTGGTTGTTCAAAATTTGATACAGTTGGTTGAGCAAACATATTATTTTGCCCTGATAAGTTATCATTTGTATTTTGTCCTATTATTTGTTGATTATTACCTATATTATTTTCAACGTTAAAATTAACGCTTGAATTATTTACTGGCTGTACATTCATTATATTTTTTATTAAATCATCTGTCTCTTTCACAGTTAATCGCCCCTCTATTATTTTATTTAATATTTCTCTTTGCTTTGATGGATCATCCTTTAATTGTAATAAGCTTCTTGCATGTCTTTCTGAAATGGAATTATGTAGCAAAGCATCCTGTGCTTCAGGAACTAAATTTAAAAGTCTTATTTTATTTGCTATGGTTGATTGCTTTTTACCCATTTTTGCTGCTAATTGATCTTGTGTTAAATTTCCTAAATCTAATAATTTTTTATAAGATTTTGCTTCTTCAATAGCAGTTAAGTCTTTTCTTTGAATATTTTCTATGATGGCTAATTCAGCACTTGTCTGATCATCTAAATTTACAAGTATAGCAGGGACTTCTGTTAATCCTGCAATAGTTGCTGCCTTATATCTTCTTTCTCCTGCAATTATCTCATATTTGTCACCAATTGGTCTTAATATTAAAGGTTGCAATATTCCGTACATTTTTATAGAGTTTGCTAGTTCATTCAATTCTTCTTCATTAAAAGTTAATCTCGGTTGAAATCTATTTGGAATAATACTACTTAATCTTACTTTTATTACTTCTTTTCCTGCTTCCATAAAATCCCTCTTTCTATTCTATAACAAACTATACTATATTAATAATACTACAAAAAACAAAAAAAGAAAATATTTTTTTTATATTTTCTCTTTTTATCTACCACTTTTTCTAATTCTTTTAGGTACTTTGACAGTATCTTGACTATCCAAAGCATTATCTTTTTTAGCAATAACATATTTAACCATATTACTATCACTATTTTCATTCATATTATAAAACAAATTAGCATTACTACTTGATAATATTTTCGATTTAACTAAGTCTAATTTTTGAATAGAAGTTAACTTGTCATCTTCAAATATTTTTAATATTTGCTCTAATTCATCTGCTTTTAACTTATTTGCAACTTCTCCTAATATTTTTTGAGTTTCTGCATCAATTAATGCTCTTTCCCTTCTTGCTTGTGCTTCCTCTAGTAATCTTTTATTTTCCATTTCTTGCGATTTCTTTTTTTCATAATCATCAATCATTGATTGCGGTAAATTAATACTTTTAAAATATACATTACTGATTCTTATTCCGTTACTATCACCAAAACTAACATATTCGTTTGTTGTATCAAACGATGACATATTGTGTTTACCGCCAATTAATTCATCAACGTTTTTTGAAGCAATAAATTCCCTTAACATATCTTGAGTAATAATACCTAATTGTTGAAAAATATCATTATTATTAAATTCATATTTAATCGGATCAACAATAGCAAAGGTTATAGCTATATCAACATTAACTTCAATACCATCCAAAGTTTTATATTTTATTTTAGGATAATCTCTTGTATTTTGTGCCAATGATACATATTTGCTCTCTACCCAAGGCGCTAAAATTGCTAAACCACTATTTTTTACAAATGGTTTTCCCGTAAATATATTTTTACATATTAATGCAACATTAGGTGGCACTGCTCTAAATATTTTTATTTTATATTCTTTAAAATAATCTATCGGTTCACCTACATGTTCATTTTCATTTTTTCTAAATAAACTTCTCATAAAAATCCCCCATTTCTACTTGAATTATAACACATTTGTTTGGTTTTGTCAAATTACAAACTTTTTTTCTTAATTTCACCCAAGTTTGACAGTTAGTAATTAAAAAGGTTGTCTAGATATTGAAAAATCTAGTTTTTTTGTATTTTTATACTTG
>CALVPR010000049.1 GCA_944351765.1 uncultured Bacilli bacterium
ACAAAGAAAAAAACAACTCAATATTAATTGAGTCATTTTATAAAAATTTTTGTATCACATCATTTACAAATGTACAATTATAAAAATTTTATGTTACCAAATGTGTTACATACATTTTGTTAATTATATGTTATCATCGTTTTAGAGATATTGAATCGGTGTTTACTCCTTAATTTTTACATAAGGAGGTGGTTCTAATGCACAAAAATACTATTACAGGAGGTTTGTGTTGGAACTATTAGTTCTTGCTTTAATAGTAATTCTATATACTATTATTGCTATTAAAAACAAATGAAAAAATAACACCGAAATGATATTCGGTGTTTACATAAATTAAACAGAGTAAACATTGAGTCCTAATCAATGTCTCTTTTATTATATGAAGTTTCCTTCATCTATATACATATTACCATAATTTTAATAAAATTACAAGTCACTATTTTTCATAATTACAACTAGAACATTTTATTTTATCTTTTTTTTCTACTAAATAATTATTACATTCTGGACAAAATTCTCCAGTTGGTTTATCCCAAGAAGCAAAATCACATTTAGGATAATTAGAGCATCCATAAAATATTTTACCTCTTTTAGTTTTTCTTTCTATTACTTTTCCATCTTTACATTTAGGGCAATCCATTATTTCTACTACTTGTTTTTCTTCTTTGTTATTTTTAATATACTTACATTCTGGATAATTAGAGCATGCAACAAATTTGCCATATCTACTTTGTTTTATAACAAGTGGACTACCACAGTTCGGACACATTTCTCCTGTTTCTTCAGCAGGCTTCTTTTCCATATTACTAAAAGCATCTTTTACTTTTGGTTCAAAGTCATCATAAAATCTTTTTAATAGTTCAATTTCTTTTAAATCTCCATCTGCTATTTTATCTAAGTCGTCTTCCATCTCTTTAGTATATTTAACATTTATTATGTCTTTAAAGAATTCTTGTAATTTATCAGTAGTCTCTATTCCTATTTCTGTAGGAACAAACTTTTTATCTACAACATTAACATACCCTCTTTCTGATAAAATACCAATCGTAGTAGCATAAGTAGAAGGTCTACCTATTCCTAACTCTTCCATTTCTTTAATTAATTTACTTTCTGTATATCTACTTGGTGGTTTAGTAGTATGTGCTGAATATTCAATAGAATTAGATTCAATAACACTTTCTTTATAATTACTAAAGTCTGGTAATATCTTATCTTCAGTATCTTCATATTCACTATATACTTTTAAATATCCATCAAATATTAATACTTGACCAGTAGTTTTAAATTGATAATTATTATTATCAAGTATTACAGTAGTTGCTTCTACTTTAGCATCCTTCATTAAAGACGCTAGTGCCCTTGTATATATTAATTTATATAACTTATATTCATCATTAGATAAGTATTCTTTAACTGATTCAGGTGTTCTATTAATTGATGTTGGTCTAACCCCTTCATGAGCATCTTGAACATTTTCTGTTTTCTTACTTTGTTTTACGTATCCAACATAATCACTACCATATTTATCCTTAATAAATGCATAAGTAGACTTAATAAATTCATCAGATAATCTTACTGAATCAGTACGCATATAAGTAATTAATCCGACTGTTTCATCTTTTAAACTTATTCCTTCATATAATTTTTGAGCAATCATCATCGTTTTCTTTGAAGTAAAATTTAATTTACTAGATGCTTCTTGTTGTAACGTTGATGTAATAAATGGGTATTTTGCTTTTTTACTTTTTTCTTTTTTGTCGACACTTTCTATTTTAAATACTTTTGATAACTTACTTAAAATATCTTGGGCTTCATTTTCTGTTTTAATTTCTATTTTATTATGATTATAAGTATCTAACTTAGCATCAAAATCATTAAAGTGAGCATCTATTTCATAATATTCTTCTGGAATAAATGCTTGTATTTCTCTTTCTCTATCTACTATTAATTTTAATGCAACGCTTTGTACTCTTCCTGCTGATTTACCTCCTGTTTTAGATTGCATTAATTTACTTAATCTAAATCCAATTATTCTATCTAATATTCTTCTTGCTTCTTGTGATTTTACTAAATCATCATCAATCATTCTAGCATTATTAAATGAATTTAATATTACATCTTTCGTTATTTCATTAAATACTATTCTTTTATAATTACTAGGAGTAAGTCCTAAAGTATCATATAAATGCCAACTAATAGCTTCTCCTTCTCTATCGGGGTCGGTTGCTAAATAAACAAAGTCAGCATCTTTTACATCTTTCTTTAATTCTTTTACTAATTTATTTTTTCCTTTTATGATTTTATAATCTGGTTTAAAATCATTTTCTACATCTACTCCAAAACCATACTTACCTGAAGTAGATAAATCTCTTATATGTCCTAAGGAAGAAACTACTTTATAGTCTTTTCCTAAATATTTTTCAATTGTTTTACTTTTACTAGGGGATTCTACAATAACTAGTTTTTTACTCACGATATCCCTTTCCTTTCCTGTAACATTATATACTATTAATAGGGATAATTGTCAAGTAAAATTTTGAAAAAACATATTTTTACATAATTAAAAACTTTTGGAACATATCCAAAAGTTTTATTCTTAACTATTTTTTACTTTTTCTTTAATTTCTGCTAGTAACATTGGAATATCATCAGTTTTAGTTCCACCACCTTGAGCGTAGTTTTTGTTTCCGCCACCGTTACCAGAACATTTAATTGCTAAATCTTTAATAATAGATCCACAATTAATATTATCATTACTGATAGTACTCTTACAAATAAAGTTTGCATTATTACTACCAACATTAGCAAGAAGGACAAATGAATTAGATACTTTATTACTAATTGCATCCACTACTTGTTTTAAAACAGGAACTTCATAGTTTTCCGTAATAGCAACAATTATATTCATACCATTTATTTCTTCTTTACTATCAATAAATGCATCAATGTTACTTACTGATTTTTCTGCTTTTTTAGTCATATATTCCTTTTCAAGATTTTTAACTGTTAGTTTTACATTTTCTATTTCTTCTTTATTTTGAACAATATCTTTATAACTATGTGGAGCATCATTATTAATATTAAAGTTAAAGTTTAATGTTATTCCAACATCTTCTGCTTCTGTTACTATTTTCTTTGCTTTTTCAAGTAACTTCATCATCTCTTCATTATATGGTTTAATTGCTTCAAATAACATTCTTTCAATATTAGTATCAGTAGTAGCTTCTATTCTAAATGTATCTGCGCCTTTATTTTCAACACTAATAATGGCAAATCTTTCTAATTCTTTAGTATTTTTAACATGAGTACCACCACATAATTCAATAGAGTTCCCCATAGTAACTACTCTTACAATATCACCATATTTATCTTCAAATAAAGCCATTGCTCCTTTTTGTTTAGCTTCATCTAATTTCATGTATTCAATTGTTACAGGACTAGCTTCTTCTATCTTTTCATTTACCATTGACTCTAATTTGACAATTAATTCATCACTTAATCTTCCATGATAAGTAAAATCTAATCTAAAACTATTTTCATCAACTTTACTTCCTGCTTGAAGAACATTATTACCAAGAAGTTCTTGTAAAGATTTATGAAGCAAATGAACACCACTATGATTCTTTTCTATTGCTTCTCTTTTTTCTTCAAGAACATGTGTAAGTATTTCTTCTCCTTTAGATACTACTCCTTCTAATATACGAACATATAATAAATGTTGTTTATTTGGGGCTTTAATTACATCTAATACTTCAGCTTTAAAGTTATCACTCTTTAAGTAACCTGTATCTGCTACTTGTCCACCACTTTCTGCATAAAATGGATTTTCTTCTAATATTATGTATCCTTCATCACTTAAACTATCAACAAATTCATTATCTTTCATAATAGCTAATACTTTTGTCTTTAAGCCTAGTTTTTCATATCCAACAAATTTACTTTCTTCAGTATAATTAATTAATGCTTCATTTTGTAAATTCATACTAGCCTCTACTTTTCTATTACTTCTAGCCATTTCTTTTTGAGCAGACATATACTTTTCAAAGCCATCTTCATCTACTGTAAATCCTTTTTCCATTGCACATTCTTTAGTTAAATCAATTGGAAATCCATAAGTATCATATAATTTAAAAGCATCTTCACCACTTATTACTTTATCTTTACTAGTATTAAATATTTCTTCTAATCTTTTTTCTCCAGAAATAAGTGTCTTTTGAAATAATTCTTCTTCTTTTGTTATTAATTCTTTTACTAGCCCTTTATTTTGATTTAAATCAGGATAAATATTAACATATTTATCAATTACAACATCTACTAAATCCGCCATAAAAGTATGACTTATACCTAATTTTTTTCCCATTCTAACGGCTCTTCTTAAAAGTCTTCTAAGTACATATCCTCTTCCATAGTTTTCAAATGTTGCTCCATCAGATAATGCAAAAGTAAGAGTACGAACATGATCTGCAATTACTTTAAATTCCATTTGGCCGCAATAATCTATTTGAGTAATTTCACTAATGGCATTCATAATAGGCATAAATAAATCAGTTTCATAATTTGTTTCTGTTTCTTGTATAATACAAGCCATTCTTTCTACTCCCATACCAGTATCTATATTCTTACTAGGAAGTTCTTCATATTCACTTCTAGGAACACCTTCTTTAGCATTAAATTGACTAAATACATTATTCCATATTTCTATATATCTATCGTTTTCAATTTCTTCTTGAAGTAATTTTACTCCTAATTTTTTAGGATCATATTTTTCTCCTCTATCATAAAATATTTCACTATCTGGTCCTGAAGGGCCTTCTCCAATTTCCCAATAATTATTTTCAAGTTTAATAATATGTGATGGATGAATACCTAAACTTGCCCATAGGTTATTTGCCTCTATATCATCTGGATATACAGTTACATATAATTTGTCAATATCAAACCCAAAATATTCTGGACTCGTTAAAAGTTCAAAAGCCATTGTTAATGCTTCTTTTTTAAAATAATCTCCAATAGAGAAATTACCTAACATTTGAAAGAAAGTATGATGTCTTGCTGTTCTTCCAACACTTTCTATATCACCTGTTCTAATACATTTTTGGCAACTAACAAGTCTTCTATTACTAGGTACTTCTGTTCCATCAAAATATTTTTTAAGTGGTGTTACACCAGCATTTATCCATAACACTGATGGATCATTATGCGGTATTAATGATGCACTTTCTACTTCAGTATGTCCATTTTTTACAAAATAATCTATAAATGTTCTTATTATTTCTTCACTAGTCATTTTTTTCATTGTCTTCCACATCCTTTATTATTTCATTAAGTCTTTCTTTATATTCTTTAATTGTACCATTATTAAATATATAATAATCTGCGTATCCAATTGGTCCACCTTTAGCAATATTTTCTATTTCTGATATATCTCTATTATTTGCTTCTATATTAGTAAGAGGTCTTATATCTCTTACTTTAAGTCTATCATATCTAATTTTTTTATCTACTACTATACTAATTATTTTTAGTTTATCCCCAAGTTCCTCTTTTAATACCTTTACTTCATCCCAAGAATATACACCATCTAATACAACATCATTATTAATAGCTAATTCTTTTATTCTAGGTAAAAGTACAATTGCAAAAGCAGCCATTCCTAATTCTTTTCTTAAATTTTCTCTTACCATTTTTTCATTTTCGGGATTTACTTCAAGATTAAGTTCTTTTAACTTTTCCATAGTAACTCCGCCAAAATATACCTTTTTATATCCTAGGCTTTCTAAATAATCTGATGCAATAGATTTACCACTACCACACATTCCGACAATAGCAAATATTTTCTTTTTCATATATTTTTCCTCCTTTTAATGAAAAAAAGATTATATATATAGGAACGAATAATCGTGGTACCATCCTATTTCATACATAATCTTATATACCTTTATAATTGTTAACGAAATTACCCGGTGAGTATTAATCACACTAAAAAGTAGCTTTCAGTTAAATTATTTATCTAATTTCCACCAACATAGATTCTCTATATAATAATATTTAACTTACTTATCTTTTCTCCGTTTTTCAAGTTCTATTTAATTTTATCATAGTAATTAAATATTTTCAATGTTTTGTTTAATTTTATTAAAATAATATTTATATATTACTAATTTTAATAGTTAGATTAAAATCCCTACGAAAAGAGTTTCGTAGGGATTATTTAGATATTAGAACTTATCTCCGGACAGTTTTTTATTTAATAAAATATAGTGTTAAGATACCCTTAACACTATATAATTAACTATAATTGATAAAACGACCAATTAATGCTACAATCATAATAACAGAAAAATACAAGAAAGTAGTTGATCGTTTTATGTCTAAATTATATAATACTCAAAAAGAAATTACAACACAAATAGCTAAATTTCTTCAAAATTCAATTCCTAACATAAGAAAAACACAATTAAAAATTATACCTAACATTATATTTGGAATGATAAATTCAAATTCTTGTTCTGCTTCTTCCATTGCAGCCAATTTAAAAGATGAATTTTCTTTAGTTAAATTAGAATCTGTTAACAAAAGAATAAGACGATTCTTTAATAATAAGCATTTTGATGCTTATTACTTTTATAGTTCATTTATAAAATCAATTATTTCTACATATAAGAAAAAACATAGTGATAAACGTGTACATATTTGTTTTGATCATTCTTATTCACATGAAAATTATACTGTTTATTTGATTTCTATGAGAATTGGTAAACAAGGAATACCTTTATATTTTGAATGTTTTAAAGGAATTAATAATTCTGATTCTTATTTAGATGATACTATTATAAAAGGTATAAATTTTGTATCTGACTTATTTAAAGATACTGATTTAGAACTTATTTTCCTTGCTGATAGATGGTTTAATTCCGAAAAAGTTTTAAAACATATCGATAGCTTAAATCATAGTTATTGTATTAGAATTAAAGGTAATTTAAATGTTAGAGTATTTGATAAAAAAGAAGGACATTACATAAGAAAAACTGCTTCTGAATTATTTTCTTATCAACATCGTTCTGTTTTTTATTATGATACTTATTTATATTCAGATGCTGATTATAAAACTAATCTTACTATAAGTAAAAAACAAGATGTTAGTGAACCTTGGATTATCGCTACTAATAGTGATCCTAAAAGAGCAATTAAAGATTATGGTTACAGATTTGGTGGAATTGAAACTATTTTTAAAAATCAAAAATCTAATGGATTTAATTTAGAGAAAATTAACAATGCAACGCTTAAGTCTTTTTCTTCAATGTTTTCCTTAGTTTGTTTTTCTATTACTTGGTTAGTAATGCTTGGTTCTGATTTTACTAAAAATAGCAATAGTTATAAAAACTTTGGACTTGAGACACACAAAAATGGTAAAAGAGTTATATCTTTATTTAAAATAGGAATGACTTTATTTAAAAGAGCATTTAATTCCCCAATTTATATTAGAATGCCTTTTACTTTTATACTTTATGATAGTTAGTAATAATTTAATTTTTTTATAACTAAAATGGTTCCATTTTTTAAATGGCTATTTTAGTATGTCATTTTTTACTGTAACAAAACACCTTTGTATAAATAAGATAAAACTAAGCAAAATTATACACATCAGGGCGATATTTTTGCTTAGTTTTTTTCTTATTTTATAAGCTGATTTTAAAAACTGTCCTTAGTTAATGTAAATGTCAACATCAAAACTTGAAAAAATGTCAAAGTTAAAAACTTATAATTTCTATTACTAGCACTTGCTTCAA
>CALVPR010000050.1 GCA_944351765.1 uncultured Bacilli bacterium
TATATATGAAAACTATAAACAAGGAACTAATGATGCCATAAATTTTGACAATAATTAATATAAGTAGGGTAGCAACTATCCGACACTGGTCTATGGAGGAATATAAATTCCCGTGAAGTAGAAAAAACTTACCGTGAGGTAAGTTAGTCAAAATTTATTTTGACTTTTGTTCTTTTTTAAATTTACTACCATTAAAGTTAGATAGTATATTTGTTTCAAAATTAAATTGTTTACTAGAGTTATTTCTTTGTTCTTTAATTCCTATTTTTATAATTTCATCAAGTAATTCAGTGTATTTTTTACCTTTTGGTTCCCATAAATAGAATGCTAGTGATCCCGGAATATTATTTACCTCGTTTAAATATAGTTTGTTAGATTTTGTGTCATATAAAAAATCTATTCTAATTAATCCCGAAGAACCGATTGCTTTAAATGCTCTTTTGGCTGTATTTTCAACTTCTGATTTTAATTCTTCTGAAATATCTGCAGGAATTTTTCTAGTACTTGTATTTTTTCCTTTAAATTCTGTTTTATTTTTGTTATTTGATAAATATTTTTCTTCATATGTGAAAAACTTACTTTCATTAATTATTTCATCTATGAAACTACATTCTTGACTTTCATAATTACCTAAAACACTTATATTTAATTCTTTTAAATTAGATATTACTTTTTCTACTAATATTTTTTTATCATATTTAATCGCTTCTTCAATATACTTTTGTAATTCATCTTCGTTATTAGCTATATTAATTCCTACACTACTTCCTAAAGTAGCAGGCTTAATAATTACAGGATATTTTAGTTCTTTAGCTTTTCTTAAATATGTGTCTTTATCATTATAATATTCTACATCGTAGAAATAAAAATAATTTGGTGTTAAAATGTTTTCTTTATCAAATATCATTTTTTGTATTACTTTATCTTGTGCAATAGAAGAAGCACAAACATTGCTAAAGCAATATGGGATTCCAATTGTTTGTAGATATCCTTGTAAAATACCATCTTCAACATTAGTGCCATGTACTATTGGCAATACAATATCAATTTCTTTCTTTAAGAAATTTAATATTTTTTTACCTTTTAAATAAAATTTATTTTTATCTTTTATAATATAACATTTTGTAGCTTCATTTTTTAATTTGGCAAAGTCCTTATATGAATCTATATTTAGTAAGCATTCTCCAGTATACCATTCTTCATCTTTACTAATATATATTGGTATTATATTGTATTTATCTTTGTTTAAATGTTCCATTGCTTGAACGGCAGAAATTATACTAACTTCATGCTCAACATTTTTACCCCCAAAAATTACTGCTAAATTTATCATTTTTTCACTTCCTCATCATAAATATCTGGTAAATCGTTTTCATATAATGCATATATATCTTTGGTATCAGTTTTTAATTTTCGTATTATATTATATGATAAACGCACATCATTGACAATAATAATTTTATCATTTTTAAATCCTTGCTTTGTTAATCCATTATATATTGGTTTTGTTCTTTTTTCTCCGACAAGTATTACATAGTCGGCAACTTTTGCAATATTTTCTCCAAATATTTCATTTTCTTTAACTTCATCATCTCCTAATTCAACCATGCCTGGAGTAACTACTATCTTTATTCCTGGCATGTTATTTAATACTTCTAAAGCTTTTTGAGCACCTATTGGATTTGAATTGTAGGCATCATCAATTTGATATATATTTCCAAGTCTTTTTAATTCAAGTCTATGTTCGATAGGCTGAATTCTTTTAACTGCGTTAATTAATTCATCAATAGTTATTCCTAAAGTATAACCAATTGAAATGCCCGCGATTAAATTTGAAATATTGTGTGTTCCTAATAATTTTGTTTCAAAATTAGCTGTTATATCTTCTTTTTTGAAATAAACTTTGAAATTACTACCTTTATAATCACATTTTATATCAAATGCATTGAAATCAGCTTTATTGTTTTCAACTCCGTACCATATTGTTTTAACCTTTTTCTTAAGTTTATAATTTACTTGTTTTTGATCATTGGCATTTAGAAAGGCTATTCCATTCTGTGGTAAAGATTCTATAAGCTCAAATTTTGTTTTTATAATATTTTCTTCACTACCAAAAGTTTCTAAATGTGCTTTCCCTATAGTGGTTAATACTCCAATATTAGGTTTTACCAAATTGCAAGCATTTTTTATTCTTCCTGGGCAATATGCTCCCATTTCTGCAATAAAAATTTCATCTAAATTATTCAAATAATTATTTATAGTAATCATTAACCCAGTATCTGTATTATAATTTTTGGGACTAGGTCTACATAAAAATTTTGAATTTAAAATTTCGTTAATTATATTTTTACTGCTTGTTTTACCATAACTTCCTGTTATTCCGATAATTTGTAAATTTTTCATTTTATTTAATTTATTTCTAGCTTTATACCAATATAAATAATATATTATTTTTTCAATTGGCAAATTAATTAAACCAATCAAATAAATAGCAAAAAAGTTAAAAGTAAACAGTAAATATTCTAACAATATTAAATATGATTGCAAGTTTTTATTTATTATAAATAAAGCAATAAGAATTAGAGTTATAATAATTGCTGTAAAGCATAGTCTTTTTATTCTTTGAGTAAGTGTAAATTTTTTCTTTAGTTTTTTTTGTTGATCACTAAAATAATAATTAGTGATATAAATATCCATATAAATTAAAATTATAGCAATTATTTTCAAAATTGTTGTTATCCAGTTGTTTGAAAAAATATTCAAAATAGTAATTATAAAAACAATTAAATCATCTATACTAAATATATTTTTTAAATTTTGTTTACACCATTTTAAATATCTATTGTTTTCATTGTAAAGATTTTGTTGAAAATAATAGATATATTTTTTAAATTTAATAAAACAACCGTAAATTAAAATTGCAAACAACAAAAAATTAGTTATCATATTCATCACCCTTTTCTAAAAAGTTAATTATTTGTTCTGATACATAATCTAATTTTTCTAAATATGCATAATGTGTTGCATCTTTAATTTCTATCATTTCACAATTGTTTATTAATTCTTTTAATTTATATGCATCATTAATTGGTGCAGCGGTGTCTTTGCTTCCCCATACTAGTAGTGTTGGGCATGCAATTTTTTTAGCACAAGAACTTAAATCTTCATTTACCGTATTTACAAAAAGTGATCTCATGGCGCCTTTAGTGTTATTATAGTCAACTGATCCGTATTTCAACTTAAAAAATTCTTTACTTCTTTTGGTAATACATATAAATTTAAAAAATTTATATAACAGTTTAGTTTTCTTTTTTTCTCTAACACAAGGAGCTCCCATTAAAATTAATTTATTAACTTTATTTTTAGAAGAATATATTATTGCAATTCTTCCTCCAAAAGAATGACCTATTAAAATAGGATTGGTAATGTTAAGTTTATTAAAAAAATCCTCAATTATTGTTTCATATTTATATATAGTTAATGCTTTTTTAGGAGTAAAGCTTGCTCCAAATCCTGGTAAATCAAGTATAGTTATATGATAGGTATCTTCTAACTTTTTAGCTAGTGGCATCATCATTTCTAAGTTTTGCCCCCATCCATGGAGTAAAACAACTTCTTTTTTTCCTTTACCTAATTGTTCGTAAAAAATATTTTCTCCATTAATTGTAATTTTCACAACGTATCACCTTTTCTATATTATTATATGATTTTCAAATGCAGAAAACAATTAATAATCTTTTATTTATTATACATTATATATATTTTTTTATCAATAATTATTCATTAACAAAAAATTGTTACCATTTAATAGTGTTGACTTTTCTTTATAAATTAATTTATAATACATATGTATTTAATTAAAGAAAGGATGTTATCATGATTACTAAAGATAAATTAAAAGAATATGCTGAAAAACTGATGTTTAGATTAGAAGAAGAACAGTATGATACTTTATTAAGAGAATTTGATGTTATATTAGAACAAATGAAATTAATTGAAGATATAAAAGAAATAGATGGAATCGAACCAATGACATTTCCTTTTGAACTAGATAATGTAAGACCAAGAGAAGATGAAAAAATAGAGACAATTGATACGGAAATGGCATTATCTAATGCAAAAGAAAAAATAGGAACAGAAGTTAAAGTACCTAAGGTGGTGGAATAATGAGTTATTTAGATTTAAGTATTGAGAAAATGCATGAAGCAATAATAAATGAAAAAGTTACTCCAGAAGAACTAGTAAAAGAATCTTTACAAAGAGCAAAAGATTATCAAGGAGAATATAATTCTTTTGTTACAATCACTGAAAAAGAAGCATTAGGTGAATTAACTAAAATTGAAAATAAAGATAGTTATTTATATGGAATACCTTGTGCAATTAAAGATAATTTGTCTACTAAAGGGATTTTAACAACAGCTTCATCTAATATATTAAAGGATTATATTCCTTGTTTTGATGCTACAGTTGTTAGTAAACTAAAAGAAAGTGGTAGTATTTCTATTGGAAAAACAGTATTAGATGAACTTGCTATGGGAGGAACTGGTACAACTGGACATACTGGTATAGTAAGAAATCCATGGAATAAAGAAAGATTAATAGGAGGATCTTCTGCTGGTTCTTGTGCTGCGGTAGCATCAGGAATAGTACCTTTTGCAATTGGTAGTGATACAGGAGACTCAATTAGAAAACCTGCTATATACGGTGGAATAGTAGGGTTTAAACCTACATATGGAAGAATATCAAGATTTGGATTATTTCCTTTTGCATGTTCTTTAGATCACGTTGGTTGTTTTGCTAGAAATGTAAAAGATATAGCTTATGTTGTGGATGCTATTAAAGGACATGATGATAAAGATATGACATCTTTAGAAAATGATAATGTCAAATATAGTGCTCGATTAGATGGAAATGTAAAAGGAAAGAAAGTATTTTATATAAAAGAAATAATGGACATTAATAATTATGAAGGTGAAATAGATAAAGAACTAGAAGAAGTATTTAAGAATTTTGAAAGTGTAAAAGAAAAATGTAGAGAATTAGGTATGGAAGTATGCGAAGAATCTATTGATATAAGATTATTGAAAGCTATATTTTCTACTTATATGACTATTTCTTGTGCAGAAGCAACTTCTAATAATTCTAATTTAACAGGAATTCAATTTGGTCCAAGGGGAGAAGGTAAAAATATTGAAGAAATAATGTTTGATGCTAGAACTAAAGGATTTTCTGAATTAATTAAACGTCGTTTTGTATTAGGTAGTTATGTTTTGCAAAAAGAAAATCAAGAAAAATTATTTTTAAATGCAGGAAGAATTAGAAGAATGATTGTAGATAAAATAAATCAATTATTTGAAAAATACGATGCATTTATTTTGCCTGGTTCATCTAGTACTGCTCCTGAATTTCAAAGTGAAAATATTGATAAATTATCTAACCGTTATCTACTATTAGAAAATCATATGGCAATTGGAAACTTTGGCGGAATGCCTAGTATTACAATCCCATCAGGAAAAATTGATAATATGCCTATCGGTATATGTATAACAGGTAGAGCAAAAGATGATTTAAATGTATTAAATATTGCTTATGCACTAGAAAATGTTTTAGGGTGTAAAGGTCAAATTGCAGGAAAGGAGAATAAATAATGGAATATGATGTAACAATAGGTTTAGAAGTACATTGTGAATTAAAATCTACATCTAAAGTTTTTTCTCCAAGTCCTAATGCTTATTCTGAAAAATCTAATACAAATATATCAGTAATAGATTTAGGATTTCCAGGTATCCTTCCTGTAGTTAATAAAGGAGTAATAAAAAAAGCTTTAACAGTAGCAACAGCTTTAAATTGTGAAACACCAGAATATATGATATTTGATAGAAAAAATTATTATTATCCTGATTTACCTAAAGGATATCAAATAACTCAAATGCATTATCCAGTAGGGACAAATGGATATTTAGATATTTATGTAGAAGATCAAGTAAAAAGAATATATATTCATGATACTCATTTGGAAGAAGATACTGCAAGTTTAGATCACTATGATGGATATTCATTAATTGATTACAATAGATGTGGTGTACCTCTTCTTGAAACGGTAACAGAACCTTGTATGCATAGTATTGATGAAGCTTTATCATTTCTTGAGTCATTAAAGAGACTGTTTTTATATACTGATGTAAGTGATGCTAAAACAGAACTTGGACAAATTAGATGTGATGTTAATGTATCTCTTGCTCCAAAAGGTTCTAAAGAACTTGGTGTTAAAGTAGAAATGAAAAACATAAATTCATTTTACAATGTAAAAATGGCTTTAGAGAGTGAAATTAAAAGACAAACTGAACTTCTTAATAAAGGCATGAAAATAGAGATGGAAACAAGAAGATATGATGAATCTACAATGGAAACTTATAGAATGAGAAGTAAAGTAGAAGCAGTTGACTATAAATATTTTATTGAGCCTAATATACCACCGATTAAATTAACAAATGAATTAAAAAGTGAAGTAAAAGAATCTTTACCAGAACTAGCTTTCTCTAAAATTACTAGATATATAAATGAATATGGACTTTCTTTAGTAGATGCTAAAACTATAGCTAAAGATAAAGAACTAGCTACTTATTATGAGAATATTATTAATAAAGGAAAAGATCCTAAAATGGTATCTAATTGGGTTACTACAAGAGTTTTAGGATGCCTTTCTAAAGATGAAATAACAATTTCTGAATTTAATTTTACAGAAGAAAAAATGGTAGAATTATTAGAGTATATAGAAAGTGGGAAAATATCTACAAAACAGGCCAAAGATGTTTTCTATAAATGTATAGAGGAAAATAAAACTCCTAAAAAAGTTATTAAAGAAAGTGGAATGGAACAAATAACTGATGAAGAGGAAATAAGAAAAATAGTTTTAGAAGTTTTGGAAGAAAATAGTGAAGTAGCTAAAGATTATAATCCTGAAAAAGGTAGAATGTTAGATTTCTTTATAGGGCAAACGATGAAAAAGTCAAGGGGTAAAGCAAACCCAGAAGTAGCTACTAAAGTACTTAAAGAAGAATTATTAAAATAACAAGTAAGTGATTTATAAAAAATATAAATCATTTTTTAATTTATAAGGAAATTTCATTTTTTTTATTATTTGTTAAAAAAGTATTGACGAACAAATGTTTATGCTTTATAATGCGATTACAGGTGGTGATTGGTAACATGAAAATATATAAGTCTTATAAATTTAGAATGTATCCGAATAA
>CALVPR010000051.1 GCA_944351765.1 uncultured Bacilli bacterium
CAAGAACAGCTAATAAGCATAGAATTAATCATAGATCCAGTTTTTAGACATTGCTTAGCTTGACAGCATTGGGTAGCAACTATCCGACACTGGTCTATGGAGGAATATAAATTCCCGTGAAGTAGAAAAAACTTACCGTGAGGTAAGTTAGTCAAAATTTATTTTGACTTTTGTTCTAGTTTATATTAGTTATAAATAAATATTATCTTAAAATGATAGAGTTAATTACTGTGTAATAGAATTATGTGCCGATGACGTTTTGTATTAATTTTAATAATTGTTGCACTAATTTTAATCAAAAGAAGTAAAACCTTCTTTTTTTTATCTATAATATATATGGAGGGCGAAGAAAGGAGGAGTATGCAATTATTAAAAAAATATAAATATTTATTAACAATGACCTTATTTGTATTAGTAATTATATTAGGTATAATTATTAAAATAAATTTAAATAAAAATAAAGAGCTAAATATTGATAATGAAATATTTAGTTATGAAGAAGAAGCAAAAGTTGAAGAAGATAAAATAGAATATAAAGTAGATATTAAAGGCGCAATAGCAAATCCAGGCGTATATATTGGAAATGATAAAACTAGAGTAATAGATATAATTGATATGGCTGGAGGATTAATAGAAAACTCTGATATTACGGTAATTAATTTATCTAAAAAAGTATTTGATGAAATGGTAATAATTATTTATACTAAAGAAGAAGTAGAAAAAATGCTTAATGGAGAAGAAATTAATTATAATAATATAATTACTGATAAAGAAATATTATTTCCTGATATTAAAAATGATGCTGTAATAGAAGATTCAAGTGCTAGTAATAATAATGACATTAAAGAGGAAAATAAAAATGAAGAAATATCAATTGTAAATATAAATACTGCTACTATTAAAGAATTAGATAATTTGCCAGGAATAGGTCCTAGCAAAGCACAGAATATAATTGATTATAGAAGTATTAATGGTAATTTTGGGTCTATTGAAGAAATACTTAATGTAAGTGGCATTGGCACAGCAATTTATGAACAGATTAAAACATATATTACGGTCTAGATATTTATTTAAAATAATATTTATATTAAGTATAATATATGTTGTTGTTGTAACTAAATGTATTACATATCAAAGTAAATATAGTGTAAGTGATAATTCATTTATAGTAAAGATATTAGAAATAAAAAAAGATGAAGATAAAATAAGTATGTTAGTAAAAGGGAAAGAGTTATTAAAAGCAACATACTATTATAAAAATAATAGTGAATATAACGATATAGATATAGGGGACATAATCAAAATAAAAGGGGACTTAAAAGAGCCTAGTAATAATACAGTACCAAATACTTTTAATTATAAAAAGTATTTATATAATAAAAAAATTTATTTTACTTTAAATATAAATAGTATTAAAAAAATAGAAAATAATACAAATTTAATATATTATATAAAGATTATTATATCTAATAGAATAAATGATATAACTAATAGTAGCCCATATTTACAAACCTTTATTCTTGGAGACAAATCATATATTGATGATAATATTAATAATACATATAGAGATAATGGAATATCTCATTTATTTTCAATATCAGGGATGCATATTAGTTTAATATCAGGAATTTTATTTTATCTAATTAAAAGAATATCATATAATAATTATTATAATTATGGAGTAGTTATTACATTTTTATTATTATATACTTTTCTATTAGGTATGATTGCATCGGTAATTAGAACTATTGTTATGTATATATTATTTGCAATTAATAAATTATTTAATTTAAAGATAAAAAGTGCTGACTTAATGCTATTTGTATTAGTAATATGTATTATTATAAATCCCTTTATTGTTTATGACATAGGATTTCAGTACTCATATATTATTAGTTTTACATTAATAATTTTAAGAGATAAAATAAAGAAAATTAATAATTATATTTTAAAAAGTTTATATATATCTTATATTGCTTTTATAGTATCTTTTCCTATAACTATTTATAACTTTTATCAAGTTAATATTATATCTATACCACTAAATGTTATAGTAATTCCGCTAGTAAGTATAATCATATTTCCATTATCAATAATAACTTTTATTTTCCCTTTTTTAGATAACATATTACATATATTAATTAAATCTTTAGAGTTTGTTTCTATAAATATAGATAAAATAGAATTTACTAAAATAATATTTGCAAAGCCTAATATGTTAGTAATTATTTTATATTATGCATTGATATATATGTCTTTATGTAAAAGAAAATATTTAAAATTTTTAATTTTACTAATATTATTTCATAAATGTTATAGATACATATATCCTTTTATGAATGTAACTTTTTTAGATGTAGGACAAGGTGACTCAATATTAATAAGCTTTCCTTATAATAAAGGTAATATATTAATAGATACAGGGGGAATATATAACTCTAGTTATAGTATTGCTAAAAACAAAACTATTCCCTATTTAAAAAGCATGGGAATAACTTGTTTAGATTATGTAATTATTACCCACGGAGACTACGACCATATGGGGGAAGCAATAAATCTAGTAGAAAATTTTAAAGTAGAAAAAGTAATCTTTAATTGTGGTGAATTAAATGATTTAGAAAAAGAACTTATAGAAGTATTAGGAAAAAAGAAAATACCATATTATTCTTGTGTTAAAGAATTAAATGTTGATAATAACAAACTATACTCTTTAAATAATAAAGATTATGGTAATGAGAATGATAATTCATCAGTTATTTATACTAAATTAAATAATCACAAGTTTCTATTTATGGGAGATGCTGGAGTAGGTGTAGAAGAAGACTTGATTGAAAAATATAATTTACAAGATATAGATGTATTAAAAGTAGGTCATCATGGAAGTAAGACAAGTAGTGGTAAAGAATTTATTAATGAAATAAATCCAAAATACTCTATTATTAGTGTTGGAAAGAATAATAGATATGGTCATCCAAATAAAGAAGTATTGGACACTTTAAATGATTCAAAAATATATAGAACAGATCAAGATGGTAGTATTATGTTTAGAATTAAAAAAGATAAATTACAAATTGAGACTTGTAGTCCATAGGAAGGAGTAGACATGAATTATTACAATGAGATAAAAAATAAGTTGATAGATAATGAAGTATATTCAAGAATTAAAGATTACTCGAAAGAAAGACACAAAGTCATTATATATTTTGAAATTGGTAAATTATTAAATGAAGCCGGAGGCAAATATGGAGATAATATTATAGATGAATATTCAAAAAAATTAGTTATTGAAGTAGGTAAAAAATATAATAGAAGAACATTATTTAGAATGAAACAATTTTATAATATGTTTAGTGACGAAAAAGTGTCGCCAATGGCGACACAATTGACTTGGAGCCATTATTCTGAATTATTATCAATTAAAGACGATAATGAATTGATATATTATATTAATATTGCATATGAAAGAAATTTATCTAAAAGAGAATTAAGAGAAAAAATTAAAAACAAGGAATATCAAAGAATGCCAATTGAAACTAAAAACAAAATAGTTTCTAAAGATAAAATTGAAGTAAAAGATTTAGTACCAAATCCCATACTAATTAGAAATAGAAATAATACTGAAATAGTTACAGAGAAAGCATTACATAATTTAATTTTGGAAGATATTGAATCTTTTATGAAAGAACTTGGTAATTCATTTAGTTTTATAGGTAGTGAATACAAAATTAAAATAGGTGATAGAAACCATTATATTGATTTGTTATTATTTAATATAAAATACAATTGCTATGTCGCTGTTGAACTAAAAGTAACTGAGTTTAAAGTAGAATATATTTCACAAGTTCAGAAGTATATGAATTATATTGATAAGAATATCAAACAAGTAAGTAATAACAATACAATGGGAATCTTGATATGTAAAAGAGAAAACAAGTTTGTAATAGAATATTGTTCAGATGAAAGAATTGCAGTTAGAGAATATGAATTAGTGTAAAAAAAACAAGAATTAGTTGTTCTTGTTTTTATGCACATATATTAATGTTGAAATAATAAAGAGGCAAGTTGGAGAAATAAATACGAAAAATCTTAATAGTTCAATTAGTACTGAGTCATAGTGTACTGAAATAAATAAACCATATAAGTACAATAAAAGCCAAAAATTTAAGAAATATATAATAAACATATGGATATACATATAAATGTATTTAAAAACTCCCTTACTATATTCAAAGATTTTATATACGAATTTTTGTGAAAGAAAATGATAAGTAATTATTACTAGGCCTATTGCAGCTAGCAATATTGGGGCGGTATGTGTGTCTCCTTGGCAAGAATAGGTCCAACCACCAGTGTTTGTACATAAGCTAGAAGTTGAACTTGGTATTAAACTATAATATATATTCAATAAATAACTAATGACAATTATAGATATTATAGATATCAAGGATATTAGGCCCATATTTTTTGTTATTTGCTTTATGCTTGGTTCTTTAGTTATTGTATGTTTATCTATATATTTAGAAATGAAAAACGGATATATTATTAATATTGGTATTAGCATTATTAATAAATACATTACAAAATCACCTTCTTATAATTAGATATCATTATTATAACACATTTACTTCATAATTGATATATTATATTGATTCGACTTACTTTTTGACAATCACCACATGGAGATTATGATCATATGGGGGAAGCTATTAATTTAGTTAAAGAATTTAAAGTTAATAAAGTTATATTTAATATTGGTAATTATAATGATTTAGAACTTGAATTAATTGACATACTAAAAGAAAAGAATATTAAATATTATCAAAATATAAAAAAAATAAATATGGATGCTAATATATTATATTTTTTAAATACAAGAGAATATAATGATGAAAATAATAATTCAAGTGTTATATATTTAATTTATAATAATATAAAGTTTTTATTTATGGGAGATTCTGGAATAGATAGAGAAAACGATATTATCAAAAAATATAATCTCGATAATATTGATATATTAAAAGTAGGGCATCATGGGAGTAATACCAGTTCTAGCAAATATTTTATAGATAAGATAAATCCTAAATATAGCATTATATCAGTCGGTAAAAACAATTGGTATGGACACCCCAATGATGAAGTGTTAAATAATTTAAAAGATACAATTATTTATAGGACTGATATAGATGGTAGTATTATATTTAAAATTAATATTAGTAGTTTAAAAATAGATACTAATATAACATAAAGGAGGTTAAATGAATTATTATAATGAAATAAAGAGGCAAATAATAAATAATGAAATTACTAAAAAAATAAAAGATTATAGTAAGAATAGAAGTGATTTACAAACTTATTACAATATTGGTAAATTACTTGCCGAAGCTGGAAAAACATTATGGCGAAGGCATAATAAAAGAATTTTCAAAGAAATTGACACTAGAATTTGGCAAAAAATACACACCATCTTTTTTATATAAAATAAAGCAGTTTTATTATATATATGGAAAAGTCCCGACAATGTCGGGAAATTTAACATGGAGTCATTGGTATGAAATGTTATCTATAAAAGAAATTGATAAAATTGTCTATTATGTTAATCAATGTGAAATTAATAATTTAAATGTAAGAGATTTAAGAAGTAAAATAAAATCTCAAGAGTATGAGAGATTACCTAAAGATACTAGAAATAAAATAATTAAAAAAGACAAATTAAAAGTAGAAGATTTTGTAAAAAATCCAATATTAATAAAAAACAGTTATAATTATAACGAAATATCAGAAAAGGTATTAAAACAATTAATATTAGAAGATATAGATGATTTTTTATTAGAATTGGGGAATAATTTTAGTTATATTGGCAATGAATATAAAATTAAAATTGGTAATAGTTATAATTATATAGATTTACTTTTATATAATATAGAATTTAATTGTTATGTTGTTGTAGAACTAAAGGTAACTGAATTAAAGAAAGAATATATAGGCCAAATACAAGTATATATGAATTATATAGATGATAATTTAAGAAAAATTTATCAAGATAAAACTATAGGAATAATTATTTGTAAAAAAGATAATAAGTTTATAATGGAATATTGTAGTGATGATAGGATACTGTCTAGGGAATATGAATTGTTGTAATTTGTATTTTTTGAATAGTTGTTCTTATATTGTGTAATAAATACATTAAAATTAAATATAATATATATGGAAAGTATAAATTGTACTAAATCATTATACATAATAAAATACCCATCATAATATATATTAGTCGTGGGTACGCGTGCTACTCGCGTTTAATATAGATGAAGAACTAATAAATTTAGTTCTTTTATTATGTAAAATCTTGCTATTTTTTTTAATTTAGTATATAATTATCTAGCAGGTGATATTATGATTATTGATTTAAGTAGTTTGGTTACTAATTTAAAAGAAAATATTAATGTTGATCAAAACGTCGATACTAGTTCTTTGGATTTGTCTAGTACTAATATTAGAAGCCTAAATAATACTTATTTCAAAGGTAAAATCACAAGAATAAGTGATGATACATTTTCAATAAGTGGAGTATTAAGTGGTACTATGGTGTTACCTGATGATGTTACATTAGAAGATGTTAATTACAATTATGAAATCCAAATTGATGAAAATTTTGGAGAAAACACTGAAAATGATGAAAATAATATTGAAATTGTGCAAAATACTATTGATATTCTTCCTTTTTTATGGCAAAATATAATAGTAGAAATTCCTTTAAAAGTTGTAAATGATGAAAACAAAAACAAAACATTTGAAGGAAATGGATGGCGACTTATTAGTGAAGATGAAGTTAATACTAGTAATAATTCACCATTTAGTGATTTGCAAAAATTATTAGATTCAAAAGGAAGGAGTGAATAATATGGCAGTTCCATTTAGAAAAGTAAGTAAAACTAGAAGAGATATGAGAAGAACTCATTATAAAATTACTGCTAATGGATTAGTAAAATGCCCTAATTGTGGTGAAATGATTAGACCACATCGTGCATGTCCAAAATGTGGTTTTTATAAAGGAGAACAAAAAGTAACAAATAAATAGATATTTGTTATTTTTTTTACAATTTTTGGTTATTATATTAATAGAATTTATGATATAATCCCATCTTTGACACTTTCACAAAAAAACATTTCATAAACCTAGATAAATTCTAGCTTTTTTATTTTTTACTATTGCG
>CALVPR010000052.1 GCA_944351765.1 uncultured Bacilli bacterium
AACCATTCAAAAAATCTGATAAATTTTATCAGATTTTAACTTTAACATTTTTATCAGTTTCTATTTTAACATTTATAGTTAAGGATATTAGAACTAGTTTATGAAACTATTTCAAATGGTTGACTCATACTTCCATTACCCGAAATTGTAATATCAGATTTGAGTGAAATCACAGGGCGAAGAGCAAGAGAGTCGGACACGTTGCGCGCGTTGAGGTTGCCAGTGGAGTAAACGAGCCAAACGTAAGAATCGCCATCGTCGAAGTCGTAAGGACTCATCATCCAAGAATCATCTCCATTATATAAATAATAAAAGGCATTATCAGAAATATTAACAACATCCCCGCCAGCCATATTTGCTTCATCTATAGTTAATAAACCTACTGGATATGTTAAGTCTCCATTACCTAAACTACTTGTTATAGTAAATCTATCATTTAATTGCGCACACTTTAATGATGGAGTTGCATTTGTAGGCATTCCTTCAGAAGAAAATTCAATTCTATTAAATAAACCATATCCTGTTGCTTGTGTTCCTGTTCCATTTCCTGAAAGTCCAATTGACGGAACAGAAGCTACTTGTCTATCAGCACAATAGATTGCATCTGCTATATATTGGCTATATCCAGCATCTGCTATGTTAGTTTTATACCAATTATCATTGGCTACTTTTATAGTACTATCATTTATATTTGCATGTGTATCTTCATATGTATTAGAACCTGGGGTTCCATACATATATCCGACATAGGTATTGTCATTATAATTAGTATTGAATGCAGTAGTTCCTACTTGTCTATCAGTACTAGATTCCCCATTTGCATGAGCACTTGTTCCATCATAAATCATTCTAATAGTTCCATCCCCATTTATTCTGATAATTCTCCAATAAAATCCGGCAAACTTAACATAATTATTTTCGACGGCTCCCCTAAAATAATATGATGTTCCTAAATCATCTTCTGCTGCATATATTCCATTTGTAGTCTCACAAGTTGATTCATCACTACAACTTGCTTGAGCAATTTTCATAAAGTTAGGCATTCCTTCACTTACACTTAATCCTAATTTAGTTAATGTAGTTAATGCAGGTGGTTCCTTATCTGTTGCATCTGCATTTAATACAAACTTAAATGTTTGATTTTGCATTGTTTCTGGATTACTATAATTGGCTCCATCTATCCATATATATAATTTATATGTAGAAGTTGTACTTGTTATTTCTTGGTTAGATGCTATTGTTACTTTATCTCCTTGATTATTATTTTTAAAATTACCTTTACTTACTAAAGCATTATCTTTATATACTTCCCATATAAAGCTTTCATGTTTAAGTCCAGTAGGTAGTGTTTCTAACGTTAAATACAAATTTAAATAGGCTGTTACTGGACTACTTGCAGTAATAGTTTTATCTATTGCATAATCATTTGCTACTCCATATTCTTTAGTAGATACTGGTCTTAATTTAGAGCTAGTAATATCACTTCCTGCATCAAATGTTACATTTACTCCCCCTACTGTAAATGATACATTAGTATTATTTTCACTTTGCCATGTATACCATGCTAGGGTTCCACCGATTAATGCTGATATTATACAGAATACTCCTACTATCATAAAATATCTTTTTTTATTCTCTATCACAATATTCACCTCTTTTATTCATGTGTTTGTTCTGCAGTTGCATGGATATATCCGGAATATGATGTTCCAACATAAGAGTTATCTGTTATTTCTCCATCTACCCATATATATACTGTATAAGTAACTTGTGATGTTGTTAAATTTACTGTTGCTAAATCTATTGTTCCTGATGTTACATTTCCACTAGATACTTCAGAGTCTCCATTATATACAGCATACTTTACTGCTCCATCATCTAAATTCATTGTAGTACTTTCTTCTGTTGTTAATTTTATTGTTCCTGTTCCCCCAACCGCGCAACTAGGATCTATCCCTATTTCTACTGTTGTTGTTTTTCCTCCTTTATAATCTGATGAAGGGGTAATTTCTCCACTTATATTTTGACCATTTACATAATTAATTCTAAAACATTCAGTAGTACCTCCTAATATAGTATTACCACTTTGCCATGTAAACCATGCATAAGTAAGGCCTGCTACTAAAGCTATAAATGCTAGTACCCCTATTACCGTTCCTATTATTTTATGTTTCTCCATGATAAATTCACCATCCTATGATTAAATCTTATCATAAATTATTACATTTATCAATATTTTTATTCAATATGAATACTTTTATTTTACTAAAAAAGCAGATACTTAAGTATCTACTTTACTATATCATATCTTCTAAATTATCTATTGCTTTCTTTTCGGCTTTCATCATTTTTTTCATCATCTTTTGAACATTACCATTCTTTACTTGTTGATATAATAATGTTCCTCCTACTCCAGCCATTATTAAAGCTATGCTTGATTTCATTTTCACAAGTATCATCTCCTTTAGAATATATGAGGTATTAATATACCATTATTATTATAAAAAAGTTTTATATAAATATACATTATTTTTCTAAATTACAGTATCTATTTATAATTTTATCTTTTAAAGTAGTCTTTCTTATTTCTACTCTTTCATTATTAACACCATTTAAAAATGCTCTAGGATCTCCTACTAACATAAGTACTTTTTTAGCTCTAGTAACTGATGTATATATAAGTTTATTATAAAGCATTCTGTTAAATGAATTTACTATTGGCATAATAACCATTGGAAATTCACTACCTTGAGCTTTATGAACACTAATAGCATAACCATGTCTTATATTTATATACTTATCTGGTGTATAAGTAACAACATTACCATCAAAGTCTACCCATATTTCATTTCTTTTACTAGCACTTTTCTTAGAATTAATAATAGCACTAATATAACCAATATCACCATTATAAACATTATTATCAGGATCATTTACTAACTGTAATACCTTATCTCCTACTCTATATGTTACATCACTAAATTCTAGTTCATTCTTTTTAGCATCTTCCTTATTAAATATATGTTGTAAAAGTTTATTCAAATTATCTATTCCATTTAACGATTTATACATTGGAGCAAGTATTTGAATATCTTTATCAGTGTATCCTTTTTCTATTGCTTTTAATACTATCTGTTCTATGTATAACATAACTTCTTCATTACTACAATTTAAAAAGTTATAATCATCTTTCTTCATAAGAAAGCTTTCACTAATATCTTTATCTTTAATTTCTGTAGCTAGTATTGGTATATAAGATTCTTCTCCTTGTCTATATAATGCTTTTAACTTAATTACATCAATCATATCACTATCTATTAAATCTTTAAGTACTTGTCCTGGCGCTACACTAGGAAGTTGATAATAGTCTCCTACTAAAATTAATTTAACATCTCTTCTAGTTCCTTTTAATAAAGAAGACATAAGAACTGTATCAATCATACTAACTTCATCTATTATTATATATTTTTCAGGATTAGGATTATATTCATCCACTATAAAAGTATTTCTTTCTTTATCCCATCCTAAATATTTATGAATTGTAAATGCTGGAATATTAGTAGTTTCCATCATCTTTTTAGCAGCTCTACCAGTCGGAGCAAGTAAGGCAATATCATCTACTTTTGCCTTTAATTCATGTTTAAGCAAATATACTATTGCTCTAATAATAGTAGTCTTTCCTGTCCCTGGACCTCCCGTTATTATCGTTAAATTATTGTTTAATGCTTTCATAATAGCATCTTTTTGTACACTATCATAAGTTATATAATTAGATTTTTCTAACCTACTAATACTATCTTCTAAATTTTTTATTTTATTTTTTTTCATATCATTTAAATAACATAATCTATAAGTAATATATTCTTCTGCATCATAATAACTCTTCAAATAATATTTATCATTATCTATTACTATTTTGCCTTTTTTATTTAATAATATAAGTATTTCTTCTAACTTATCTTTGTCTAAATCTTTAATATAACTAAGTATTTTATTATATATATCATCTATATATAAATAAGTATCTCCATTTTCAAAGCACAATTCTTTCATTACATATATAATTAATGCTTCAATTCTTCTATCATCATCTTTAATAATTCCCATATTGTTTGCTATATCATCAATTATATTAAAACTAAATTCCATATCATCAATTAAATTATATATATTATCTTTTATTTTATCTAAAGAACTAGTTCCATATTTTTTTAATATATTCATAGCTTCTTTATTATTAAAACCTAAACTAGTCATTTCCATTACTATTTTACTAGATCCTTGATAATTAGTTAATATATCATGTATTTTATTAATTTTCTCTTCTGACAATCTAGGAATTTCTAATAATTTATCTTTATCATTAAGAATTATATCTAAAGTTTTATCTTTAAACTTATCTACTATCTTTTTAGCAGTAACTTCTCCAATTGGGAACATATCACTAGATAAAAATCCTACTAATTCTTCTTCTTTCGTAGGTATTTCTACTTCATAAGTATTTACTGTTAATTGATCACCATATTTATTATGTTTTGTATATTCCCCATTAAACTTATAAGTTGTACGATAATTAAGTTCTGGTAAAGTACCTACTATATGAACATGTTGTTTATCAACTAACTCCTTTATATCAGTATCTTTTATTTTTACAACTGCTACTGTATAATTATTTATTTCATTAAAATATATTGTTTTTTTTAAATTACATTTTATATATCCCATAAAGTATCACCACATAAAAATTATATCATAAAAAAAAATATCTAAAAAGATATTTATTCATGAGTTTGTTCTGTTGCTACAGAAATATAACCTAAATATATTTTCTTTGAATAATAATTATCTACTATATTACTATTTATCCATATATAAATAAAATCATGAAAAAAATTATTTACTCCTAATTTTTTCTTTAACAATATCTAAAACCCCTATTAAATTATTTATTTTATTGGTTAAATATTTTTTTTCAAAATCAGATAACTGACCAGCAACAAATTTACTTCCATTTTTTTCAACTACTGTTTGTAAATCTATTCCTAAAATGCTTAACTCTTCTTGAATCAATAATTGAACAAATTCAATGTGATATCCATAAATGACCCCATCTTTATTCTCAATTCCTTCAGTTTTTAATAGTTCATCCATAGATGACATCTCTTTCCTTCTTAAATAACCATCTACCAACATTTGTATTAAAAAATTAACTCTATTGCTATCTGAAAATTCTCTTTCTTCTGTCCTTCCATTATAATTTAATTCATCCATGATTTTATACTCCTTTTCTTACCCAATCGACGACATCCCCCAAATAAGTACTCATAACTTCTGCACTAAACTGATTGTTATTTATAATTTCATTTTTTAAAAATTCAACAGTATTGCCAGTTATTTTTATAGGAGCATTAATTGTATCTGCAATAGCATTGAATGTTGCCTCAATACCATTAGTACTATTAGATGTGTTTTCATAAAGATTACTAAAACTAGATACATATTCATTAAAATTATTTTTGCTATTTAAATTATATTTAGCAGAAATAGATCCCCCAAAGCTTCCAGATCTATCACTACCAAAATCACCACCTCGTCCAACTGTTTGAGATGTTTCTGCATTTACATTTAATAAAGTTGCTTTATCAGTAGTTAAACCAACAAAACCACCAATTTTTGAAATTATTGACAATAATCTATCTTCTGCTGTTTGTTCATTACTTTCATAACTAGATAATTGCGTATCTAAAAATTCTTCTAATTTAGATAAATTAGTTTTTAATGATACTGATATTTCTGATACTTTATTATCTATATTTGTTAGAGTGCCAATTAAATTAGTACTAGTAACATTATTCCTTATCGCTGCTATTCCTGATTCTAAAGAAGGTAAATAACCATTTATTAAAGTATTATCTAAAGATGAAATATCTAAACTTATTTTTTTTAATTGTTCATTATTCAAACTAATAACAGACATTTTTACATCCTCCTATATTCTATAAAATGTACTATTTATATTGTTTAATCCTTCTTGAGCAGCGGTATTTGCCTTACTATATGATGCAATTTGACCACTTAAATATATTTTTAAACTATTTAGCAATGATCTAGTTTCATCACATTTTTCTTTATTAGAATAAGCATATTTTTTTAAAATAGAAGATATTGAATCACTATTAATTTTTTGAGAAATATATTGTAAAATTTGATAATCCTCATTGATTTTACTATTTAATTGCTCACTTATTTCATCTATTCTTTGATATACTTCTCTCATTCGTGTAATATCAAATTTTATTTCTCCCATATAAATCACTCCTTAAACTTTTTGAATTGTATTTCTTGATATTTTTTCACTTACATCAATATACTCAATTATTGCATCAGAAAATTCTTTATTATATTGTACTATATTATTCAAATATTCAACATTTTTCTTTAAACCTAAACTAAAAGATTGGGCATCAGCTTGAGTTTGTTCCCAATATACTGCCAACTCTTTAAGGATATAATCAATTGAATGAGAAACTGATTGTAAATAATTTGAATTTTCTAATAATTCACTTGCTTTTGCTTTTACTGTTGCAGGTTCCATTATATTAATACTCATATATTTTCAACTCCTCTATTTTGAATTAAAATAGTATTTTCTGCATATTCACGCATTTTTTTGCTAAAATTTATAATTGTATTATTTAAAGAGTATAGTTCCTCTAAATTCTTTTTAGCGGCTAATAAATACGTTTCCTTATCTTCTGTAGTAGATTGCCAATTTTGTTCTATTTGTTTTATATATGTTGTTAAGTATTCACATGCTCTTGATACATTCTCGTTAGTTTGTAGTAAATCATTAATTTGTTCAATCAACATATCTAAATTTTTTATCCCATAAACATCCATATTATTCACTCCTTTATCGTGTTATTATAAGTTAAGTATAACATTTTTACATTTCTGTGTCAACAACAAGAAAATATTTATTAAAATTTACAAATTGTTTTACTTTTTTTTAAATTAGTATTGACAAAAATACTAACTTCCATTATTATATTAACTACCAATTCAAATTTTAAGCGAATTGGTGCTAGTATCACACTAGCCAACCCCCGGGAATTTGACAGTTTAAATTAAAGAAAGCTCTATAAACCATTGAAAAATGGTTGTTTTTTTGTCAAATTTTCAT
>CALVPR010000053.1 GCA_944351765.1 uncultured Bacilli bacterium
ATATATAAAAACTCCGAAAAGCTTTATAAAATAAGCCTTAAGGAGTTTTTTTACCTTTAAAACTGTCAAATTCAAGAATATACCAAACTATAAAAAAAAAAGCAATAGTTTAATATTACTTTTTTTAAATATTAGTCACTAATTGTGTCGAATTGTGAATTATATAAGTTTGCATAAAATCCGTTTTTCTTAAGCAATTCTTCATGTGTTCCTTGTTCAACAATATCACCATCATTCATGACTAATATTAAATCAGCATTTTTAATCGTAGATAATCTATGAGCAATTATAAAACTTGTTCTTCCTTCCAATAATTTATCCATTGCTTGTTGTATTAAGATTTCCGTTCTAGTATCGACAGAACTAGTAGCTTCATCCAATATTAAAATTTTAGGATTAGCCAAAATTGCTCTAGCTATGGTAAGCAATTGTTTTTGACCGCCACTAACATTAGATGTTTCTTCATTAAGTATCATATTATATCCTTCAGGAAGTGTTTGAATAAAATGATGAACATGAGCTGTTTTAGCTGCCTCAATTACTTCATCATCAGTAGCGTCTAATTTACCATATCTTAAATTCTCCATAACACTACCACTAAATAACCAAGTATCTTGAAGAACCATTCCAAATATTCCTCTTAAATCTTCTCTATTAAAGTTATTAATATTATACCCATCAATTAATATTTCTCCATCATTTACTTTATAAAATCTCATAAGTAATTTTACAATTGTAGTCTTACCCGCACCAGTAGGTCCTACAATAGCAACTTTTTGTCCTTTTTTTACTTTAGCATTAAAATTATTAATAATTATTTTTTCAGGATTATAACCAAATTTAACATTCTTAAATTCAACAATTCCTTCTACTTTATCTAATTTAACAGCATCTTTTACTTTAATACTTTCTTCTTCCTCATCTAAAAATTCAAAAATTCTTTCAGCTGATGCTAACATTGACTGAAGCATATTAGATACTTGCGCAAAGTTAAGAATTGGTCTTGTAAAATTTTTAGTATAAGAAATAAAAGATTGAATATTACCAACAGTTATTTTCCCCAAGATAGTAAAATATGAACCAACTATTGCAATTAATACATAACCAATATTACCTACTACATTCATAATTGGATGCATTAAACCAGATAAAAATTGGCTTTTCATTGCAGATTCTCTCAATTTTTCATTTTCTTTTTCAAAACTATCAATCATTTTCTTTTCAGCATTAAATACTTTAATAACTGTATGACCAGAATACATTTCCTCTATTTCACCATTTACACTTCCTAAATATTCCTGCTGTTTACTAAAATATTTTTGGCTATTTTTCATAATAAATCCTATTAAAGCAATAGATATTGGTAAAATTAATATTGCTATTAATGTCATAGTTACATTTATTGTTAACATCATTATAAGAATTCCAACAACGGTTACTATTGATGTTACAACTTCTGTAGCACTTTGATTTAAATTTTGTGCTAAATTATCTACATCATTAGTTATTATTGATAACGTTTCACCATGTGTCTTCGTATCGAAATATGAAACTGGTAATCTATTAATTTTTTCGGATATTTGTTTTCTTAAATAATAAGTATATTTCTGACTCACTTGAGTCATAACTAAACCTTCTATATAAGAGAAAATTAAACTTACTATATATATTACTAATAAGAAAATTAATATTGAACCTATTTTAGCAAAATCAATTCCTGGACCACCAGACATTTTACTAACAATTCCATTAAATAATTCAGTAGTAGCATTTCCTAGTATTTTAGGTCCCACTATTGAAAAGACAGTACTTGCAATTGCACAAATAAAGGCAATAATTAAACCTATTTTATATTTAGACATACTTTGAAATAATTTTTTTAAACTACCTTTAAAGTCTTTTGCTTTTTCAGTTGTATTAATTCCCTTAGGTCCACTTCCAGGTCCATGCATTTTTTTAGTATTTTCTTTAGCCATTTGCAAGTTCCTCCTTTGACAACTGTGATAAAGCAATTTCCCTATAAACATCACAATTTTTCATTAATTCTTCATGTTTACCTATTCCAACAATACTTCCATTATCTAAAACTATTATTTGATCTGCTTTCATTACAGTACTTATTCTTTGAGCTACTATTAATATAGTACTATCTTTAGTATTTTTATTTAATTCTTTTCTTAATTTTGCATCAGTCTTATAATCTAATGCAGAAAAACTATCGTCAAATATGTATATTTCTGGATTAAGCGCAATAGCTCTAGCAATAGATAATCTTTGTCTCTGACCACCACTTACATTTGTTCCGCCTTGAGATATTGAACTTTCAAATTTATCTTCTTTTTCATTAATAAATTCTAATGATTGACTAATTTTAGCAGCTTTTTCTAATTCTTCTTCAGTTATTCTATTTTTTCCAAAAGCAATATTTGACTTAATAGTACCAGTAAATAATATTCCTTTTTGAGGTACAAAACCAATTTTATGTCTTAACTCTTTTAAATCTGCATCTTTAATATTTACACCATCAATTAATATCTTACCACCAGTAACATCATACAATCTTGGTATTAAATTTACTAATGTTGATTTACCACTTCCAGTTGATCCAATAAATGCTGTTGTTGTACCTTTAGTAGCTTTAAAACTAATATTTTGAAGCACATCTTCTTCAGCATCGGGATATCTAAAATAGACATCTTTAAATTCAATTGTACCTGTTTCATTTTTAGGAAAACTTATTGTTTTCTCTTTATTCTTAATAGATACATCTTTATTTAATACTTCACCAACTCTTTTTAATGATACAAATGAACGAGGTATCATTATTGATATTATTGAAATCATCAAAAATGACATAATAATTTCAATTGTATAAGTTATAAATGCTATTAAACTACCTACTTGCATAGTTCCCATATCAACTTTTGAAGAACCAACCCATATTATTAAGACACTAACACCATTCATAATAAACATCATAGTAGGCATCATTAAACTCATAATTCTATTTACAAATAAATTAGTTTTTGTTAAATCAATGTTTGCTTTATCAAATCTCTTTTCTTCACATTTTTCATTACCAAACGCACGAATAACAGGTGTACCAGTTATTATCTCTCTTGCTACTAAATTTATTTTATCAAGTAGTTTTTGTACTAAATTAAATTTAGGAAGTGCTAAAGTAAACATTACTACAACTAAAGTAAAAATCATTGCTATAGCTAACCCAATAACCCATGCCATTGAACTACCAGATACTTTCATAAATGCACCTATTCCCATAATAGGAGCATAAATTACCATTCTAAGACACATTACAGTTAACATTTGAATTTGTTGTATATCGTTTGTTGTTCTAGTAATTAAGGAAGCAGTTGAAAAGTCCTCAAATTCTTTAGTAGAAAAACTCATTACTTTATTAGTTACTTTACTTCTTAAATCTCTACTAAAATTAGTTGCAATTCTAGTAGAAAGATAAGTACTAGATATAGTTAATATCATTGCTAATAATGAAAATCCCAACATTATTAATCCCGTTTTTATTATATAGTTAATTTGATATGCTTCTAAATCAACACCAACTGCTATATATTCATTTTTTACATAATTTATTGCATATTGTTCTAAAATACTTGGTTCTAATTCTGATATTTTTTCCTTAAATATAGATATAATCATTTCTAAATCTTCAGAAGTTAAATTATTTATATCTAAATCAGCAATATTAGTATCATTTCCAAATAAAGACATTAAACTTGTATTATCGCTTTCTAATAATTGTATCATCATAATAGGATAATTTAATATTGTATTTAATTTATCCTTTGTATCATTATCTATATCTTTTAATACATACACGCTTTCATTAGATAACACACTATATTCATCAATATATTTACTATCATTTTTATTTATTTTTGTATAATTTTCATTAACAATGTTTTTTTCATCATTATCTAAAAACATTATTAATTTATTATATTCACTTTCACGAATAACTTCTAATACATTATCTTCTATACCGCTTTGTTGTATTCCAATATCCACTATTTTAGATGTATAATTTGGAAGTTCTAGATTACAATTTGCTTGAAGAAACAAAAGAAGTATTACTAATAATATCTGCCATGTATATTTTTTTAAAGTTTTAAATATATGTTTCATAAAATTAATCTTCCTCCTATTCAGTTCTAAGGGCTATAACCGGATCTTTTTTGCTAGCCATAGTTGCGGGAATAAATCCTCCAATTAAAGTTAAAATCAAGCTAATAATTATTAATATAAAAGCATGAATTGGATTTAATCTTGCTATATTTGCTAAATCTGTAATATTTTCTAAAATTATATTAGTAGGTATTAATAATATGTATGTTATTATTATACCAATTAATCCTGAACATAACCCTATTATAAAAGTTTCAGCATTAAATACACGAGTTATATCTTTCTTTCTAGCTCCTAAAGCCCTTAATATTCCAATTTCTTTTGTTCTTTCTAAAACTGAAATATAAGTTATTATTCCAATCATAATTGAAGAAACCACTAATGAAATTGCAGAAAAAGCTATTAATACAATTGTTATAGCATTCATAATATCACTAGATAATGAAGATATTGTGCTTGCTAAATCAGTATAAACAACCTTATTTCCTTCATCTTGTTTATTATTATAATCATCCAAATACTTAATTATCTTTTCTTTAGTATCAAAATCTTTAGGATAAATATTTATCATCATTGGATAAGTATCTGCACCTAAATATGATAAAGTATTATCTTTAGTTTCTAATCCAGTTTCATCATTTGTAAATTTTTCACCAGTTAAAACATTATAATCAACTTCTTTTTGCTTTTTTACAATTTCTGACTCATTATTTTTTTCTATTACATAATCAAGCAAATCATTTGTATATAATATTCCTGATGTTGTGGTTGTCAATTTATTTGTATCTTTACCTCTAATAATACCTATTATTTTTAGTGTAATAGAATTTTCACTATTATACATAGAATCATAATCTTGATTAAAAGTATAGTAGTCACCTAAATTTTTATAATAATCATTATTTAATATCAATTTAACTTCTTTATTAATTAAATCTTCAAATGATATATTTTCTTTGGATGTATCATAACCAAGTGACTCCAACAATTTGGAATCAAGCCTATTTTTAGAATCCACTAGTAAAACTACTTCATTATATTTACTAGGCATCGTTCCATAAATAACATCATAATTTGATTCCGTTATACTAACTCCATCAGGATCAATATTAACTGGAATTGCCGAAAAATTAGTAGTGTTAACAATGTTATATTTATCATTACTATAATTTAATATATTTAACGCAGTTGTTCTATAATAAGATATTCCTGAAACTAATTTTGGATCAATGTCATTAATATAATTAATATATTCTTCAGTAAATATATTTTTATGAGTGATAGTTTCTGTAACAGGATCTAATGGATAAACAACTTCTTTCTCTGTATAACTTTCAAGCTCATCATTTTGCCCAGTCATAGTTAACATAGCATCTTCATCCATTTCCATACTAGTTTTAGATATCATTATAGGTAGCGATGATAGAGTTTCTTTTTCAAAAATATCTATTTGAATATCAAAACCATTAGATAAAGATAAAATTAACGCTATACCAATTATTCCAATTGAAGAAGCAAAAGCTGTAAGTAAAGTTCTACCTTTCTTTGTAGTTATATTATTAAATGATAAATTTAAAGCAGTAAAAAAATTCATAGAAGTTTTTTTTATGTTAAATTTATCATTTTTTTCTTTTTCATTGGTAATAGGATTACTATCATTAAGTAAATTACCATCTTTAAATTCTACAATCCTAGTAGAATATTCTTTAGCAAGTTCAGCATTATGAGTAACCATAATAACTAACTTATCTTTAGATAATTCTTTAATCAATTCCATTATCTGTTTACTAGTTTTAGAATCAAGTGCACCGGTAGGTTCATCTGCTAAAATAATGTCAGGATCATTAACAATTGCTCTAGCAATTGCTACTCTTTGCATTTGTCCACCTGATAATTGATTAGGTTTTTTATTAGCATGATCTTTTAGTCCTACTTTATCTAAAGCTTCTAACGCTTTTTTTCTTCTCTCTTTGCGTGAAACTCCACTTAACGTCATAGACATTTCAACATTTGAAAGTATAGAAATATGACTTATTAAATTGTAACTTTGAAAAACAAATCCTATACAATTATTACGATAAGCATCCCAATCTTTATCTTTAAATTTTTTTGTAGACTTACCATTAATAATTAAATCACCTTCATCATATCTATCTAATCCACCAATTATATTTAAAAGAGTAGTCTTTCCACTTCCAGATGGCCCTAAAATTGATACAAATTCATTTTTTCTAAATTCCAAATCAACATCTTTTAAAACTTGTTGAAAAAAATCTCCTGTCTTATAACTCTTACATATTTTTTTTAATTTTAACACGTATATACACTCTCCTATATATTTTATTATATTTTTTCTAAATTATTTTTTATTTTAAGTAAAAGATTATATACATTAGAAATATCCTCATCACTCATACCTTTAAAAATATTATTGCTCATAGTCCTTTTTAAATTCAACAATTGATAATATTTTTCTTTACCTAAATCTGTTAAATACAATCTAATAATTCTCTTGTCATTAATATCGCTTACCCTTTTAATGTAACCAATATTTTCAAGTCTATTTATCATAGTAGTAATTGTGGCTGGCTTTTTTAAGGAAAGATTAGAAAGTTCACTTTGTGTAATTCCCTCTTTTTCAAATATTGTTTCTAACAATATAGGTTGACCAGGATATAAATCAATATCCAACAATTCTTTATAATTAATTTTATAATTTAATTGCAATATTTCTTTAAACACATCATATATATAATCATAATTTTTCATTATACACCTCATTAGACGTCTAACATTATATATCTAATAAAGTGTTAAAGTCAATACCTTCACATAATTTCCAATAAAAAAATATATACCAAAGTATATATAAAACAAAATACAAAAAAATATTAGCAACGACCTATTTTCGCAAGAAACTATCTTCGGCGCTGAAGTGCTTAACTTCTGTGTTCGAGAT
>CALVPR010000054.1 GCA_944351765.1 uncultured Bacilli bacterium
GCATTTTGTAAAAATGGGGAAACTCTTATTTTATAAGGCATTGCAAGCAAAAAAAAGATGGAACTGTCAAACTTGGGGATAATAGAATTATCGATGCATGGGGAAATAGATGTGAAAAAGGAGAAGTTAGACAAAGAGTATAGGATACCTTAACTGGTATCTTTTTTTAACTAGAAAGTAACTTTATGTAAATTTTTTAACATATATGGTATAATCTTATTATAAAGTAGGTGTTAAAATATGAATGATTTAGAAAGTATACAAGGAATAGGACCTAAAACAGCGGAGTTATTAGGAAAACTTCATATTCATAATCAAAATGATTTAATAAGATTTTATCCATATAGATATGATATATTAAAAAGAAGTGATATTACTAATTTAGAGGATGGATCAAAAGTAGTAATTGATGGAGTAGTAGAAGGAAGCCCTACTATTATATATTTAAATAGAGGACTTAAAAAAATGATATTTAGAATTAGTAATAAGAAGACTATTTTAAATATTAGTATTTATAATCAAGTATATTTATATGATGAATTAAAGTCAGGTAAAGATATAACTATAATTGGAAAATATGATAAAGTTAAAAATACAATTGTAGCTAGTGAAGTAAGATTTGAAAAGCTACCTATAGAACCAAAAATAGAAGCAGTATATCATTCTACTAGTGGTTTGTCTTCTAAAAATATTTCAAAGTTTATATCAAGTGCTTTCCTTAATAAAGAGGAAGAAAAGGATATATTACCAATTGGTATTATGGAAAAATATAATTTATTTAATATTAATGATGCTTTATATGAAATTCATTTTCCAAGAGATATATTATCTTTAAAGAAAGCAAGACAAAGACTTAAATATGAAGAATTATTTATGTATTTATTAAAGATTAATTATATGAAATTAAAAATAAATAATGATAAGAAAGCAATATCAAGAAGTATTAGTCAAGATAAGATAAATGAATTTATAAGTAAGTTACCATTTAAATTAACTATTGATCAGTTAAAAGCGGAAGAAGATATTATTAAAGACTTAAATAGTACTAAAAGAATGAATAGACTTTTACAAGGGGATGTTGGAAGTGGTAAAACCGTTATAGCATTTATTGCTAGTTATGGCAACTTTCTAGCGGGTTATCAAACTGCAATGATGGTACCTACAGAAATACTTGCAAATCAACATTATTTAAATGCCAAAGAATTATTTAAAGATGAAAAAATGAAGATAGAATTACTTACATCATCTACTTCAAAAAAGAAAAAAGAAGAAATATATGAAAAGTTAGAAAGTGGTGAAATTGATTTAATAATTGGAACACAATCTCTTATTCAAGAACAAATAAAATATAAGAATCTAGGATTAGTTATAACTGATGAACAACATAGGTTTGGGGTAAATCAAAGAGATACTTTCAAAAATAAAGAAGAGACTCCGGATATTTTATCAATGAGTGCTACTCCAATTCCAAGAACATATGCTCTTACTATATATGGAGATATGGATGTATCTAGTATTAAGACTAAACCAGTAGGAAGAAAAGAAATAATAACATATTTTAAAAAAGAAAAAGATATGTATGATGTTTTAAATCTAATGAAAGAAGAATTAGATAAAGGGCATCAAATATATGTAATTGCTCCTTCAATTGATGAAGATAGTGATGAAAAAGAAAGTGTAACTGATTTAGAAGAAAAAATGAAGAAAGCATTTGGCAAGATATGTAAGATAGGATCTGTACACGGTAAGATGGACTCAAAAGATAAGAGTAATATTATGACAGACTTTGAGAAGAAAAAAATAGATATATTAATATCTACAACAGTAATAGAAGTTGGTGTCAATGTACCTAATGCTAGTATGATAGTTATATTTAATGCTAATTTATTTGGACTATCTACTTTACATCAGTTAAGAGGTAGAGTAGGAAGAGGAGACATACAAAGTTATTGCATATTAATTGCTAAAGAATATCAAGAGAGACTTAAGATGTTAGAAAGATGTAATGATGGTTTTGAAATTAGTGAATATGATTTCCAAAATAGGGGTGAAGGAGATTTATTTGGTATAAGACAAAGTGGAGAAACAGGACTTGTTCTTGCTAATGTTAATAGAGATTTTAAGATGATGTTAAAAGCAAAAGAGGATGCTGATTATTATATCGATGAGATATTAAATGATGAAACAGGCCTTTACGATAGTGTCAAGCAGGAACTTATGAAAATAGAGTATCTTGACTAATGGTTTACACTCTAAAAAAATAAAATGTAAAGTATTTAAAAAAGTATTGTATTTTATTTGGTAATATATTACAATGATAATGTCATAGATAATATGACCGCTTTCTACGAACTAAAATGTAGGAGTGATTCAACCAAAACCCCCTGAAGAGGCCATTAATTTGGCCTCATTTTTGTTTATAGCCCCCCTAGATAGTCTAGGGGGGCTATAAAGCTTTAGCGTTGAGTGGAAAAAATAACTCCTTCTAATAATATTCGGTTCTTTGTCAAATAGTGTCGGTGAACAATAAATTTGATAAATGAACTGATATAGAGAGTGATGAAAATCACTCTTTTATAATGCCTTTAATCAAGGATATTCTAGCGATAAAATGATCATATTTCCTATAACCAAAAGCTATTCTTTTTAAACATTTAATTAAATTATTTGTTCCTTTAATAATTCCAATATTATATTTAATAGAGTTTTCAATATATTTAATAATTTCTTTATACAATTTTAAAGCCTTTTTCATTTGATCTGATACATTTTTATTTTGATGTTCAACAATAGATTTAAATTTTTGAATATCTTTTTCTTTCAATGAATTTATAATTCCTTGATAACATTCATAAGTATTTTTTAATAATGAATTTGTATTGATTAAATATGTAACTATTTCTTTTTGAGATATATTCTTTTTAAAATGTTTAGAATACTTTTTTTCATCCGATAAATCATTTTTTACAATTAATTTCCAATAATCCTTTAATTTATTATAGTTTGGATTAGATTTATAACAAAGACTAATTCTAGTAGAATTCAATGCGTTATAGGCTTGTATAACTATATGAAATCTATCAATTGAGATATTAGCATTCTTAAACAATTTTTTAGCAAGAAAGATATATCCAGAATAAAAGTCAGTAGAGATATGTTTAACTTTATCTCTTTCTTGTTTAGAATATCTTCTAAAATACTTTTCTAAGTCAATTAATTTTCTAGAATCGTTGATATCAAATATATTACCATTATTATTATCGGTAATAATAAAAGCCATTTTACCTTTAGTATCTTTAGTTGCCTTGAATTCATCTCAATTCATTGATTCAGGTAAATGTGAGTGCCTTAAAACAGTATGAGAAGATATTTCATTAAGCTTTCTATCAATTTTAGAAACTGATATATCTAATCTTTTGAAAATATCTTTTTCACTTTGTTTTTCCATAAGTTCAAGATTAATTTGTAATTCAGTATTATTGGAAATGTTTTTATTTTTACCTATAAGATTTGTTTCAGCAATAAATGTATTATTACAATTTTTTTAATAAAATCTCTGTTTATGTAAAATAAGCATAGAATAACAATTAGATATTTTTGGAATCTTGATTTTGTAATTTCTTCTACCCCCCATTTTATAATATCATTATGTGACTCATTAACACATCCACAGAAAGGACAGCATTCTGGAATATAAGTAATAATACCTCTAATAATTTTATAATTTTTTCCTTTTATAACCTTAGTTTCTAGCGTATTTGATAAAATATAAATGTTATTATCTTTAATATTTAATAAATTTAGTATATAATTATTTATAGACATAAGTTTGATCCTTTCAATGTTTTATTTTTGTTATCAATTATATTGTATCAAATTTATGTCTTTTATTAAATAAAAATAGTGCAGTGAATTTTACTTCACCAACACTATTTATTATACAACCTTAATTATAATCATTATATTAGTTTTTTTATTATATTGTAAATCTTATATATAATTTAATCCGAATATCTAATAAAAATTGAATATTTATGTTATAATTATTTGTAGAAGAACAGGAGGTAAAAAAATGTATAAAGAAAAAGACTTAATAAATAAAATAATAAAAGGTGATGCAATTGAGGAATTGAGAAAGATACCTGACGAAACAATAGATTTAATATTTGCTGATCCTCCGTATTTCATGCAAACTGATGGCATACTATTAAGAACAGATGGTACAAAATTTTCTGGTGTTGAAGATGAATGGGATAAATTTAATGGTTATAATGAGTATGATGAATTTTGTTTTAATTGGTTAAAAGAGTGCAAAAGAGTATTGAAGAAAAATGGTTCTATTTGGGTAATAGGTTCATTTCAAAATATTTACAGATTGGGATATATAATGCAAAATTTAGGATATTGGATTTTAAATGATATAATATGGTCTAAACCAAATGCTGCTCCAAATTTTTCAGGCACAAGATTTAAAAACTCACATGAAACGTTGTTATGGTGCACTAAGGATAAAAATGCTAAATACACTTTCAATTATAAAACGATGAAACACTTGAATAATGATAAGCAAGATAAAAGTGTATGGGATATTGGTATATGCATTGGCAATGAAAGAATAAAAGGAGAAGATGGAAAAAAACTACATTCTACTCAAAAACCAGAAAAATTATTGTATAAGGTTATATTATCTTCTTCAAAGCCAGGTGATTTGGTATTAGATCCATTTTTTGGTACTGGTACGACTGGAGCTATATCAAAAATGCTAAATAGAAATTTTTTAGGCATTGAAAGAGAAGAAAATTATGTAAATGCAGCTCAAAAAAGAATAGATGGTGTTATACCTATTGATGATGACATAATTAATTTAAAATTAGAAGTAAAACCTCCAAAAGTGCCAATGAAAAAATTAATAGAAAGTGGATTATTAAAAGTTGGAGATAATTTATATGATAAAAATAAAATAATTTGCGATACAGTGACAGAAGACGGCAACGTATCTGATGGCAATGATATTTTATCTATTCATAAAATGTCAGCAAAACACAAAGGATTAACAAATAATAATGGGTGGGATTATTATTGGATTGAGGATTTAAAGTATGGATTTATTGAATTAGATAGACTACGTTATATTTATGAAGGAGGTTATTCAAATGAATGAAAAAGTTCAAACAATTATAAATGAGGCAGTAGAAAATATGATATCTCATACAGGAGAAGATAAAAAAATAAAGAAATTAATTAATAAACATGACAAAAAAATTCATTTTATACCCAAGAGATATAGAGTTTTTGGTGGATTGCTTCAATCAATGAATATTCAATTTGGTAATTTTATAGAAGAATTAATGAGTGTTATTATATCAAAAAATGAGAACTATGAAATTATTGATAAATATTCAGGAAAGAAAAGTAATAAATTCAAAATTTCAGTTTCTAATGAAGCACTTATTGATTCTTATATAACTAAGTGTCAAACAGAAGATATATTCCTTGATGCTGAATTTATGCTTTTAATTGATAAAATAATAAATGATGATGACAAAGAATTTAGAAATTTTAAACACGATATTGATTTGCTTTTTAAAGATAAAGAAACAAATATATATTATTATTTGGAAATAAAATATAATGATGACCATGATACTGGTAAATTTGTAGATATAAATAGAAAATTCATAAAGACTTCTGCATATTTAATTAAAGAGCTAAATATAACTTCATCAGAACAATTTAAACCAATTTTATTTTTCTTTAATAATAAAAAAATGAAAGGTAATATATATATTCCTGAAGCTTCAAATATATATAGGGGTAAGAGATTTTTTGATGAATTTCTGGATATTGAATATAGTGAAGTAGAAGAATATATGGCAAATTTAAGTGAAAACGAAACAACGGTAGAAGCATTTAATGAATTATATGATAAAGTAATGAATTATGATAAATAGGCTTAGAATAATTGATACTTTTAATTTTACTTGCCAATTTGCTGATACTTCGTATTTAATACAAATATTATATAAGAATACAGTTTGAATAGGAGATAGTCCATTTTCATATTCTGATATAACAGATTGTTTTGTGTTGATAGATTTAGCAAATTCTTCTTGAGTTAGTTTTCTTGGTTCTTTGTCAAATAGTGTTGGTGAACAATAAATTTGATAAATGAACTGATTATAGAGAGTGATGAAAATCACTCTTTTATAATGCCTTTAATCAATGATATTCTAGCGATAAAATGATCATATTTCCTATAACCAAAAGCTATTCTTTTTAAACATTTAATTAAATTATTTGTTCCTTTAATAATTCCATTATTAATATCGTATTTAAAGAAATTTTCAATGTATTTAATGCTTTCTTTATATAATTTTAATATTTTTTTATCTGATAAATAGTTTTCATTTTTAACAATTAATTTCCATTAATCTTTTAATTTATTATAATTAGGATTAGATTTATACCAAAAACTAATTTTAGTAGAATTTAAAGCATTATAAGCTTGTATAACTATATGAAATTTATAAATTGAGATACTAGTACTTTTAAATAATTTTTTAGCAAGAAAGCTATACCCGGAATAAAAATCAGTAGAAATATGTTTAAATTTATCTCTTTCTTGTTTAGAATATCTTTTAAAATATTGTTCTAAGTCAATAGATTTTTTAAAATCGTTAATATCAAATATATTATCATTTATTATTATCAGTAATAATAAATGCCATTTTACCTTTAGTCTTTTTAGTTGTCTTGAATTTATCAAATTCATCATGTAAATGAGAGCGTCTTAAAACTATATGAAAAGATATTTTATCAATTTTAGAAACAGATGTATTTAATATTTTGACTATGTTAAACCATTGGTTCCAGGCCACGTGCTTTAGCACGTAAATTCTTTTAGAACTAGCAGACAAATTGA
>CALVPR010000055.1 GCA_944351765.1 uncultured Bacilli bacterium
GGATTTCTTTAATCTTTCTATGATAATACAAAATCTATGATAAAGTATATTATCAGGGAACACTGATAATATACTTTATCATTATAAAAAAGTATCTTTTACAGGATACTTTTTATATTTATTTATAAAAAAAGAAAGCTTATTTTGCTTCCATAGAATTTACTTTTTTAGTTAAACGAGATTTTTCTCTATCAACTTTATTTTTATGTACTAAACCTTTAGATTTAGCATTATCTAAACTTTTAATAGCTAATCTTAAACTTGCTTCTGCTTTTTCTTTATCTCCTGCTAATATAGCTTTATCAGTATTCTTAATAGAATTTTTAACAGTAGATTTTAATTGTTGATGAGCTAATGTAGTCTTGTTAATTTGTTTAATCTTTTTTACTGCGTTCTTAACATTTGCCATTATTAAATCCTCCCTTCAGATAACTATATATAATTTTAACAAAAAAATTATAAAAAGGCAAATATTTTCTACATTTTTTGGAAAAAATATTAAAAGGTGATATGATGGGAAATAAAATAAATTTATCTAAATATAATATTAGGACAGATTTAATTGTAGATATTATTGATAATAATAGTAATATAAATAAAGAAACAGATAATTATGAAGGAGTTAAAATAACTAGGGTAGAAGTAGAAAAAGATATGGAAGAAGAATTGAATAAAAAGAAAGGAACGTATATTACTATAGAATTTGATGATGTAACTAATTATGAAGATAGAGAAAAGATAGGAAAATGTTTTGAAAATGAAATAAAAAAGTTACTTAATAAACTTAATATAAAAGATGATGATGATTGTTTAATAATTGGACTAGGTAATGAAAAATCAACTCCAGATGCTTTAGGACCATTATCTATAAAAAATATATTAGTAACTAGACATCTATTTATATTAAATACTAATCATAAAGAAGGAATAAGATGTGTATCTGCCGTTATCCCTGATGTTATGGGAAATACTGGAATAGAAACAAGTGATATTATTAAATCAATTGTAAATACTATAAAACCAAAATTTATTATAACAATAGACGCTCTAGCATCATCTTCTATTAATAGATTAAATAAAACTATTCAAATGACTGATACGGGAATACATCCAGGAAGTGGAATAGGAAACTCAAGAAAAGAAATAAATAAAGATACGATTGGAGTACCAGTAATTGCTATTGGAGTACCTACAGTAGTAGAATCTTCCATAATTGTTAATGATACAATTAAATATTTACTTAAACATATATCATATATAAAAAATAACTTTTCAAAAAGTAAACTTACATATACAAAGTTTGGTAATTATTTAGATAAAATAAAAAATAGTGATTTATCCCAAGAAGAAAAAAAAGAAATATTAGGAATGATTGGAGAACTCTCTGAAGAAGATAAACTTAGTTTAATTAATGAAGTATTAACTTCTATTAATTATAATTTAATGGTTACTAATACGGAAATAGATTATTTAATATTAAAACTAAGTGAAATAATTGCAAATTCATTAAATAATGCATTACATCGACAAATATCTCATTATTAAGTAATATAATGAAGATGGTGATGTATAATGATATTTAATAAGAAAAATAAAATGAATTTAAAGACTCCAAAAAAGAAAAAAGTAAAAGTAAAATACTTTATATATATGTTTATTATATATGTTGTTTTTGCTTATACTTTTTATTATACAATGAAGAGTAATCCTAAAATTACTAATGAAGAATTTATTAATTTCTTATTAAATGGAGGTAGTATTAAAACTTTTGAAGAAATGTCTATACCAAAAGTAGTAAATAGTACTGTTAATTTCTTTTTAAATATAGATTTTACAAAACCTACAACACTTCTTAATACATCGATATTATCACAAGGTAAAGTAGAAGAAACAGTAGTGGTAGAACATAATGATGACTATAGTAATTTAGAAGAACTTAAAGACATTAGTTCTTATATAGAAGATCCTAATCCAGTTGATGTAGATAATCCTATTATTTATATATATAATACACATCAATTAGAAAACTATGATAATAAGAATTTAGATATATATGGAATAACTCCTAATGTATTAATGGCATCATATATATTAAAAGAAAAATTAAATAAATTAGGACTTTCCACTATTGTAGAAGATACTAATATGGCTGATTTTCTTTCTATAAATGGTTGGGGTTCTTCTTCATCTTATAAAGCAAGTAGATTATTAATAATGGATAAAAAAAGTAAATATTCATCTCTTAAATATTTTATAGATATTCATAGAGATTCTATTACTAAAGAAGTATCAACAGCCAATATAGAAGGAAAAAGTTATGCTAAAATACTTTTTGTAGTAGGACTAGAACATGATAATTATGAAGCTAATTTAGAGACTGCTACTAATATTAATAATTTATTTAACGAGTATTATCCGGGTTTAAGTAGAGGAATATATAAGAAAGAAGGTCCAGGGGTAGATGGTATATATAATCAAGATATAAGTGGTAATAGTATCTTAATAGAAGTAGGTGGATATGAGAATAATATAGAAGAAGTATTTAATACTATAGAAGCTATTTCTGACATATTATATAAATATATAAAGGTTGATAATAATGAGTAAAAAATTTTTAATTAAAACTATTTTTGGAATATTTTTTGTAGCATTTGTTATATCATATGTAATTGGAGAAAGTGGTTATTATGAATATGAACTTGCTAATAAAAAGTATTTAACCGAAGAAGAAATGAAAAAATTTGAAGAAGATGTTAGAAATGGTGAAGATATTGATTTAAAAGATTATACAGTTGAAACAAGAAAAGATTATACTAATAAATTTACTAATGCAGTTACTAACACTTCATTAACTATAAATAAATATTTAAAAAAATCAATTGAATCTGTATTTGGATTATTAAATAAAATGATTGAAGAATAAAAAGATTAGGAAATATATAACCTAATCTTTTAATTTTAATATTCTATCAGTATTACTGAAATTTAATTTAGCGACATTTTCTAAAACGTTGTTTCCATATTTATTTATTAATTTTATTGCTATATCATCGACATAAGAAGAAGCACCTTTAGGTATAAATAATCCATATTTATCACTTAATTTATCTATTTCTTTTATGAATATATATCTACTTATTAAAGAAGAACACGCTACTGATAAACATTTATCTTCTGCTTTAGTAATAAAAGTAATATCTTTAACTAGTTTACTAGTATCATTTAAGTGATTAAAGTAACTTTTAGGACTTTCAAATTGGTCTACAACAATATAATCATATTCAAATTTATTTTCGTTAATTAAATTATATAATACTTTATTATGTAATATGGCTTTAATTTTATTCATATTCATATCTTTTCCATAATAAAAGTTATAGTCTTTATTATTAAGTATAAGTGTTTTATAAGGTATCTTTTTAATAATTTTAGGAACTATTTCTAATATTTTTTCATCACTTAATTTTTTAGAATCTCTTACTCCTAATTCTGTTAAAAAAGGAATATTTTCTTTTGATACATATGATGATGTAACAACAATAGGACCAAAATAGTCTCCTGTTCCGACCTCATCTGATCCAATAGAATTAATATCGATTGGAATAGTTATTTCTTCTTTAATAGGTTTCTTTTCTTCTTCTCCAAAAAAATCTTCTAAATTACCATCATTTTTACTTATCATTTCCCACATGCTTGCTTCAATATCAGCAGAAGGACCTTGAAACATTGCTTTTCCTGATTCGTATAACGTTATAACAGTATCATTTTCATCAGCTTGAAAGATAGCGTAGGGTGGAGTTTTTAATCTTTTTTTTCCTTCATAAAATTCTATCATTTTATTTTTTATTTTATCACTTACTCTTATTACTTTAGTTATAGTTTTTTGTTTCATTTTTACCTCCATTTATAAAGTAATTTTACCATAAATGTCTAATTTTAACTATACAATATTTAATATTTCTTTATTTTTTAAAAATATTGTTATATAATAATACCATAGGAGGAATAAAAATGAATATTATAGATGCAATAATTATCTTAATATTATTAATGGGTGCTGTTATTGGATTTAAACAAGGAGCTATTAAAAAGACTGTTAGTTTTGTTGGTACTTTTGCTATAATTATAATAGCTTTTATATTTAAAAATGATTTAAGCGTATTGTTTTATGAAAATTTACCTTTCTTTGATTTCTGGGGAGCATTCAAAGGAATACAAGTTTTAAACATTATATTATATGAAATAATTGCTTTTTTAGTAGTGTTTTCACTTTTATTTATTGTCCTTCGAATGCTAATTGTAATTACTGGATTTGCGGAATTATTATTAAAAGCGACAATATTTTTAGCTATTCCATCAAAAATATTGGGTATATTTGTGGGGCTTATTGAATATTATGTTTATGTATTTATAGCATTATTTGTTATTAGCTTACCGGTATTTAATTTAGTAGATTTAAATGAATCAAAGTTTGCAGGCACTATACTAAATAATACACCACTTTTATCAGGCCTTGCGGATGATACAGTGGAAGTGTATACTGAAGTATATAATATAATCGATAATAGGGGAAATAAATCAACTGAAGAATTAAATGAAGAAGTATTAACATTTATGTTAGATAAAAAAGCAATTAGTTATGAAAGTGCTAAAAGTTTAATCGATCAAAATAAAGTATTTGTTAAAGATAAAGAATTTATCGAGGCTTATAAATAGAAAGGATGATAATATGGCTTTAATACATTTAGAGAATGAAAATTATGATGAACTTATAAAAGAAGGAATAGTAGTAGTAGACTTTTTTGCAACATGGTGTGGCCCTTGCAAAATGTTAGGACCTATCATTGAAAAGTTAGGTAATTCTATGAATAATGTTAAATTTATTAAAGTAGATGTTGATAAACATGAAGAATTAGCAAGAAGATATGGTGTTATGAGTATTCCTACAATTATTTTCTTTAAAGATGGAAAAGAAGTTACTAAACGTATAGGTTTTATTCCAGAAGAAGGTATTAAAGAGATTATAAGTGATTTATAATCTTTTTATCTACTTGTTTTTGGGTGTAAACGTTTTTGGGTTGACAGGCATAAAATTTTATGTTATTATTAATTAAGTCAAAAGGAGGGCAAGAAAATGGCTGTAAAAATTAGATTAAAAAGAATGGGAGCTAAAAAAGCACCTTTCTATCGTATCGTAGTAGCGGATTCAAGAAGTCCAAGAGATGGAAAAATAATTGAACAAGTAGGAACTTATAATCCTCTTACTGAACCTGCAGAAGTTAAAGTAGATTCAGATTTAACTATTAAATGGCTTCAAAATGGAGCAATCCCTACTGATACTGTAAAAAATATTTTATCTAAAGCTGGAGTTATGGAAAAATACCATAACATGAGACAAGGTAAATAATGAATAACTTTGTAGAACTTACAGAAACTATTGTAAAAAAATTAGTAACTGATCCAGAATCAGTATCAGTAAAAGAATTTGAATCAGATGAAGAAAATACGATATTAATAGAGATAATGGTACCTTCTAGTGAAATGTCTAAAGTAATAGGCAAAGATGGAAATATCATTAATTCTATAAGAACTATTGTTCAAGCTAGTTCTTATTTAAAAGATAATAAAAAAATAAAAATTAATGTTGATTCATACTAATAATCCTTGTAATAGGATTATTTTTTTCTTTATTTATATCTTTACTTTATTAATATATATTGCTATACTTATTATAGTAGTATAGCAAAGGAGATAAAAATGATTCAAACACAAACGATTGATATTGAATATGTTCAAAAAGTATTAAAGTATTGTCCAAATTTTGATAGTATTGTTAATTATGACTATGAATATGGAGATGTGCTATCAAGTAAATTAATAGATTGGTATAGAGATTTAGTTTTTTCTACAGATGGAAATAATGAGAAACAATTGACAATAATTTCTTTTATAGATAAGAGTTTAAGCATGTATGTAAAAGATAGAAGATATAAGAAGGGATTATCTAGAATACTTACTGTAGATGATATATCATTAAATAATCAAAATTTAATTAAAGAGTTAATAAAAAAAATAGTAGTATTTACAAATAATTATGAGAAGAAAAAAGTACTAGAAATATCTAGTCCTAAATGGTTATAAAGGTTAATTTATTTAATCTTTTTTTCTTGACATAAAATTAAATCGTATGATAGTATTTGTTTAAGGTGACTAACTATTAAAAGTCAATAGTAAAATTGAAAATAAAATAGTTTGTTATAATTTTGGGGTGTGATCCACGC
>CALVPR010000056.1 GCA_944351765.1 uncultured Bacilli bacterium
GTAATTTTTTAATATATTTTTTTATCTCATCTTTAGTCATTGGTGCACAAGTTTCTATTTGAATATTATTATCATTAGCAGATACTTCCTTATAACAATTAATTGCATTTTTGTTAAATAAATTAGCATATTCTTCTATAAAAGTTTTTCTAAAATTTATTTGTTTTATTTCTACATTGTTATTATCTTTTTTTAAAACTTCTATTGATTCAATATAATCCATCATAAGATTTTGCTTTTCACTAATCGAAAGCTCATTCCATTTAATTTTGAAATTGTTTTGATAAAAAGGAATAGTCATGGATTTAATGCTTTCTAAATCTCTTTTTAACATTATATCTTCAAAAGTAAAATTATACTTATCTAGTTCTTGTTCTTCTTTTTGTTTTAATTCTATTTCTCTAATTCTAGTTTCTAAATGTTCTTTATCTTGCTTATATTCTTTAATGCTAATAATATTATTTAAATAAGCATCCTTTAATCTTACAATTTTATCTTTTAATGAATTAATTTCTTTTATTAACAATTCGTTTGCATTTTCCAATTTATGTTTTAAAAGTGGAGCAAAAAATTTATTAACTGTAATATCGTATTCCATAATAAAAGCAATTTCATCAATTAATAATTTAATTAATTTATCTTCTCTAACATAAGTTTTACAATTATTACATTTATAATAAATATATTTTTTCTTATTTCCTCCAGGTGCTTTACAAGCCATTATTTTATGGCAATTAGGACATATTATTTTTTGAAAGAATATGTAATCATTTCTTCTCGTGTAATTGCGTGAGTTTTTTCTTGTTTGCACTTGACATTCTTCCCACAAATTTTTACTAATAATCGGCTCTACAACACCTTCATAAAGGACAGGAGTACCAGTTCTACCACCACTTATAAAATCGCCCTTATATAAGGGATTAGAAAGAATTTTTAATATAGTTGTATCATACCATTTTTTGTTTAATATCTTTTCTTCATTAAAAATATTAGCAATTTTTTGATAACTATTTCCTTTTAAATATAAATCAAATATTCTTTCTACTATTTCAGATTCAGCTGGATTAATAATTAATTTTTTATTATCTCTCATAAAACCTAAAGTTTTTCGAACAGGAATATGTCCATCTTTTATAGCACCTACCATTCCAAACTTAGTTCTTTCTGATACTCTTTCTATTTCCAGTTGAGATAAAACCGTTAACATTCTAACAAAGAATCTACCATTAGCAGTTGAAGTATTTATGTCATCCATAGCACATTCTAAACTACAACCATATTTTTCTAGTTCAGTAATTAAAACTTCTAAATCTCTAACACTTCTTGTTAATCTATCTAATTTATAAGATACAATAACATCAACTTTTTTGTTTTTTACATCTTCTAACATTCTTTGAAATGCAGGTCTATGTGTCATGTCTTTTGCACTAATACCCGCATCTTCATAAACATTATAAACGTTATAATCTCTAAACTTACATAAATCTTTTAATTTTTCTAATTGTTCTCCTAAAGAATAACCTTCACGAGCTTGGTCTTCAGTTGAGACTCTACAATATATTGCTGCATTTTTCATAAATATTTAGAACTCCTTTCATAATTTTTGCATTTTACTATATTTTAACGCACCTAGTGTTAAAAGCAATAAACTAAATCGTATGAATTTAGTGTTTGAAAAGTATTTAAAAATTACACTAGTTTATTTTATTTCTCTTATGTGTTTTTCTAATTCATTTAATAATATAGATTGTTCAAGATTATTAATATATACATTTTTACAATTATTAAAGAATAAATAAGTTGTTCCATTAATTATTAATTTATGGGGTTCAATATACGCAAGATTTGTCTTTGAAATATTAATAATATTTCCATTTGTAAGTTTTGATTTAATATTTAGAAACTTAAGTAGATTATTTATTCTTTTATTTAAAGTTTCATCAATTTCTAATTTTTCCTTTATTATCTGCATATCTAATCAACTCCTTTCAGGCAAACAAAAAAAGGCTAACCGAAATTAACCTTTTATATATAGAAGTCGATTAGTTCGACTAATTTTCCTATGGGACGGGCAGTGGGAATCGAACCCACGCATGTTGGAACCACAATCCAATGTGTTAACCACTTCACCATGCCCGCCATAAGACATAAATAATAATATCATATTATTTATGTTTTGACAAGTACTTTTTATTTATTTTTTTAGTATTCTTCTTTGACCTGGTTTTGTATTTTTATCTAAACTATAAAGTTCAGAATATAACTCCATTTTTCTAAATAACATAGGATCTTCTTTACATCTACCTTCTATTCTTTTTTTAATACCTTCAGATAGTATATTATCTGGTATATTTACTATAAAACCACAATGAGGACAAACTTGATAATATCCATCCTCTTTTGAATTAGGATTTATAAAAATATCTTCTTCTTTAATGTTAAAGAAATTTAAACATGGATTAGTATTATAAGGTCTTTCCAAATTATCGTTATCAAACATACATTTTATTTCTAAATCCCATGGTAATTCATCATGATACTCCAAATATATCTTTTGTTTTTCTTCTTCTGTTAATATAGAATAGTTATACTCATAATGATTATTAAAATCAGAAATATATTTTATAAATAATCCGCGTTTTAATCCAATATCATTTTTATCTCTCATTATTCTTTCATTATTATTTAACATAACGATAGAACAATTATAATTAGTATAATTAGATATATCTCTAAATGTTTGATTAACTCCACTAGTCCAAATTTTACCATCATTTTTATACCTATTAATTCTAGCATATTCATCTATTACAAGTAACTTATTATCTCTATTTTTAGTATCTCGTGATTGCCTTTCAATAAAAATATAAATCAGTTCTAATAAATAACGACAATTTAAATTTAATTTTAACACTTCATATTCATATTGCTTATTTTTTCTCTCTAATAGTTCTAATCCTTTTTTATATTGTTTTAAATATTCAGTATTGCTTTTATTATTTTCAACAAATTTATATAATTCACTTTCTTCCATATTAATATCACTTAATAAAAATGATTCTATTGATAACAAAAGTTCTTGGGGTAAAACATTTAGATATATACTTGATTTAATGTTCTTATTATATGGAGTATTTTCGTGCATATAAGGTGCTAATATAAATAGAGCATTTTCATATATAAATTTATATCTTCGTATTAATTCTTGTTTTATTTCTTCTTTTGTCATAAATAATCCTCCTGTTTATATAGTAACATAGATTTTTATTATAATCTAGTTGGTTCCACATTAATTTCTACATTCACTTTATTTTCCGTTTTATATCTTTCATCTAATATTTTTAAAATACTTTTTAATTTATTATCATGTCTATATTTTATAATACATTGAAAATGATAAACATTATTTATTTTAAACATATTAGCCATAGTAGGTCCTAATACAATAGTGTTTTCTTCTAAATTCTTTTTTAAATAGTCTCCTATTCTATTAGCATGTTCAAAACCTAATTCGTAATCTTTACAACTTATATTTACTAAAGTTATAAAATAATATGGCGGATAATTTAATTTCTTTCTTATACTCATTTCTTCTTTATAAAAAGATAAATAATTATGATCTTTGGCTAAAACAATACTATAATGCTTATTATTATATGTCTGAATAATTACTTCTCCTTTTAAGTCTCCCCTACCAGCTCGTCCTGATACTTGAGATAAGAGTTGAAATGTTCTTTCAGCACTTCTAAAATCAGGAATACTTAAACTCATATCAGCGTTCATTACTCCTACTAAAGTAACTAACGGAAAATCAAGTCCTTTAGCAATCATTTGTGTACCTACTAAAATATCATATTTATGTTCTCCAAAGTCTTTTATTATTTGTTCGTGAGCACCTTTCTTGGAAGTAGTATCCATATCCATTCTAATTATATTAGCGTTAGGAAAATGTTTCTTTAATTCTTCTTCTAACTTTTGCGTACCCATACCATAATCTTTTATGTCAGTACTACCACAGTTAGAACATTTATCCACTTTCTTTTTAAAATAACCACAATAATGGCACCTTAACATATTAGAAGTTTTATGATAAGTTAAACTAATATCACATCTAGGGCATTTTTCTACATGACCACAACTTGAACATGTAAGCATAGATGAATATCCCCTTCTATTTAAAAGAAGGATTATTTGTTCATGTTTACTTAATTTTTCATTTATCTTATCAATAAGCAATCCTGAAAAAATAAAATTATTCTTCTTTACTTCTTCTTTCATATCTACTATATGTACTGTTGGAAGAATACTATTTGATGGTCTTTTTGTTAACGTTAAAAGTTCATATACACGATTACCCGCTCTTGCAAAAGATTCAAGTGATGGTGTTGCACTACCTAGTATTACAGGACACTTATGATATTTACTTCTCCATAAAGCAATATCTCTTGCATTATATCTTGGATTAGAATCTTCTTGTTTATAAGTACTTGTATGTTCTTCATCAATAACAATTACTCCAATATTAGATAGTGGTGCAAAAATAGCACTTCTAGCCCCTACTACTATTTTAACAATACCTTGTTGGATTTTTCTATATTCATCATATTTTTCCCCATCAGAAAGTCCGCTATGAAGAATAGCAACATTATCTCCAAAGCGATTTATAAATCTTTTTACTATTTGAGGGGTTAAACTAATTTCCGGAACTAACATAATGGCCGTCTTACCATCTTTTAATACACTATCTATTACATTCATATATACTTCAGTTTTACCGGAACCAGTAACACCATATAATAAAAAAGTTTTACTTTCATTTTTATGTTCTATTATTTTATTTACTACACTCTTTTGATCTTCATTTAAAACTATTTCTTTATAATCATTATCTTTTTCTACTTTATAACGATATGCTTCTCTTTCTTCTATTTTTATTAATTGATGTTTTAATAAAGTAGTTATTTCACTAGTAATAGTATTTACTTTTATTTCTTTTTCTTTTAATAATTTATTTAATAATTCTTTTTGTTTATCATATCTACATTTATTTATATATAGGTTAATTTCATTATTACTTTTATTTAAAAGTATATATTTATCATATTTCTTATTTAAAGAAACTTTATTTTTAGCCTTTAATGCCTTAGGTAACATTGCTTGATAAGCACTAATTTTAGAACATAAAGTAGATTCTACAATAAAGTCTCCCATAAGTAACATTTCTTTAGTTAAAATAGGTTCAGTATCTACTAAAGATATTATTTCTTTTACTTCATATTTATTATCTATTTTTTCTTTTATTTCTAACACAAAGCCTTCTAATTCCATTTTACCAAAAGGAACTTTAACTCGCATACCTACTTTAATATCATTTATTAAAGCACTTGGAACTTTATAATCAAACGTTTTATCTACTGCTTTAACACCAATTTCTACAATAATACTAGCATACATCATTATCACGTATAATCAATCTTAAGGAATTATTAATTCTATTAGATTGATTTTTCCTTTCTCATATCTTTATTGTTT
>CALVPR010000057.1 GCA_944351765.1 uncultured Bacilli bacterium
GTTAGAAGGATTAAAGAAATATATGTTACAAACTATAAAAAACTAAATACACCATAAATTTTGACATTTAATATAAGGGTAGCGACTATCCGATCCTGGTCTATGGAGGAATAAAAATTCCTATGAAGTAGAAAAAACTTATCGTGAGATAAGTTAGTCAAAATTTATTTTGACATTTGTCCTAAACAAATAATAAAAAAATGGAAAAATTTTCCAATTTATGGTACAATGTTTTTGACGGAAGATGTCTATGACTAATTACAGTATCACTATACTAACTGTATAATTTTTCTCACCGGCTTCTTTCCGTTTGAAATACTTAAGGGTTACTTAAGTATTTTCATTTTGTTAATGACATAAATTAAAATATATTGTATAATATTTATGCAAGGGTGGTGTTATTTATGAAAGTTATTTTTTTAAAAGATTTAAGGGGACAAGGTAAAAAAAATGATATAAAAGAAGTATCAGATGGATATGCAACAAATTTTTTAATAAAAAATGGATATGCAGTTAAATATACAAAAACTAGTGTTAATATATTAGATGAACAAATAAAAGAAAGAGAATTAAAGGAAAAAGAAGATATAAAAATTGCTAGTGAAATAAAAGATAAAATTGAAAAAGAAACCATTAGATTTAATGTTAAGGTAGGTAAAGACTCTAAAGTATTTGGCTCTATATCTACCAAACAAATAGCAGAAGAATTAAAAAAGATTGGATACAATGCAGATAAAAAGAATATAAAAATTGATATACCTTTAACTTCCCTTGGTACTCACATTGTAAAAATTAATTTACATAAGAAAGTAGAGGCTAAATTAAAAGTAGTACTTATAGAAAAGTAGGTGAATTATGAATCAAGGATTGCCTAATAATATTGAAGCCGAAAAAGCCTTATTAGGGTCTGTTTTTTGGTCTTATGGTGCGCTTCAAAAGGCCTGTGAAGAAGTGGATAAAGATATGTTTTATCTAGATAGTAACAGTAAAATATTTGAAGTAATATTAGAATTATATAAAGATAAAAAACCAGTAGATATAAATACTTTAACAACAGAACTTGTTAATAAAAAACTTATAAATACTATTGGGGGAGTTGAATATTTAAACGAAATTACTGATAGTGTTGCAACTGGTGCCAATATAGAATATTATATAAATACAGTAGTAGAAAAGTTTACATTAAGAAGAATGATTGAAGTTGCTACTAATATAGTAAAGGTGGCAAATGATCCGGAAACTGATGTTTCTTTAGCAGTAGAACAAGCTGAAAAAAATATTTTGAATGTAGGAAAATTTCGTAGAACAACAGAATTTCGTAAGGTACAAGATGTTCTTACTAAGGCACAAGAAGATTTAGAAATGCTTGCCAAAAATAAAGGAAGAATAACAGGACTTACGACAGGACTTATAGATTTAGATAATTTAACTGAAGGATTAAAGCCTACTCAATTAGTTATAATTGCAGCACGTCCTGCTGTTGGTAAAACTGCTTTTGCTTTAAACATTACTTGTGCAGCAGCTAAAGCTACCAAAAAAAATATTGCTGTCTTTTCATTAGAAATGCCTGCGGAACAATTAATAATGAGAATGATTAGTTCATTAGGGCAAATAGATAATAAAAAGTTACAAACAGGAAGAATGGAAAATGAAGATTGGCGTAGAGTTAATGAAGCGATAAGTCAACTTGCAGATACTAATATCTATTTTCATGATGCAGGGGGAATAACTGCTAGTGAAATTAAAGCAAAATGTCGTAGATTATCTACTCAAGGAGAAGGATTAGGATTAGTTATAATTGACTATTTGCAGTTAATTGACTCATCTAATAAATATTCTGGATCAAGACAACAAGAAGTATCAGAAATATCTAGGGCACTCAAAACAATGGCTTTAGAATTAGAAGTTCCTGTTATAGCTTTATCGCAGTTATCTCGTAGTGTTGAAAAAAGAGAAGATAAAAAGCCAGTACTTAGTGACTTAAGAGAATCTGGATCAATAGAACAGGATGCCGATATAGTAGCGGCTCTTCATGCACCTGATGTGCAAATACCTGAGGGAGATGATGTTCCAGTTCCAATTCAATTAATCATACTAAAACATCGTAATGGACCAATAGCTACTATTGATATGTTATTTAAAAAGAAAACATCAACATTTTTGTCGATAAGAAAAGAGGGTGGTACTAGTGGAAAATAATACTAAATGGAGTATATCTTCTATTTGTTTAGTTATTTTTATTTCATTATCAGTATTCTTATTAGGTTTTAATAAGTCTGATAATAGGGTGCCTATAGAAGCATATACTGTTTATCTTGAAGGAGAAAAAATTGGTGTAATTTCTTCTAAAGAAGAATTTGAAGATTATATAAATTCCAAAGAACAACAATTAAAAAATAAGTATGAAGTAGATACTATTTATTCTCCTAAAGGCGTAGAAATAAAAAAGACAACAACATATAAAGATAAAATTAAAACAAATGATTATATATATAACAAGATAATAGAAACTAAAAAATTTACAATTAAGGGTGTAGTAATAACAATTACTAGTAGTGAAGGTGAAGAAACAACTACGCAAACTATTAATGTTATTAATAAAGCAATTTTTGATGAAGCACTTAATAACACAATTAAAGCTTTTGTAAATGTTGAACAATACAATGAATACTTAAATGGAACACAAGCAGAAATAGAAACAACTGGTAGAATAATAGAAAATGTTGACTTACAAGATGAAGTTACATATAAAGATGATTTAATTTCCGTTGATGAATACATTTTTACTGATGTAGATGAACTTGCTAAATATTTATTATATGGAACTCTTGAAGAGCAAACTACTTATGTTGTACAAGCAGGAGATACTATAGAAGAGGTAGCTAGTGCAAACAAATTAAATGTTCAAGAATTTTTAATTGCTAATCCAGCTTTTACTAGTGAAAACAATTTGTTATATGAATCACAAGAAGTAGTAGTTGGATTAATTGATCCGATTATTAATGTTGTAGTTGAATACCATGCTGTTGAAGAAGAAGAAAAAGCTTTTGAAACAGAGATACAATACGATGATACTCAATATAAGGGATATGAAAAAGTTTTACGAGAAGGAGAAAACGGATTATATCAGGTTGTTAGAAAATATCAATATATAAATGGGCAATTGCAAGATGCGGTTGTTGTTAGTTCAACTGAACTAAAACCATCAGTAAATAAAGTTGTGGTAAAAGGAGATAAATATGTTCCGGAAGTAGCTGATTTATCTTATTGGGCATGGCCTACAGCAAGACCGTATACAATTACTACATATTATGAGTGGAGATGGGGATCTTTCCATGATGCAATTGATATTTATGTAGGATACAATAGTCCAATTTATGCTGCTAACAATGGTACTGTTTATAAAATTGGAAAAGGTTGTACACCGGGATATTTAGCATGTAATGGTAGACAAGGAAATTATGTTTTGATAAATCATAATGCTGGAGGATATTATACAATTTATATGCACATGAATGAAATATGGGTACATGAAGGAGATACTGTTGCGCGTGGCCAACAAATAGGTACTATGGGTAACACAGGTAATGTTTATCCTGTTCCAAGTTCTTATAGCCCTTATTCAGGAACACATTTACACTTTGGGGTTAGAGTAGGTTCACCATACGGTGGAACGATAAATCCATTTAATTTATACTGATGAAAGTGGTAGTATTATCTAGTGGTAGTAAAGGTAATACCACTTATGTCGAAACTGAAACAACTAGAATGTTAATTGATATTGGTAATAGTTGTAAATATGTAAAAGAAAGGTTAAAGGAGTTAAATATAGACCCTAAAAGTATAGATGGAATTTTAATTACACATACTCATAAAGACCATATTAAAGGATTAGAGGTTTTTACTAAACAGTATGGAACAAAAGTATATTGTACAGACAAAATGTTTAAATATATTGATTATATAAAAAATTATGAATTTATTACAGCGGATGAATTTGAAGTAGGAAATCTAAAAGTTAATGTTATAAAGACATCTCATGATACGGAGGATTCAAATGGTTATATTCTATCTTCCAACGGGCACTCTTTAGTGTATATTACTGATACAGGATATATAAATCAAAAATATTTTGAGAGTTTAACTAATCATAATGTATATATATTAGAGAGTAATCATGATATTGAAATGTTAAATAATGGCCCATATCCATATGAGCTTAGAAAAAGAATATATGGAGATAAAGGGCATCTTTCTAATGTGGATTGTTCTAAATATTTAACAAATTTTATTGGAGATAGAACTAAATGTATTATGCTTGCCCATTTAAGCGAAGAGAATAATGATCCTGATATAGCCTATCAAACTTTAATTGATAAGTTGAAATCTTCAAACAAGCATGTAGATAACATTATAATTGCTAAACAAAATGAAGTAACGGAGTTTGTGGAAGTATGATAAAGATAATTTGTGTAGGTAAAGTGAAAGAGAAATATTTGAAAGATGGCATTGATGATTATTTGAAAAGAATTAAAAAATATCATAAAATAGAATTAATAGAGATAAATGACTCTAATATTGAAGAGGAAGGTAAAGGTATACTTAAATATATTAATCCCAAGGATTATATAATAACTTTAGAAATAGAAGGAAATATGGTTAATTCGAAGGAACTAGCAAATATGATAGATACAACTTTTATAAAAAATTCTAATATAGATTTTATTATTGGCGGGTCTGATGGTTTGTTACCAACTATAAAAAATCTTAGTAATTATAAATTATCTTTTTCAAAATTAACTTTTCCGCATCAACTTTTTCGAATTGTTTTGTTAGAACAAATTTATCGAAGTTTTAAAATATTAAAAAATGAAACTTATCATAAATAGTTTTATGACTTTTAGAACTAAGCAAAATCTATGCTTAGTTCTTTACTTTTTTTATAAATTATAATAAAAATTAGACAAATATAGTAAAAAAAACGACAAAATTAGAAAAAAGTAAAAAAAAGTGAAAAAAAGTGTTGACAGTAGAAATAATAAATGATATATTATTAATGCACTTGAGAAAA
>CALVPR010000058.1 GCA_944351765.1 uncultured Bacilli bacterium
TTGGCAAACTATTTCAAGTGGAGGTTTGCTTTTTTTGTTTTTTTTCTTGTTAGGTTGCGGACATAGTCTGCCATATGTTATAATTAGTTTAGAAAGAAGGATGTATATGAATAAAAAAAATGTTGGTATAATTATAGGAATTATATTATTAATTATAATAGGAATAGGTGTATTTGTGTTTTCTTTAAATAAAGAAGAAGATAAAATACCTGATGGAGAAGTTTTTGCAGAAGAATATAATGAAGTAGATGAAAATAATGTGTATGTATATAGAACAATGGATGAAATAATAAAAATACTTGAAAATGGAACTGGTGTTGTTTATTTAGGATTTCCTGAATGCAAATGGTGTCAAAGATATGTAAAATACTTAAATGAAGTAGCTTATGAAGAAGATATTGAAAAAATATATTATTATAATATAAAAGAAGATAGAGAAAATAATACTGAAAATTATCAAAAAATAATAGAAATATTAGGAGACTATGTTCCGTATGATGAAGAGGGAAATAAAAAAATATATGTACCTGCAGTTATATATGTAAAAAATGGTGAAATAGTAGGACATGATAATGAATCTTCAATGGTATCAGGAGATGTTGATGAATACTGGACAGAAGAAAAAGTATCAGCTTTAAAAGAAAGAACAAGAGAATTTATGAAAGCATCTAATCCTAATATATGTACTGATGGATGTAATGGATAGGGGGAATATATATGTTTAATGATAGTAAAGGAAGTTTATTTGTAACTTTTGTTTTATCAATAATATTTGGAATATTACTAGTATTTGCTACAGAGACATTTTTAGTTACTATAAATTATGTTTTAGTATCAATTTTCTTAATACTTGGAGTAGTACAACTTATAAGTTTCTTTATGAATAAAAGTTATAAATACAGTATTTATAATAATTTAATAGTAGGTATTATATGCATCTGGAGTGCATTATTTATATATGTGTATTATGGATCTTTAATATTTTTATTACCAGTAATATTATCTTTGTATGCATTTGTAGTAGGAGCTATTACATTAACTAAATTTTTAAGAAATAAAATAGTACCTTATGTAGTTATTAGTATTCTTTCATTTATAATTGGAGTATTACTACTATTTAAACCAGCATTAACTGTTACTATATATTTGCAAATAACTGGCGTATATATAATTATTACTTCATTAGTATATTTATTTGAATTTTTTCAAATAAAGAAGAATTTGAAATAGAAATTACTTGTAAAAGTAGTTTTTTTTTCATTTTTATTTAACAAAACCAAACATTTGTGGTATAATTAATCGGTGTGAAAAAAAGAGGTGAACTTTTATGAATATTAGAAATATTGCTATTATTGCCCATGTAGACCATGGAAAAACTACGTTTGTAGATCAATTATTAAAGAAATCTGGAACATTTAGAGAAAATGAGACTGTTGAAGAAAGAGTAATGGACTCTAATGATATTGAAAGGGAAAGAGGAATTACTATTCTTGCTAAAACGACTGCAATTAATTATGAAGGATACCGTATTAATATTTTAGATACACCAGGACATGCTGATTTTGGTGGTGAAGTAGAAAGAATCATGAATATGGTTGATGGTGTTATGCTTTTAGTAGATGCTTATGAAGGAACAATGCCACAAACAAGATTTGTACTTAAAAAAGCATTAGAAGCTAATGTTAAACCAATTGTTGTAATTAATAAAGTAGATAAACCTACTGCTAGAATAAGTAAAGTATTAGATGAAGTAATTGATTTGTTTATTGAATTAGGGGCTACTGATGAACAATTAGATTTTAAGGTTGCTTATGTATCTGCTATAAACGGAACTGCTAGTTTGGATCCAGATATTGCTACTCAAACAGAAGATTATAGTGAAATATTCAAATTAATAATATCAGAAATTCCAGAACCTAAAGTTAATCTTGATAAACCCCTTCAATTTCAACCAGCACTTTTAGACTATAATGACTATGTTGGTAGAATTGGTATTGGACTTGTCAAATCAGGTGAAATAAAAGTAAATGAAATGGTATCATGTGTAAGATTAGATAGTAGCAAAAAACAATTTAGAATTCAAAAATTATTTGGATTTTTAGGACTTAAAAGAATAGAAATAGAAAGTGCTAAAGCAGGAGATATAATTGCAATTGCAGGACTATCTGATATTTCGGTAGGAGAAACTGTATGTGAAATAGGAAAAGAAGAGGCACTTCCAGTTCTTAGAATTGATGAACCTACATTGAAAATGACATTTATGACAAATAATAGTCCATTTGCAGGAAGAGAAGGTAAATTTATTACTGCATCAAAAATAGGAGAAAGATTATTTAAAGAAACTCAAAAAGACGTAAGTTTAAAAGTAGAACAATCTGGAAACGAATCATGGACAGTTTCTGGTCGAGGAGAATTACATTTATCTATTCTAATAGAGAATATGAGAAGAGAAGGATATGAACTTCAAGTATCTAAACCAGAAGTTATTATTAAAGAAATTGATGGTGTTAAATATGAACCGTATGAAGATGTACAAATAGAAGTTCCTGAAGAATCTGTAGGCCCAGTAATCGAAGCATTAGGACTTAGAGGAGCTAACATGGATAATATGACTAATGTTAATAATTTAGTTAGATTAAATTATACTATTCCTTCAAGAGGATTAATTGGGTTTACGACAGATTTTATGACTATGACTAAAGGATATGGAATAATAAATCATACATTTAAAGAATATTTACCAGTACAAGGAGTTAATATTGGTGAAAGAAAACTTGGTGTTTTAGTTTCTATGGAAAATGGTAAAGCAACAGCTTACAGTATTGGAAACCTAGAAGATAGAGGAGTTATGTTTATTGAACCAGGTACTGAAGTATATGAAGGTATGATAGTGGGAGAATGTAATCGTGAAAATGATTTAGCAGTTAATGTAGTTAAGGGAAAACAACTTACAAATACTAGAGCGGCCGGATCAGATCATACTGTAGTATTAAAAAGACCTAGACCAATTACTTTAGAGTATTGTCTAGATTATATAAATAGTGATGAATTAGTAGAAATAACTCCAGAATCAATAAGACTTAGAAAACAAATATTAAATACAGAACAAAGGAAGAAATTTGATGCTAAAAAAGCTTAAATTTCTTTTTTTTAGAAATTTTGTGTTATAATACCAATTTAAGAAGGTGAAGTAACATGAAACAAAATATTAATAAAATTGAACTAAGGCCAATGATGAAAATATCAGAAATGGTTACTTATTTAAAAGAAAAAAACATTAAATTTATAGAATGTTCAGAAATAGATGCAGAAAAGTATTTAAGAGAAAATAATAATTATTTTAACGTTACTGCCTATAAAAATAATTTTATTAAATATCAATGTGGTAATTTAAAAGGGAAATTTATAGATTTAGATTTTGCTTACTTAAAAGATTTATCTATTATTGATTATAGGGTAAGAATAGTTTTATTTAAAATGATAATTGATATAGAACATTATCTTAAAATTAGAATATTAAATGAAATAGAAGAAATCTTTGAAGAAGATGGATATAATATTGTTAATTTATATTTAGAACATGATTACAATAATAAAAAGTTCCCGAAAAGTGTCCATAATAGTATAATGAAAAAAGTTTCAAATGACTATTATAAAAAGATTTTTTCTAAATATGATATTAATGAAGATAAAAAAAATAGAAAATATTCCAATATGGGAATTTTTAGAAATAATAATTTTTGGAGAGTTAGTAAATTTCTTTGAATTTTTTACGAATAAATATAATTTATCAGATAAAAAATATGTATTTATTTTAAGAGAAATAAATAAATTAAGAAATGCAGTAGCTCATAACTCGTGTGTATTATCAGAATTAGATAAAAAAGATAATTCCCATCGAGCAGATACTTTGGTTATTAATTATTTAAAAGAATGTGGAATTGGAAAAGAAAATAGAGATAATAAGTTAAAGAATTCTAGAATTAGACAAATTACATATACATTATATTTGTTTAATATAATAGTAAGTAGTGATGTAGTTAAAAATAATGTAGAACATGATGTTAGTAAATTGTTTTATGGAAGAATAATTTATAATAATAAATATTATAATAATAATGAACTATTGAAATCTATATATAAATATTTTGACAAAATAATTGAAAAAAAATTATAAAGGAAATACGAAACATTAGTTTGACATAGATATAAATTATGATACATTATCTATGCAAGGAAAAAATGTTAAATCATTTTTGTAAGGGGTCTATTTTAGGATAGAGCCCTATTTTTTCATTTATAAGGAAAGTTCGATTTTTGTATTATTTGTTTACCAAAGTCATTGACAAACGAATGTTTATGTTTTATAATGCGATTACAGGTGGTGATTGGTAACATGAAAATATATAAGTCTTATAAATTTAGAATGTATCCGAATAA
>CALVPR010000059.1 GCA_944351765.1 uncultured Bacilli bacterium
AAAATTTAAAAACCTCTCAAACCCTCATAAACAAAGGGATTGGGAGGTTTTGCTCTTCTAAAAGTGTTTAAGTTGAGTTATTTAAAACTATTTTATTGATTTTTAATTAATTTATCTATATAATTATATTGGAAAGAGGGATAAATATGAAAGTAACAATTAAAGAAGAAAAATGTATGGGATGTGGAAGTTGTCCTTCATTAGTACCAGACGTATTTGATTTTAATGATGATGGATTTGCTTATGCTAAAGTAGATACTGTTCCAGAAGATTTAGAAGATGGTGTAAAAGAGGCTATAGAATTATGCCCTACTGGAGCCATTGTAGAAGAAAAGTCAGAATAGACTTTTTTTATTTTCTATATATAAATCATTTATCTTTTTAAAGTCAAGAAGGTTGAACCAATTATTTATATACGCTTCTTTGTTTGTAGTATATTTTAAATAATAAGAATGTTCCCATAAATCTAATACAATTATAGGTATAAATCCATAAGAATATGGTGTATCTTCATTAGAAGTATTTATTATTTGTAAATTACCTGACTCATTCATTACTAAAAAAGTATAACCACTTCCTACTAGGTTAAGTGCTTTTTTTATAAATTCTTTTTTAAAATTATCATAACTTCCAAAATATTTATTTATATCTTTTAATATTTCCCCATAAGGAATATTATTACCTTTATCACTTATTTCATAAAAATATAATTTATGATTAAGAATGCCTCCTAAATTATATAGTATCTCTCCCCTATCTTCTAATGGAAAAATATCTATTTTATCTACAAGTTCATTAAGAGAATAATTATCTTTATAGTTGTTCTTTTTTAATAATTTATTTAATTTATCTATATAACTATTATATATAGCATTATAATGTAACATAAAAGTTTTATTATCTATATATGGTTCTAACGAATTATAATCTAAGTTAATTTTTATATACATTGTATTCACCCATTACATTATATGTAAAATTTAATGATTTTTTCTTTTCACATAATTTAACATATTTATTTGATAATTATTCTATTTTTTACTAGTAGAATGTATACCAAGAAACGAGGTGATATATGAATATAAAACGAATGAATAACAACTAGAAAAATAATACATTTAGTGATATACTAAACTTGGTGGTGATATTATGAATGATATTGTGTATAACATTATATTAGTAGAAGATGAGAAAGATTTAAACAATTTAATTAAAGCTTACTTAGAAAAAGAAGGATATAACGTCATTAGTTATACTAACGGCGAAGACGCGTTAAAAAATGTTAATCAAAAAGCTCACTTATGGATCTTAGATATTATGCTAGGAGATGATATAAGTGGATATGATATCATTAAGAGGATTAGAGAATCAGATGACGTTGTTCCTGTAATATTTACTTCTGCTAGAGATAAAGATCTGGATAAGATTATTGGACTTGAGTTAGGAAGTGATGATTATATTACTAAACCTTATTCTCCAAAAGAATTGGTTTTAAGAGTCAATAAAATGATTAAAAGAGTCTATACTAAAGACACTCAAAAATTAATTTATGGAAATTATAATATTGACATTAACAAAAGAATTGTTACTAAAGATAATGTTGAATTAAATCTTACTACTTTGGAATTTGATTTATTATATATGTTTTTAACTAATAAAAATAAACAATTTTCAAGAGATGATATATTAAATATTATATGGGGAAATGATTATTTTGGTAATGATAGAGTTGTTGATGATTTAGTAAGAAGACTTAGAAAGAAAATGCCAGACTTAAAAATACACACAATATATGGATATGGGTATAGATTAGTATGAAAACTAAAAGATCCCTTGCTGAACAATTATTATATATATATGTAATTGTTATCAGCATAATTGTAATATCACTAGGAATAATACTTCCAAAGACTTTACTTCCTATTTACGAAGAGAATATTTATAATTATTTAAAACAACCATTATTTTTTGTTGGAGATAATATAAATAATAGTACAATCAACTCCGAGATTGCTTATATTTACATAAGTTCTGATGGTACAATAATGGTTTCAGATAATTTAGAAAAAATAATTGATATAAAGAATATTGATGAATTATTAGTTAAATTTAATGGCGATTATGGTAAATTTAAATATAAACTTAATACCTACTATTACAATACTTCTAAAACTAATGATATTACGAAAATTGCTATAACTAATGATAAATATATCAATAGAATGAGACAAGACATATTAATGACTATTGTTATAGTTATAGGTATCACATTTATTGTTATATCATTGCTTATTATGTCTTGGTCAAATAATTTAGTTAATCGAATAAAAAAATTAAAAGATAATGTTGATAACATAGATAATGATAAATTTAACCATTATTCAGATAAGTCATTTTATGAAGATGAGTTAAATACACTTGCTGTTGCCATAGATAATATGCATAATTATCTAAAAGAGCAGGAAGAATATAAAAATCAAATGTATCAAAACATATCTCATGACTTTAAAACTCCTATTACAGTTATGAAATCGTATATTGAAGCTTCCGAAGATGGAATAGAAACAAAAGATAAAACGATTGAAATCATCAAAGAACAATTAAAAAAATTAGAAATAAAAGTTCACTCCTTATTATATTTAAATAAAATAAATTATATTCAGGACAAAAAAGATAATTTAAATATACAGTATGATGTTAGCCAGACGATATATGCAGCAGTTGATAAATTTAAATTAATGCGACCTGATGTTGAATTTGTTCTTGATATTGATAGGAAAGCTACTATTTTTAGAGGAAGCTCAGACATGTGGGAAGCAATTATAGATAATATTTTAGGTAATTTTATTAGATACGCTGATAAAGAAATAAAAATTACTGTTAAAAACAAAAAAATAATTTTGTATAATGACGGACCAAATATTGATAAAAATGTCTTGAATAATATTTTCACTCCATACGAAAAAGGCATTAAAGGTGTATTTGGATTGGGGCTTTCCATTGTTAAAAAAACACTTCATTTTTTAGAATACGACATTTCTATTGAAAATGAAAAAAAGAAAGGTGTAAAATTTATAATAAAGTAAGGAAATAGTTACTCCCTATTTCCTTTTTATTTGTTATATGATATAATGTTACTGTTATTATTTATGGGGGCGTTCTGGCTTCGACAGGAATAATAGAAGTTTAAATTGCAAGTCGTATTGTACTGCGTTAAAGGCTAAAAATAAAATAACTGGAAACAGCTATAAAAATGCTGTAGCTTTCGCTTAATTTAAAGTAAAACTACAGGTTCCTCTATTTCTTTGCTTACGGGAAATAACAGGGACTTATACAGTAAGCTATATTATTAGTAATTACTATAGCTAATAATGAATATAATAGTATAGATATATAACCTTTTGTTAGTTAATGATTATATATTGAAATTAAATAACTAACTAAACTTGTAGATATTTAAGTGGCTATATTTTTGGACAGGGGTTCGATTCCCCTCGCCTCCACCATATTGCTGAAATAGCTCAGTTGGTAGAGCAATTGTCTCGTAATCAATAGGTCGCAGGTTCAAGTCCTGTTTTCAGCACCAGAAAGCCGTCTTAGTTAAATGGAATAACAAATCCATGGTAAGGATTAGTTGTAAGTTCGATTCTTACAGATGGCACCAGATTGATACCAAACTTTAACTTTTATGGTTAGAGTTTTAATTTGCACAAAATTATGATAAACTATTTATATAAATTAAATTGTTTATGTCAATTTAGAAAACATACTTGTAAATTAACAAAATTAGTTTTATATTATTTGTAATAGTTAAGGAGTTTAATGTGGACAAGATTTTAGAAATAAATAAGTTAATAAAAAAATATAGTGAAATGGGGATGATATCATCAAAAGATGTCAGTGATGGTCATGTTAATGATAAAATAAAAATGTACAAAAAATGTAATATAAAAATGCACAATATTGTACATTTTTTGTTATACTTT
>CALVPR010000060.1 GCA_944351765.1 uncultured Bacilli bacterium
TGGAACAAATTATATGCGAATTATAATTTTGAAAATGATTAATTTTATAGGAGGTTTTATATGGAAAATTCAAGACGAAAATTAGAATATCATAGAGAAAATGATTATCTAATACCTAATGTGGCTATGAAAAACAATAATTTCGATAATTATCAAATTGGAAAATATGGATGTTTAAGGCTTGACTATCTAAAAAAGTATAAAAGCGGTTATTATACAGAACTAATGTTAGAAGGAACATTAACAGAACACATTGTAACAATTGATAAAGAAGCAAATATGCAAGTAAACAATATAGTTAAAAACTTGGCTAAAGCTAATAATGTTGATGAAATGCTGAAACAGTGTAATCCACTTGAGTGGGTTAGATTAATGAATAATTTTAAAAATAGTGCTGAGGAAATTGTTTTAAAAGAATTAATTTATAATTAAATATTAGGAGGAATTTTAAAATATGTAATTTTAGAGAAGTAAATGATGATATATTAAGAGAACGGCTAAATATTCGAGAGCAAGAGATATTTTGTACTTTAACAGGCGAAGATAAAAAGCACCATCTATATTTTGATGAACTATCTGAAAATATTTTAAAGAATGTACCTAAACAAAATCAAAAGTATGTTAAGAAGGAATTAGATAAACTTAATAATAATTTTATGGATTATCTTTGTTACTGGAATGAAAAGTATTATAGGAATGGTTTTGTTGATGGAGTGCAGATTACTATAGGCAGTATAGATAAGTAAAAGAAGTGAGTATATTTGCTCACTTCTATAAGTGTTTAATATTTTCAATTTTCAAAATAAAAGGCATATCTAGTATTATCTCTTATAAAGCGTTCTTCATAATTTCCATTACTAGCAGATTTAACAACTTTTCTCCAGAATTCTTTAGCTCGTTTATTTTTTAATAAAGTCCTTATTTCCCATTTTCCATTATATCTATTAAACATTTCGTTTGCCATAAACGTTCCTGCTCCGTGCTTTCTATATTTATTTAAAACAAAGAATTCTGCTATTTCATTCATTCTATCTTCGTTAAATCTTTCTAACACAAAACCTGCTATTTGGCCATCACATTTTAAAATATATGGATGTCTTTCTTCTTGTGTCCAATATAAATCTATATACTTGCTTAATTTAAATAACCCATTTTCTTGTAGTTGGAAATTTGTTGTTTCATCTTCAAAAAAGCTTAATTCATAAGTATATAATTGCATTAAATTAAAAATTATATCCTTGTCTTTTTCTGATACTTCATATAATTCAAGCATATAGATGTTTTCCTTTCATATATTTATTTATCTTTAAAAGTAAAAATCTTTTCTCCTATTCTCTAATTCATCAAGGTATGAATTAAGGGAATAATCTATACTAACATATGGTGTAAATAATTGTATTATAATATCATCATAATCTGTTGTTATAAATTCATTATCTATAACTTTACTTAGAGTATGAAGACAATTTTCACTCGCTTCTTTAGAGATTTTAAATTTTTCAGACAAATATAATGGATTTATATTAGCACCACTTTTCACTAATTGTTTTAATACACATTGAGGAGCTAATAACTGAGATGCAAAAAAATTCGCTTCAGCTTCATTTTTATCGCATTGAGTAGTATGTTTCAAAACTATATGTCCTAATTCATGAGATATTGTCCAAGTTTTCCTTCCTTCTGTTTCTATATCTGCGTTATAAAAAATAAATATATTGTTGTTTTTTATATATGTATATCCATCATAAAAACTCCCATTAGATGTTAGCTGATTTATAGTCGTTTTTGTTTTCTGCATATATTCTTGAAAACTTATTATTTTAATATCATATTCTTTCAATTTTATATTTTTAGGATTAACTGGAAAAGAAAAATTTTTTTGTACCATTAATGTTTTGTATGCTTCTTCTTTTGCTCTTTTAAAATTTGGCTTATCCATTTTTATTGTTTCCTAAAAATATATCAATCGTACTGTCTAATATGTCAAGCAATTTTTCTTTTTCTTTTGGATCTACTTGTTCAGCTTTTCTAAAAATTATAGCAGTTCTAGAGTTATCCTCTTCCATATTATCTTTAATCCCTAATAAATAATTAACCGTTACTCCAAAGTATTTTGATAATTTATTTAAAGTTTCTGTGTTAGGAGTAGCATTTCCTGATTCCCAATATGATACTCCAGTAGCAGTAATTCCAACTATATCAGCCAATTGTTGTTGTGTCAAGTTATGTTTTTTTCTTAATTCTTTTATTATCTGAGAAAATTTATTTTCGTTCATGGTATTTCCCTCCGTTTATAGTAATTATATTACAAGATAAATAAAATGTAAATATTTTTTAAATAAAATGTAAATTTTTTATCAAAGTGTATTGACAATTATTCGAATAGTTAGTATAATTAAAATGTAATAAAAATATAAATTATACTTAAGTTACATTTTGTATAAACACACAAATATTATACCATATGAGGAGGTTTTTATGAATACTTTAATGTTAAGCTCTAAAAGTTATAAAGAAAATAAAGAACATGATTTTGGGGATTGTTTTATATCAGATAATGGGAATGATGTTGTTGTATTTGACTGTGGTTCGAATGAACATGCTGAAAAAGTAATAGAATATTTAGAAAAAAATTATGGTCCAGATAAAAAAGTAATAATTGTTTTATCTCATAACGATTCAGACCATTTTAATGGTATACCAAAATTAATTGAAGAAAATAAAGTAGAAAAAGTTTATACTATTCTATTGTTAAAATTTTATGAAGAATTATTAGAAGAAATTGATGATGATAGAAAAACTAAAGATTCTATAAAGAAACAAATATTGGAAAGGTATTCAAATATTGCTTCTTTAGGAGAACAGGGCTTGTTGCAAAATATATATAATGAAGATGATTCCTTTGTCAAAATATGTAATGGCATAGAAGTTGTAGGTCCTTCTAAAGAATATGTACTAGAAGTTGCTGGACAAGCATTAGACTCAAGACAAGGAGATTCTATAGATAATGAAACAACTGTAAATGCTGCTAGTGTTCAAATAAGTATAAATTTAGGAACATCGAAACTCCTACTAGTTGGAGATGCTAGTACAAAAGCCATTGAAGAAAATGCTAAAGAACATCAAATAATTCAAATTCCCCATCACGGAAGATTAGACCATGCTGAAGATTTATTTGAAATAAAAAAAGACGATAAAGATACAGTATATCTAATATCAGATAACAAAGGTTCTAGCTCAGGAGGTTCAGAGGAATTAATAAGTAAAGGAAAAAACAAAGGACATACTATATTTAATACTAGAATCGAAGACACTAAAACTATAAACTCTGCAACTTATCGAAAATCTTATAGAGTGGGGTCGTATATATGATATACATTTTACAACATTTATATAAAAAAGGGTCAATTGAAAAAGTAAAATATATTTAGAAAAAGTAAATTCTAATTACCGATTAAATGCTATTTAAAAGGATTTA
>CALVPR010000061.1 GCA_944351765.1 uncultured Bacilli bacterium
TTCTTGACCACAATCTTTAAAATATTTATCAATGTTTAACCAATAATGTCCTGTCGGTTCAAATGCAATAATTACATCTGTTTTATTTTCCTCATACATTGCAGCCGTTATGTTGCAACCAATAATATCTAAATTTTCTGTTTTATCAAACCATACTTTATGATACACCTCCATCCCTCTAAAATCACAAAATCTTGCACAACACTTTGTTTTTCCTACGTCTATTCCACATATCAAAGTGTCTGGTGTAATTCTTTTGATTTTTTCTTCAACTCTCATAACATCATCCTCCTAGATTAATTGTATCAAATTTTGTATAACTTTACTTATCTAGTTTTTATTATAAGAGTCTTTCACACTAACATTTTATAATGTAAAAGTTGTTTATTACAGGAAACATTTCAAGGGTCATTAAATAACTAACAATTTAGATTTTAATATCTAATTATATAATAAATAACATACGACCAACTCATTAATCCATGTATAATTGCTCATACAACCGACTACCAATTAACATAACTAATAACTATTGCTAACACTCTTTCAAAAGTAATACCAGTTTTAACAGTTCTGGTTATTGTTTCATTTTTTTAATCTTATTATAAAAATTCTTTTTGATTATATTTTTTATATGAAATAAATAACAATATCATTATTAATGCAATTGATATAGGTATATTAATTATATTAAAGTTTATTTTGTTTATTACATTTCTAATATCTGCAAGTGTATATACAGTTATATATTTTAAGTTTTCTATTTTACTTGATATACTAGCAAATGTATAAATAAAATAATTTATAAATACTAAAGCAATAGATATCCCTATTGTTTGTTTTGTTTTTTTAAAGAAAGTAGAAATACATAAACTTATAAAAAATATAACTAATGTAGGTAATAATGGTACTAAACATAATAAATTAATTTCTTTAAAATTATAACAATTACATATAAGTAAACCTATATTTATAAATATTGTATTTAATAAAACTAATACAATAATATTAATTATTCCTGCCATTATTTTAGTAGTTAATATTTTATTTCTAGATATTGGTTTTGAATATAAAAATTCTATTGTTTTATCGCTTTCTTCTTTTAAAATAATATTTGATCCAAGTATTGAAGCATATAGTCCATATATCAATAATAAAAATGTAATACCTTCTGTTTTTAACCATCCTAATGCCGTAGAAATATCTGCTATATCCATATTAAATGCTTTTAAAACTTCTTCTGGAAACATTGATAGTAATTCATCCATAGATACACCACTTGTTTCATTCATAATATATGGATACATTGCAAAAACTAAAGTAAATATAGAAATAAGTACAAATAACCATATAAATAAACTTTTCCTAGTTATTTTTAATTCTCTTTTTAACATACTTCCTCCTTATAATAATCTATAAATAATTCTTCTATTTCTGGTTCATTAATTAAAAGTTTATCTATTTTATATTTACTTAATTTATTTATAAGTATATTTATATCCCCTTGATATATAAAATTATTGTTTACAATATCTATATTTAACTCTTTAGATATTTTTTCTATATCTTTACTTTCTATATGAATATTCAAATAATTATTTTTATTAAAATTAGAAATAGTATCTACCTTTATTAAATGACCTTCTTTAATAATTCCCACTCTATCACATACTTTTTTTATTTCACTAAGTACATGTGAAGAGAAAAATACTGTAGTTCCTTTCTTTTTTTCTTCCTTTAATATATTAAAAAACTCTTCTTGTATAATTGGATCTAATCCACTTGTTGGTTCATCTAATATAAGTAATTTTGGATTATGCATTAACGCTAATACTATTCCTACTTTTTTTAAATTACCAAGTGAAAGATCTTCTATTTTTTTATTAGTTTCTAACTCTAATCTTTTACTTAATTCTAAAGCTCTTTTTAATGCTTTATTTGAATAAAATAATGAAGAATACTTAAACATCTCTAATACTGTATAATCATCATATAAATGTATTTCACTTGGTAAATATCCGATTAAATTTTTATATTCAAAATTTTTATCCTCTACTAAAATATCATTAATATAAATATTACCACTTGTTTTGTTAATAAAATTCATTATACATTTGATAGTAGTAGACTTACCGGCTCCATTTGGCCCAATAAAACCAAATATTTCACCATCTTTTAATTCTAATGATAAATTTTCTACTCCTCTTATATTACCATAATATTTAGTTAAATTTTCTATCCTTAACATACTTCCTCCTTAATATCTTACAAAACGATATATTAATATAAATATATTTCTTATAACACCAATATAATTTGTAAATGTATGAGTATTATCAAGATAACTATCATTATTCCAAGATAGTTTATCACTCATAATAAAATTACCTTCATACATTAAATATTCATTTAATAAATTATCCAAATCCTTAATTGAATAAAACTTATAATCTGTAATATTTAATTTAGGAACATATCTACTTAATGTATGTAAAGTAAATTCTATACATGTAAATGATTTATCTATTTTTACTTTTTTATGAATTACAAAAAATAATGCTGAAAATAAGTTATATAAATATTTATTTTTTGTTTTTTCTAACAATTTAAAATATCTTTTCATCTTTCTATATGTATATTTATCAACTGGTATCTTATAAATTTTAATTTTGCTATCTTTATATCTTAACATTGATTCTTTAACAAATCCTGCATATAATGATGTTTTTTTATGGTACCTAGCAAAAGAATACAAATATTTTAATTCATTATCAATAGTTATTGATACATGATTATATTTATATCTAGTAATAAATCTAATTATTTTGCCCATTTTAAGTTCTGTTGCTGATATTATTACATATACATTATAATTGCTCATATATAACAACCTTCTTACTATTTCATTAATAATTATATTATAACAAAAGAAATTTATTTTGTCAGGACAAATATCAAAATAAATTTTGACTAACTTATCTCGCGGTAAGTTTTTTCTATTTCATAGGAATATATATTCCTCCATAGACCAGATTCGGATAGTCGCTACCCAATGCTGTCAAGCTAAGCAATGTCTAAAAACTGGATCTATGATTAATTCTATGCTTATTA
>CALVPR010000062.1 GCA_944351765.1 uncultured Bacilli bacterium
AAATTTAAAAACCTCTCAAACCCTCATAAACAAAGGGATTGGGAGGTTTTGCTCTTCTAAAAGTGTTTAAGTTGAGAGTATAGCATAATTTCTTTATATGGGGTAATATTTGACACTTTTTTTACAGATTTTGTTGTTATTTCTGTTTTTAGATAATTTGCATTTTTTTCTTGACTAATAATACTATTTATTGTACAATATTTATGCATTTAGCAGCGTTATTCTCATATTTTATAATGTGTTATGTATAAGTAATTATCTGCTGCATAACGAAAGTACGACAAAAACACCCTATAAAAGAAGAGAATCCTCTAAAAGCGGAAGGAGGAATATTATGGCAAGATATACAGGCCCAAATAACAAAAAAGCTAGAAGAGTATCATTCTCTATTCTTGAAAATGGAAAAGATATTGCTAGAAGACCTTACGGTCCAGGACAACATGGTCAAGATAGAAAAAGAAAACCCTCTAACTATTCAGTACAATTAACTGAAAAACAAAAAGTTAGATTCATGTATGGTATTAGTGAAAAGCAATTCAAGAAACTAGTTAATGAATCTGGTAAAATGAAAGGTGTTCATGGTGAAAACTTATTAATTTTATTAGAAAGCAGACTTGATAATATCGTATATAGAATTGGATTTGCTACTACAAGAAGAGGTGCTAGACAATTAGTTAACCATGGACACATTTTAGTAAATGGTAAAAAAGTTGATATCCCTTCTTATAGAGTAAAAATTGGAGATGTTATTACATTAAAAGAAACTTCTATGAATCATCCAGTAGTTCTTGCTTCATTAGAAGCTATGAACAAAAGAGTTGATTATATATCTTTTGATGCTAATAAAAAAGAAGCTACTTATGTTAGATATCCTGAAAGAAGCGAATTAAATGCTGATATCAACGAAGCATTAATAGTAGAATTCTACAGTAGAGTTTAATTTAAACTCTACTTTTTTTATGAAAAAAACAGTTATAAAACTGTTAATTAATAAAATGTCCAAATTTTGCTTTATCTTCATAACAAATATAATATAAGTTTAAGTCTTTAATAATTCTTTTAGAAGCACATTCATTATATAAATTTTCTTCTACATTTAAATTACCTTTATCACTATCAATATAAATTGCAAGTGGTTCTTTTATTCCTATTGCATAACTAAGTTGAACACTACACCACCTTAAATTATATTTTTTTAAATAATCTTTAGCTATTTCTCTTGCTTTATAAGCACCACTTCTATCTACTTTACTAGGGTCTTTCCCACTGAAGGCTCCGCCTCCTACTTTAGCAAAAGAATGATAAGTATCTACTACAATTTTTCTTCCAGTAAGTCCAGCATCTCCTTCGAATCCACCAATTAAAAATTTACCTGTAGGATTAATTAAAAAATTTTCTATTTCAATGTTGTAGTCATTACAAATTTCTATACATTTATCCTTAATTAATTTATCAGTTATTTCTCTATGCAATTCATCGTTTTGGTATGACACCGTAAATGTTTTAATTCTTTGTAAATTCATATTATCATCATAATATCCCGTTATTTGTGCTTTTCCATCAGGTAATAAGTAATTACATTTTTTTCTCTCTTCATCATACCACATACTTAATTTTTGCAAAATTACCATTGCCATTGGTAGTAATTCTTCAGTGTCATTACAAGCATAGCCAAACATCATTCCTTGATCTCCTGCTCCACCTATTTCATCATTTGTACCCATTGCAATATCTTCACTTTGCTTACCTAAATTATTAATAATCTCATATTTATTTTTATATCCAACATCTTTAAGTACTCTATTAACTATTTTTTCAATATCTACATTACCTTTAGAAGTAACTTCTCCAGTAATGAATATTTTACCCTTTCCTCCCATAACTTCAATCCCACATCTTGAATTTATATCTTCTTTTAAATATGCATCTAATAATGCATCACTAATTTGATCGCAGACTTTATCTGGATGTCCACGAAATACAATTTCATTTGAATATAATCTCATATTTTATTCTCCCTTCATTTTATGAAACAAAATAAAGAAAAAACAGGTAGAAACCTGTTTTAGCTCCTTATCATTCGGCTTTAGCACCTAATCTAATAGGTTGCTGTAGTTTCATTGGGCCAGTCCCTCCACTACTCTTTATAAGGTTTCATATATTATATTATATCATAAATTAATAAATATGTTCCAACTATATTAAATAACTTGCAAAGAATATGTAAAATTAACATTAGTTAATTGACTATCACTATTTAACCAAAATATATAATCTATATAATCTATATCTTTTATATTATTATTATAAACTTGATAATAAATATAGTTTTCATCTTCATAAGAATATATTTCATTAAAATCAATAATTTTATCATTAAACATAAATTTTAATGAATTTATATCAGTAGTAGAACTCTTATCTACTTTTAAATATAATGAATATTGTTTATAACTATTATTATAATTAGTTACTTTAATAGTATTCTTTTTTAAATTAGTTATTGCATATTCATCTGTCATTGGAAATAAATAGTATTCTTCCTTATTTACAATATCTATTGATAAGTTACTTACATAATTCATGACTGCTTCTGTTTTCTTTAAATGCTCTTCTTTTAAATTAGGCCATATTATCAAATTTATAATTATAATAAAACATAGCGTAACTATTTCATATAGTAACCCCTTAACTTCTTTATTCATATATATACCCCCTGAAATTGATATATATACTAACATAAACAAATGTTTTTGTCAACCACCCTACACTGAAAGTGTAGGGCTTGTTTTCACTGCTAAAAGCAGGTACATATCGACTAAAAGTCATT
>CALVPR010000063.1 GCA_944351765.1 uncultured Bacilli bacterium
TAAGCAAAATTGACTTGTGAATAATGATATATATTACCTTTAAATTTAGATTCTTTTTGTTTAATTAATTCATTTTTGATTTTATTTATATCCATAAAAATACCTCACTTTCTATTTTCAACTACTTTATATTCCATATAATATCTACTATCAGTTTCTTCCTTTATATTAAAACCTATTTTATTATATAAATTAAATGCTTTAATATTATCTTTGTATACCCATAAGTATACATTACTATTTGATTTAGATACAACATCTTTAATAATTGATGTTCCAATTCCTTTATTTCTATATTGTTCTTCAATAAATATTTCATCTAATAGTAAACCATTTTCATTTTTAGTTATCAAAAAACTTCCAACTATAATATTATTTAAAACAATATTTTTATATTCAAAGATTTGATTTGATATAGTTTTATTAACATAATTATTTATTTTTTCAACTTCCTCTTTATCTAAATCTTTTGCATACTCAAATATAGTATTTAATTTATATTTTTTTATTCTTTCTATATCTTTTATGGAAGCGTTTTCTAATTTATATTTGTTATAACACATATAAAATTTTAATTCATCTTCTTGTTCTACAATAAATCCAATATTTTTATACAAATTAACAGCAACTTTGTTTTCTTTTAATACATTTATGAATATTTCATAATCTCCAAGCGAATATATTTCTTTTATTATTACTTTTATTAATTTTTTTGCAATACCTTTATTTCTAAAATTAATATCAATATATAATCCATCAATCAAGTATTTATCATCTATTTTTTTAGCAAATATATATCCTATTGGTTTGTTTTCATTTTTATATAAAAGGAGAATATTTTGATTATTGATCATATTAATAAAATAATCTTTGACAACAAATTTTTCATCTATAGTAGTATCATACTTTCTTTCATCTTGAATTAATAAAGTCAAAAAGTTATCACATATTTTACAGTCATCAATACTATTTACTTTTATAATCATTTATATTCACCTTCTTTAATTTAAAAAATATTATATATCTATTATATCACACAAAAAGACATTTCTTATCAAAATGCCTTTAGTTTGTACTTATTTTCTCTCAGATATTTTGATATATCATAAATTATCACACTTGTGGTACTTCATGAACAATATTTCTATAAACACATCTTTCATGCATAGGTTCAATAATTGGGCATCCAACTGATTGACATCCCCCCATCATTGGAGCTGACATTTCATTCATATTCATGTTCATATTACTGTTACTATTTACATTTTTATTAGTTATATTAATATCAATGTCATTATCAAGTCCATAAGGCATATCTGCTCTAAAATCATCATTATAAAACATTTAAACTTCCTCCTATCTACATTATAATATGATTTATGTAGATAGATAACTAATACAAATGTCCTAGAAAGGTAGTTTAAAATTTTTATTACCTAACATTTTCATCATTTTTTTCATCTCTTCAAATTGTTTAAGTAATTGATTAACTTCTGCTACTGTAGTTCCTGAACCATTTGCTATTCTTTGTTTTCTTGATGCTTTTAATATATCAGGATTTCTTCTTTCTTCAGGTGTCATAGATAAAACTATTGCTTCGACATGAGCCATTTTTTTAGGATCAATATTAACATTATTAAGTCCCATCTTTTTAGCACCCGGTAACATTTTTAAAATATTCTCAAGTGGTCCTAATTTCTTTATTTGATTAAGTTGAGCAAGAAAATCTTCTAAATCAAAAGTACCTTTTGCCATTTTTTTAGCAGTCTTCATTGCTTCTTTTTCATCTATTTCACTTTCAACTTTTTCTACGATACTTAAAATATCTCCCATTCCTAAAATACGAGAAGCCATTCTATCAGGATGAAATTCTACTAATCCATCCATTTTTTCACTAACTCCAATAAACTTAATAGGAATGTTTGTTAAGTGTCTTACAGATAATGCTACACCACCTCTAGTATCTCCATCTAATTTAGTTAAGATAACACCTGTTAAAGATAATGTTTCATTAAATCCCGTAATTACATTAATAGCATCTTGTCCCATCATGGAGTCTATTACTAATAATGTTTCATCTGGATGACATAACTCTGTAATATTTTTAAGTTCATCCATAAGTTCCTTATCAATATGAAGTCTTCCTGCTGTATCTATTAATATATAGTTATAGTTATTTTCTTTAGCATAAGTAAGTGCATTTTTAACTATCTCTACAGGATCTTTTTTCCCTTCAGAATATACTTCAATATTAAGTTCTTTTCCTATTTGTTTTAATTGATCTATTGCAGCAGGTCTATATACATCACATGCTACTAAAAGAGGATTCTTCTTATATTTTTTCCTTAAAAGATTAGCAAGTTTTCCGATAGTAGTAGTTTTACCAGAACCTTGAAGACCCACTAACATTGTAATAACAGGATTACCTTCTGTTTTTAAATCTACTTTTTCTCCTCCAAGTAATTCTGTAAGTTCATCTTTTACTATCTTTACAAACACTTCTCCTGGAGATAAACTTTTATTAACTTCTTCTCCTAAAGCTTTTTCTTTTACTGTATTAGTAAACTCTTTTACTACTTTATAGTTAACATCGGCTTCTAATAAAGATAATCTAACTTCTCTCATCATCTCTGTTATATTTTCTTCAGTTATCTTTCCATAACCCTTCATTTTATGGATAACGCCTTGTAATCTATCACTTAAGTTCTCAAACATTTTTATCACGTATAATCAATCTTAAGGAATTATTAATTCTATTAGATTGATTTTTCCTTTCTCATATCTTTATTGTTTA
>CALVPR010000064.1 GCA_944351765.1 uncultured Bacilli bacterium
TTTTGCGTCCTCAATTAATTTTTTCATATCTCAACTTCCTACTATAATATATTACCACAAAAAAAATTTTTTTCAATATTATATATGTAAATACTTCATATTCCAGCATAGCCCGTGTTTTCAATAATTTCTTGCCCTTCTTCTGATAAAATCCAATCTAATAACTTTTTAACATTTTCTTTACTATTACCTTTATACGTTACTGCATATAAAGGTGTAGTAATACTATAGTCTCCATTTGATATATTTTCAATTGAAGGAGAAACTCCATCTACTTTTATCATCTTGACATTAGGATTTGCTATAATTCCTTCTAAATAATATCTAAAAGAAAATCCAATTGAATTACTATAGTTTTTGTAATCAGATACTTGCTCAATTATTCCACTCATAAAATCATTTACTTGACTCTTTGGAGGTTCCATTATATAAGTGTCACCCATAAACCTTTTAAACATACTTTGACTTCCACTTCCCTCATTTCTTTGAAAAGCAACTATTTTTTCATTTTTACCGCCTACTTCTTTCCAATTAGTAATTTTACCAGAATATATATCTTTAATTTGTTGAGTAGTTAAACTATCTACAGGATTATCCTTATTTACAAAAAATACAAAAGCCTCAGAGCCGATTTTAGTATACTCAAATTCTGTTCCTGCATCTATAGCCTCTTTAATTTGAGCTTCTGATGGATATGCACCAAAAAATATATCAATATTCTTATGAGCTAAACTATTATATCCATTTACTGTATTTGTATATAAAAATGGAGATAAGTTTAAGCTTACAGTACGTGGATAAACTGCATTTACAAAAGCTGAATATACTGGAAATACGGCTGCTGCACCATCTAATATTGGTAAATTATCTGAATTTGTAAACTTCAAGCTAGCTTGTTTATTGAGCTTATATATTTTTGTATCATTTACAAATGGTAAATAATCATTAGTATTAATATTGATATCTGTTTTTATTACTAAACTTTTATCATATTTTATTACAAAAACATTTATTATTATACTAATTATAACTAATAATGTATATATACAAGATACAATAAAGATCTTTTTTCTATATTTTTTAAACAATATTGGGAGTAAAAGAAATGGAATAATTAAACAAGCACTAAATACAACAACATCATTTAATTTCCATATCAAATTAAACAACAATATAAATAAGGAGCAAATTAATCCTAATAAGACTATACCAATTAAAAATATAATTTTTATTAAAATTTTTAATATAATATTTACTTTTTTCTTATCCATAACTATCAATTCCTTTATATTTGTTTATTATATTTTAAATATTATTACATGTCAATATAATATTATTATTTTAAGTTTCCGCAAAAATTAAAGCCACCCCGAAAAATGCAATTTGAGTGTATTTAGATGGCTTTTCTTTTTTTATTAAATGTCTTGTACTTTTTGTAATATGAGATAATGCTATATATATCCCTTCTGTAATTCTATAATATTCAAAGTATACTTCTCCTTTTATTGCTTTAGAAATATTTATTACATCCTCCTTTAATTTAATAGAATTTTGTGTAATCATATATATACAACTTATTGCTAATGTTATCATTAAGTTTAAAGCATTCATCTTCTTTAATGTTCTTACTCTATAATTTTCAAAATCGAATGTTTGCTTCTTATATTTAAAATATTCTTCTATTCTCCAACGCATATAATAATTTTTTATTACATTTAAAACGTCATTCTTTACATTTAATTCTCTATTAGTATAAAATATAGCTACCTCATTTTTAAAGTATACAAATACTGCATATAGTTCTTGTTTTACATCAGATATATTTATTTTGGCATAACTACAATATCTATTTATTGTTTTACCTTTTATATTTAAAGTAATGTTATATTTACCTTTAAATTGTTTGGCTAAATCAACTATATTTATTTTATTTTCTTTATACAATACAGTTCTATTCTTTTTTCCTCTTATTATGTACTTTAATCCTCTGTTATTAAATTCTTTAAAATACTTCTTATCATCATAACCTCTGTCCATTATATATGTACCAATATTACCAAAATAATTGCTTATTTGATCTACTGCTTTTAATGTTTCATTATTATTGCTTATATAGTCTGCTGATAAAGATGAAAAAATTTTAGAATACATACTAATTGGTAAGTCAGTGGGAGTATTAGTTGCTATAATTTCAGTAATAGTATATCCATTAACAATTTTTTCATCTTTACTAGAAGAATCTTTTATTCTATCTAAATCTTCTAACTTAGAAGAAGAATCTTTATTAACATCAGAATTATCAATATGAAAACAAGAATCTTCAGTTATGTAATTTTTTATAGTATCGTAATAATTAGAATAAACAATATTATGATTATCATATATTTTATCTAAATTTTTACTAATTCTATCAATAGTATCTTTAAGTTTAATATTTTCATTTAAAGCTCTAGCAATGTTAGAAAGAAGAGAAGAATTAGATTTAATAATACCAAAAATCAAGTCAGCAATAGATTTTAATACAGGTAAACTTAAAGAAAATGAAATTTTTTTAGAAAAATTTAAAGAATAAGCTTTTATATTATTTGAAATT